>NC_016604.1:4582670-4888182 GCF_000230895.2 Mycolicibacterium rhodesiae NBB3
CTGGGTGCGCAACGACCAGCGCGCATACGTCTGGACGAGTCGTCGGCGCCAGCTCGGCCGGGTGGCGATGTCGGCGAGAATGCCTGATCCCCAAAGGAATACCGCGTACAGCTTCCTGTGCAGCGCCGGTCGTTTCCGTAGCAGCCTGCCCACGGCCGCGGGCTGGCGCAGTCCCATCGGCGCCCACATCACCCACTGCGGCGACCGCACCAGATGGCTGATACGTGCCGCGCCGGGTTGCAGGGCGGACACAACCTGCACACCCGTCGACCCCGTGCCGATGACCGCGATGCGTCGTCCGTCGGTGACCGTGTCGTCGTGCCAGCGCGCCGTGTGGACCACATCGCCGGCGAAGGTGTCGAGTCCCGGAATGTCGGGCGTGAACGGGTGATGAAGCACACCGGTCGCGGCGATCACGAAGTCTGCTTCGAGCTCCACCCCGCCAGAAGTCGTTACGCGCCAATCCGTTCCGGAAAAAGTCGCGGACACAACCTCCGTGTTCAACAGCAGACGGTCGCCGAGTCCGCAACCGTCAACGACGTCGCGGAGATAGCGTTGGATCTCCGCGCCCGGCGCGAACAGGCCCGACCAGTCCGGCTTCGGCGCGAACGAGAACTGATACAGCTGCGACGGCACATCGCAGGTGAGGCCGGGGTAGCGGTTCCAGTGCCACACGCCGCCGACGTCGGAACCCTTCTCCAGGATCGTGAAATCACCGAAGCCGGCGCGCTGCAACGTCACCGCGGTCGCGATGCCTGCGATGCCCGCACCGATGATCACAACCCGAGGTTCGCGCGTCATCGGCGGGCCTGCGCGGCAATCGATTCCTCGTAGGCGGCCCGCACGTCATGCTCTACCGAGGTCAACGCCCGTCGGTCACGATCAGCTTGCGGCCCAACCGCATGACCGGTTCGGGCGTCGCTGCACTCACCAGGTCCCAGGCCGCCAGGTAGCGCGGAACGGTGATCTCGGCGCGCCGCCTGCGAACGCTGCAGACGATCGCACGCGCGACGTCTTCGGCGTCGACCGTCGGCATACCGTGTCCCAGTGGCACGCCCGACGCCAGCCTGGTCCGCACCGCGCTCGGCAGCACCGCGCTGACGCTGACACCCGAGCTCCGGTACTCCTCACGGACTGCAACGGACAGGCCCACGGCCGCGAACTTGCTGGCGTTGTAGACCGCCAGCCCCGGAACCACCAACTTGCCCGCCATGGAGGCGACGTTCACCACATGTCCACGTCCGCGCTCGATCATGTGCGGCATCACGGCACGCATGCCGTGGATCAGGCCCCAGACGTTGACGCCCAGCGTCGTTCCGCTGATCGCGTCGTCCTCGGACAGAAAGTCGCCCACCGGCATCACACCGGCGTTGTTGACGAGGATGTCGATCCGGCCGTGCCGGGCGATCACCGCGTCCACGAACGCACCGAACGAATGGCGGGAGGTGACGTCGACGACGAAGACATCGGACGAATCCGCTGGGTCGAGGTCTCCGACGCACACGGTCGCACCCCGAGAGGCGAAGAGGTGGGCGGTCGCCTTGCCGATTCCGCGGGCCCCGCCGGTGACGGCGACGACGGCTCCGTCAACCTCGATCGCAGGATAGGCCATGACGGCCTCCTCTCATTCGGAAACCGACGGTATCCAGAGTCCAAAAGTATGTCAATGCTCTAGAATCGCGGGAATGCCGAGGATGACACGGGCTCAGAGCCAGGCGCAGACCAGGGCTGACCTGGTCAGAACCGCGAGGCGGCTGTTCTTCGAGGACGGTTATCACCCGACGTCGCTGGAGAAGGTCGCCGACGCGGCGGGATTCTCCAAGGGGGCGGTCTACTCGAACTTCCGCAACAAGGACGAGTTGTGTACGGCGGTGCTCGACGAGGTCCGTGGCGAGCGGATCGCCGAGATCCTTGACATCATGGCGCGACCGGACCTGCCCTCGCGTATCGAGGCACTTCGCGACTGGGCCGAACGGGTTATCGGCGATCCTGGGTGGACGTCGCTGGAGGTCGAGTTCGCCGTGCACGCCAGGCGCAACGAGCAACTGCGGACCGACATGGCGTCCCGGCTGACATTCATCCTCCAAACACTTACCGGGGCAACCGAATCCACTGACCTCACCGATCCGGCGATGCCCCGCGACGAGATAGCGACGGTGATGCTCGCCCTAGGAATCGGCCTGGGCCTCCTGCGCTCCATCGATCCCGGCGTCCCCGTCAACGGCCTCACAGACATTCTCAGCCTGGTCAGCGGCCAATCCTGAAGCATTTCCCGCGCAGTCTGGCATGCTGTCTGTCATGACTGAGCCGCAGTTCGGTGGCAATGAATATGGAAGCCAGCCAACGCCGCCGCCCCCGCCGCAGCCTGGCTACGGACCACCGCCCGTGGGTCAGTACCCGCAGGCCTACCAGGATCCGTCCGCCCCGTTCGGCAGGCACCCGCTCACGGGTGAGCCGTTCTCGGACAAGTCCAAGACCATCGCCGGCCTGCTGCAGCTGCTCGGGCTGTTCGGGCTCGTCGGCATTGGCCGCATGTATCTCGGCCAGGTCGGTCTCGGTGTCGCCCAGCTCCTCGTCGGGCTCGTGACGTGCGGTATCGGTGCCCTCGTCTGGGGCATCGTCGACGCAGTCCTGATTTTCACCGACAAGGTGCGCGATCCAGAGGGACGTCCTCTGCGCGATGGCACTTAGTACGGCCCCCACCAGGGGACGGCTCTACACCGCACTCGGGACGGGTGCCGTGGTCGTCGGCGCTCTCGCCTACATCGGACTGGGCGACCCGCATCGACCGAACTTCTTTCTGCCGTGTCCGTTTCACGCGGCCACGGGTCTGTACTGCCCCGGCTGCGGTGGACTGCGCATGGTTCACGACGTCCTCCACCTCGACCTGTCCGCGGCCGTGGTCGACAACGTCGTCGCTCTGATCGGTCTGCCGCTGCTGCTGGCGTGGATCGTGTTGCGTCGGCGCAGCGAACGACCGTGGATGACGCCGGTTGCGGCTGTCACCATCGTCGCTATCGCCGTCACCTGGACCGTAGTGCGCAACCTGCCGGGATTCCCGCTGGTCCCGACGGTTCTCGACGGGTAGCTCGCGTTTTGCGCTGATACAATCGCCGTTCGGAGCCGCGGCGGCGGCGACATCCAATACGGGCCGGTGCAGTCCCGGGACATGATTTCCCAGGACTGCGGAGGTTCCCCCTCGATGCTCTATTCGGCATTCCCCGAGCCCCAGGGCCTGTACGACCCGGACAACGAGTCGGACTCCTGCGGCGTCGCCATGATCACCGATATCCAAGGCCGCCGGTCGCACGCCATCGTCGTCGAAGGGTTGGTCGCCTTGGAGCATCTCGAACACCGTGGTGCCGCGGGCGCCGAACCCAACAGCGGTGACGGGGCAGGCATCCTCATCCAATTGCCCGTCGAATTACTGCGCGAGGTGGTGGACTTCGCGCTACCGTCGCCCACCGCCGAGGGCGCCAACACATTCGCCGCGGGCATCTGCTTCCTGCCGCAGGACCCGGCGGAGCGCACTGCCGCACGCGAACACGTCGAAGCAGTCGCCGCCGACGAGGGGCTCAGCGTGCTCGGGTGGCGTGAGGTTCCCACCGACCCCGACGGCGCCGAGATCGGCGCGACCGCCTTGGGCTGCATGCCACACATGGAGCAGCTATTCGTCGCATCGCCGCACCACCTCGCCGGCATCGACCTCGACCGACGTGTCTATCCGCTGCGCAAACGCGCCGAGCGCACGGGTGTGTACTTCCCTTCGCTGTCCAGCCGCACCATCGTCTACAAGGGCATGCTCACCACAATGCAGCTGCCGCAATACTTTCCGGATCTGCGCGACGAACGCTGTCGCAGCGCCATCGCGATCGTGCACAGTCGATTCTCCACGAACACGTTCCCGTCCTGGCCCTTGGCCCATCCCTTCCGTTTCGTCGCGCACAACGGGGAGATCAACACCGTGCGCGGCAACCGCAACCGGATGCACGCGCGCGAAGCCATGCTCGCGAGCGCCAACATCGGGGGCGACCTGTCCCGTCTCTCACCGATCTGCACACCGGAGGCGTCCGACTCGGCCTCCTTCGACGAAGTGCTCGAACTGCTGCACCTCGGTGGGCGCAGCCTGCCGCACGCCGTACTGATGATGATCCCCGAGGCGTGGGAGAACAGCACCACCATGGGCCCCGGCGAGCGGGCGTTCTGGCAGTTCCACGCCTCGCTGATGGAGCCCTGGGACGGTCCTGCCTGCGTCACGTTCACCGATGGCACCCTCGTCGGGGCGGTGTTGGACCGCAACGGATTACGGCCAGGTCGATGGTGGCGCACGCTCGATGATCGCATCATCCTCGCCAGCGAGAGCGGCGTGCTCGATGTGCCGTCGGCGCAGATCGTCGCCAAGGGCCGACTGCAGCCGGGGAAGATGTTCCTCATCGACACCGCCGCCGGCCGCATCGTGTCCGACGACGAGATCAAGGAATCCCTCGCCGCGCAGGAGCCATACGGCGAGTGGCTGCACGCCGGGCTGCTCGACATCGCGACGCTGCCCGACCGGGCTCGCGTTCAGCCCAACCACGAGTCCGTCGTGCGCAGACAGATCGCCTTCGGCTACACCGAGGAGGATCTGCGGATCCTGCTCACGCCGATGGCCGCCTCGGGCGCAGAGCCGTTGGGGTCGATGGGAACGGATACACCGACGGCGGTGCTGTCCCAGCGGTCCCGGCTGCTCTACGACTATTTCGTCGAACTCTTTGCGCAGGTGACCAACCCACCGCTGGATGCCATTCGCGAAGAGGTCGTCACCTCGATGGCCCGCGTCATGGGGCCGGAGCAGAACCTCCTCGAACCGACCGCGGCATCGTGTCGCCAGATCGTGCTGCGGTGGCCGGTGCTCGACAACGACGAACTCAACAAGATCGTCCACATCAACGACGACGGCGAGCACGGCGGGCTGAGGACCGCTGTCCTCAAGGCGCTCTACGACGTCGAGCGGGGAGGTGAGGGTCTGGCCGACGCCCTGGAGGATCTGCGTCTGCGTGCCTGCGACGCCATCGGCAAAGGCGCACGCACGCTGGTCATCTCCGACCGCGACTCCGACCACACGCGAGCTCCGATACCCTCGCTGCTGGCCGTGTCGGCCGTGCACCATCATCTCGTTCGCACCAAGGAACGCACCACCGTTGCCCTGGTGGTCGAAAGCGGTGACGCCAGGGAAGTGCACCACATCGCGATGCTGATCGGCTTCGGCGCCGCGGCGGTCAACCCGTATCTGGCGTTCGAGTCGATCGAGGACCTCGTCCGCGAAGGTGAGCTCACCGGCATCGAACCCGCTGCCGCAGTGCGTAATTACCTCAAGGCGCTCGGTAAGGGCGTCACCAAGGTGATGAGCAAGATGGGCATCTCGACCGTCGCCTCCTACACCGCCGCCCAGGCCTTCGAGGCCGTCGGTATCGACAAGCACGTCATCGACGAGTACTTCACGGGTACGCCGAGTCAGCTCGGCGGTGTCGCGCTCGACGTACTCGCGGAGGAAGTGAAGGTCCGCCATCGCCGGGCCTATCCGGAGAACCCGACCGAGCGCGTGCACCGGCGTCTCGAGGTCGGTGGCGAATACGCCTTCCGTCGTGAGGGTGAACTGCATCTGTTCACCCCCGAAGTGGTGTTCCTGCTGCAGCATTCGACGCGCACCGGCCGGCACGACATCTTCAAGCAGTACTCCGACGAGGTGAACCGCCTGTCCAGGGAAGGCGGCACACTGCGTGGCCTGTTCAGCTTCAAGAAGCACAGGCCGCCCGTCCCGCTGGAGGAAGTCGAATCCGTCGACTCCATCGTCACGCGGTTCAACACCGGAGCGATGAGCTACGGTTCCATCTCCGCCGAGGCGCACGAGACGATGGCCGTCGCGATGAACAACCTCGGCGGCCGATCGAACTCCGGCGAGGGCGGCGAGGACGTCGACCGGCTCTACGACCCCAGGCGACGCAGCGCCGTCAAGCAGGTCGCCTCCGGTCGGTTCGGCGTCACCAGCGACTACCTCGTCAACGCGTCCGACATCCAGATCAAGATGGCCCAGGGCGCCAAACCCGGCGAGGGCGGACAGCTTCCGGGCTACAAGGTGTATCCCAACATCGCCAAGACCCGGCACTCGACGCCAGGGGTCGGCTTGATCTCCCCGCCGCCGCACCACGACATCTACTCCATCGAGGATCTCGCACAGCTGATCCACGACCTGAAGAACGCCAACGCCGACGCGCGCATCCACGTCAAGCTCGTCAGCTCGGTGGGGGTGGGCACCGTCGCTGCGGGTGTGTCGAAAGCCCACGCCGACGTCGTCCTGATCTCCGGTTACGACGGCGGCACCGGTGCGGCGCCGCTGACCAGCCTCAAACATGCCGGCGCGCCGTGGGAGATCGGACTGGCCGACACCCAGCAGACGCTGATGCTCAACGGGTTGCGCGACCGCATCACGGTGCAGTGCGACGGTGGCATGCGGACCGCCCGTGACGTCGTCGTCGCGATGCTGCTCGGCGCAGAGGAATACGGTTTCGCCACCGCACCGCTGGTGGTGTCGGGCTGCATCATGATGCGGGTCTGTCACCTCGACACCTGTCCGGTCGGTGTGGCGACCCAGAACCCGGAGCTGCGAGCACGATTCAACGGCAAGCCGGAGTTCGTCGAGAACTACTTCCGGTTCATCGCCGAGGACATCCGCCACTACCTCGCCGAACTCGGCTTCCGCACCATCGACGAGGCGGTGGGTCAGGCGGACATGCTCGACACCGACGAGGGCATCGCCCATTGGAAGAGCAGGGGTCTGGATCTGGCGCCGGTCTTCGCGGTGCCCAACAGCGCCGAGCGCCGCCGAACGCGGGCGCAGGAGCACGGTCTCGAAGAGGCACTGGACCGTACGCTCATCCAGCTCGCCGAAGGCGCCCTCGAAGACGCCCATCCGGTCCGACTGGAACTGCCGGTACGCAACGTCAACCGCACCGTCGGCACGCTGCTCGGTTCCGAGGTCACCCGGCGCTACGGCGCGGCGGGGCTGCCCGACAACACGATTCACGTGACATTGACCGGGTCGGCAGGCCAGTCCATCGGCGCCTTTCTGCCTGCGGGCATCACACTCGAATTGGTCGGGGACGCCAACGACTACGTCGGCAAGGGACTGTCCGGCGGCCGGGTCATCGTCAGGCCGCCCGACGACGTCCTGTTCCTGCCCGAGGACAACGTGATCGCCGGCAACACGCTGCTGTTCGGCGCCACGTCCGGCGAGCTGTACCTGCGAGGCCGGGTGGGCGAGCGGTTCGCCGCCCGCAACTCGGGAGCGCTGACGGTCGTCGAGGGCGTCGGCGACCACGCCTGCGAGTACATGACCGGAGGCCGCGTGGTGATACTCGGCAAGACGGGCCGCAACATGGCGGCAGGCATGTCCGGTGGCATCGCGTTCGTGCTGGGGCTGGACCCGAAGAAGGTCAACACCGAGATGGTGGAGCTGCAGCGCCTGGAACCCGAGGACCTCACGTGGTTGCGCGACGTCATCGCCACCCATGCGAAACACACCAGGAGCACCTTGGCCGACAGCGTGCTGTCCGACTGGCCAAGGCGCAGTGCGCAGTTCACCAAGATCATGCCCCGCGACTACCAACGCGTGCTGGAGGCCACGTTGGTCGCCAGACGCGAAGGCCGCGACGTCGACACCGCGATCATGGAGGCAAGCCGTGGCTGACCCGACAGGATTTCTCAAGGTTCCCAAGGTCGACGCCACCAAGCGTGCCGTCGACGAGCGTGTCGGCGACTGGCGCGAGGTCTACGAACAACAGGACCCGCACCAGCGCGCAGGCGAGGTCTCACAGCAGGCCCGGCGATGCATGGACTGCGGAATTCCGTTCTGCCACTCGGGAACCGCAGGTTGTCCGCTCGGCAATCTCATTCCGGAGTGGAACGACCTGGTGCGGCGGGGCCGCTGGGACGCAGCAAGCGATCGGCTCCACGCGACCAACAACTTCCCCGAGTTCACCGGACGGTTGTGTCCTGCGCCGTGCGAAGCGGCGTGCGTGCTGTCCATCGGCGAGGAGCGCACCGGCGGCAGCGTGACCATCAAACGCATCGAGCAGACCATCGCCGACCAGGCGTGGATGGACGGAATCGTCGAACCGCAGCCGGCAGCGATCGCCACGGGCAGGCGGGTGGCCATCGTCGGATCGGGTCCGGCCGGACTCGCTGCGGCACAACAGCTCACACGTGCCGGCCATGACGTCACGGTGTACGAGCGCGACGACCGGATCGGCGGGTTGATGCGCTACGGCATCCCGGAGTACAAGCTCGAGAAGGCCACGCTGAACCAGCGACTGGCCCAGATGCGCGCCGAGGGCACCCGGTTCGTCACCGAATGTGAAGTCGGCGTGGATCTTCCCGTCGAACAGCTCCGGCAGCAGTACGACGCGGTGGTGTTGGCCGTCGGCGCGCTGCGGGCGCGCGACAGTGACGTCGAGGGCCGCCGCCTCAGAGGTGTGCACCTCGCGATGGACCATCTGGTGCCCGCGAACAAGGAGTGCGAAGGAGACGGCGCGAGTCCGATCTCCGCGGCCGGCAAGAATGTCGTGATCATCGGCGGCGGTGACACCGGGGCGGACTGCCTTGGTACCGCACACCGACAGGGCGCGAAATCCGTCACGCAGCTGGACTACAACCCGGAACCTCCGGAATACCGCGACGAGTCCCGCTCGCCGTGGCCGATGTGGCCCATTGTGCTGCGTACGCGTCTGTCGCCCGCGCACGCCGAGGGCGGGGACCGCCGCTACGAAGTCGCGGTGCAACGCTTCCTCGGCGACGAGAGGGGGAACCTGCGCGCCATGGAGATCGCCGAGGTCAAGGTCGAACGGGACGCCGAGGGGCGCCGGATCATCACACCGGTCGGGGAAACGTTGGAGCTTCCGTGTGAATTGGCCCTGTTGGCCATCGGCTTCGACGGCGTCGAGCACATGCCACTTCTGGATGGGCTCGGTCTGGAACTCAACCGTCGCGGCGCGCTGCCCTGCGGATCGGACTGGCAGACCGACGCGCCGGGTGTGTTCGTCTGCGGCGACGCCCATCGCGGCGCCTCACTGATCGTGTGGGCCATCGCCGAAGGCCGCAGTGCCGCGCACGCGGTCGACAAATACCTGATGGGAGAGTCGGACCTGCCCGCACCGGTGGTCCCGGGGGCGCTACCGCTGGCCGTCGCCTGACCGGTGTCTGAATCGATCAACGACTATGCTCGCAGGCGTGAATAGACGCGGAAAGATCGTCTGCACCCTGGGCCCGGCCACCGCTACCGAAGACGCTGTGAAGGCACTGGTCGAGGCCGGAATGGACGTCGCGCGGCTCAACTTCAGCCACGGCGAGTACTCCGAACACGAAGCCAATTACAAACGCGTTCGCGCCGCATCCGACGCCACCGGACGCGCCGTCGGCATTCTCGCCGATCTGCAAGGCCCCAAGATCCGGCTGGGCCGGTTCGCCGACGGGCCCACCGTCTGGGCCGACGGTGAGACAGTGCGAATCACGGTCGACGATTGCGAGGGCACTCACGACCGGGTGTCGACGACCTACAAGAGGCTCGCCGAGGACGCCACGGTCGGGGACCGCGTACTCGTCGACGACGGAAACGTCGGTCTCGTCGTCGAAGAGATCGACGGCAACGACGTGGTGTGCACGGTCACCGAGGGCGGTCCGGTCAGCAACAACAAAGGGATGTCGCTACCGGGCATGAACGTGTCGGCTCCGGCCCTGTCGGAGAAGGACATCGAGGACCTCGAGTTCGCACTGCAGGTCGGCGTCGATCTGGTCGCGCTGTCTTTCGTGCGCTCACCCGCCGACATCGAACTCGTGCACGAGATCATGGATCGCGTGGGCAGGCGGGTGCCCGTCATCGCCAAACTCGAGAAGCCCGAAGCCATCGACAATCTCGAGGCGATCGTGCTCGCATTCGACGCGATCATGGTCGCCCGCGGCGACCTCGGTGTCGAGCTGCCGCTCGAAGAGGTCCCGCTGGTGCAGAAGCGGGCCATCCAAATGGCAAGGGAGAACGCCAAACCCGTCATCGTCGCGACCCAGATGCTCGAGTCGATGATCGAGAACTCCAGGCCCACCCGCGCCGAGGCGTCCGACGTGGCCAACGCGGTGCTCGACGGTGCGGACGCCGTGATGCTCTCGGGTGAGACCTCCGTGGGCAAGTATCCGCTGGAGGCCGTCAAGACGATGGCCAGGATCGTGCGTGCGGTCGAAGAGAACTCGGTCGTCGTTCCGCCGCTGACCCACGTACCCCGCACCAAGCGCGGCGTCATCTCGTATGCCGCCCGCGACATCGGCGAGCGGCTGGACGCCAAGGCGCTGGTGGCCTACACGCAGTCCGGCGACACCGTCCGCCGGCTGGCGCGCCTGCACACACCGCTGCCGCTGCTCGCGTTCACGTCGCTTCCCGAGGTCCGCAGTCAGCTCGCGCTGAGCTGGGGCACCGAGACATTCATCGTGCCTCACATTCAGACCACCGACGGAATGATCAAGCAGGTCGACAAGTCGCTGCTCGAACTCGGCCGCTACAAGCGCGGCGATCTGGTGGTCATCATCGCAGGCGCTCCGCCCGGCACAGTAGGCTCCACCAATCTGATCCACGTACACCGGATCGGGGAGGACGACGTTTAAGGAGATCCAGTGTCAACGGCAGACCTGCAGGAGCTGCTGGCGATACTCGACCTCCGCCAGGTAGACGACGACACTTACCTCGGCTCGCACCCCAGCAAGAATCCGGTCCGCACGTTCGGCGGCCAGATGGTGGCGCAGTCGCTGATGGCGGCGTCGCGCAGTCTCACCTTCGCGCTACCGCCGAGCGCTCTGTCGGTGACCTTCATCGCAGGCGGCGACCCAGAGAAGGACCTCGAGTTCCACATCACGCGGCTTCGCGACGAGCGTCGCTTCGCCAACCGCCGCGTGGACGTGGAGCAGGACGGCCGGCTTCTGACCACCGCGATGGTGTCCTACCTGTCCGGGGGCCGCAGCCTCGAACACGGCATCGCGCCACCCGAGTTGCCGGGTCCGCTGACGGTGCCTGGAGTGGACGATCTGCTGCGCGGATACGAAGATGTCGTCCCGCATTTCGTGAATGCGCTGCGTCCCATCGACTGGCGTTACACCAACGACCCGGCCTGGGTGATGCGCTCCAAAGGGGAGACGCTCACCTACAACAGGGTCTGGATGAAGGCACACGGCACCATTCCCGACGATCCCGCGCTGCACGCCGCGGCGCTGGTGTACGCGTCGGACACCACCGTGTTGGACTCGATCATCACGACCCACGGGCTGTCGTGGGGGTTCGACCGGATCTTCGCCGTCACCACGAACCACTCGGTGTGGTTCCACCGGCCGGTGCGGTTCGACGAGTGGGTGCTGTACTCGACGTCATCGCCGGTGGCCGCGGATTCCCGCGGCCTCGGCACCGGTCACTTCTTCGATCAGTCGGGTCAGTTGCTGGCGACCGTCGTGCAGGAGGGAATCGTCAAACACTTCCCGCGCTAGGGCGTCGTGGACTCGCTAGCGGCGCCATCGGATCACAATGTCGGCCTGAGAGCGTGGCCAGGCATATATAGCCGCAGCGGCGCTGTCAGCACGACGTTGCTCGGCGTTCGAGGCGCGTTCAGACCGCAGACGACGCTAGGGCGTCGGGGTGGTGACGGTGATCGAGAACTGGGTCTCCAGGTTGTCGGTGAACTGATCGGCGCACTGCTGCACGGCTTCCTGATCGGAGCCGGCGCGCGACAGGCAGTCGACGTAGTCGGTCCCGCCGACCTCCTTGAATCCCCACACCATGAGCCCGATCACGACGATCGCCTCGATGATGCTGAGGAATCCGAGGATGATGCCGGCGAGCGCGATGCCACCGTTGTTCGCCTCGCCGCGCTTGGCGCGGCCCCGGCCCATGAAGCCGAGAACGATTGCGACGAAGCCGAGTACGACGCCGCCGACGACGCTCAACAGCGAGATGATCGCGACCACCAACGATGCGATGCCCAGGCCGTTCTTGGGCGCGGACACCGGCGCGGTGTACCCGCCGTACGGCGCCCCCTGCGGCGGCGGGGGATAGCCCCCCTGATACGCCCCGTATGAGGGCGGCGGGGGTGCGCCCGGCGGGGGCGGCGGTGGTGGCGTCGAAGGGGGAGGTGGGGGAGGCGTTTCGGGGTGTTCCGGCTCGCTCATGGTGCTTGAGGTTACTCGCAGGCTCCCAGCTTGACCGTGGTACACGCAAAGTCGGCGGGCAAGTGATGCGTCGCGACGACGACCGTGCGTTCGGCGGGGAAGAGTGCGTCGGGAGTGAGCAGCTCGGTGAGGAATCGCCGACCGTCGGTGGCGTCGAGGTGTTCGGTCGGCTCGTCGAGCAGCACTGTCGACGCGCTCGAAGTCAATGCGCGGGCAAGGAGGAGTCTCCTGCGCTGCCCGGCCGAGACGGCTGCGGCGCCGCCGACGAGGACGGTGGACAGCCCTTCGGGCAGCGAGTCCAGCCAGTCACCGAGACCCACGCGGTACAGCGCGGCGCGGAGTTCGTCGTCGGCCGCGTCGCCGCGGGCGACCAGAAGGTTGTCCCGAACGGTCGTGGCGAACAGGTGCGCGTCCTCGGCGAAGAACGCGGTGTCCGACGGCGTCTCCTCCGGCAACAGCCCGGCGAGGTTCATCAGCAGCGTCGTTTTCCCTGAGCCGCTGGGCCCGGTGACGGCCAGTCTGGCGCCCGGCTCGAGCTGAATCGAGGGGACCGACGGTCGGCGCGACTCGTCGACGCCGGCGTCGGTCAGCACGGTGAGGCGGCGTGCGGCGACCCGGGAGCGGGCGAGTTGCACGCCCGCTCCGGGCAACGCGGTCGTCGCTTCGAACGCGGACAGCGGCAACAGCATCAATACCGCGAGTGCCGTCGGGGCGAGTGTCGCCGCCGACACGACACCGCACACGACGGCACCCAGCACGCTGGCACCGATCGCCGCGATCGGTGTGGCGGCTGCCAGGGCCGCCGGCGCCGCCGCCCGGTCGATGGCGCGGCCCCAGTCGCGTTGCTGGCTGTCGGCGTCGGCGAGCAGCTCGTCGAGGCACCCGCCCACACGTAGCTCGGGGGCATGTTCGAGCGCGAGCATCGCTGCGGTGTCACGTTGCGAGCGATGCTGCGCGGCAAGGTGTTCGGCGGCGACGGCGGCGTGGGCGGTCAGAGCGGGCGCCGCGACGCCGGCCACCAATAGGCACACCGCCAGCACCACCGCGGCCGCGGGCGAGATGATCGCGATCGCGATGGTGGCGGCCGATCCCAGGATGGCGGCGACCGCGATCGGGACGACCGCGCGTACGAGTACGTCGGACAGTTCGTCGACCGATGAACCGATGTCGCTCACCAGTTCGCCGGTGTTTCGGCGCATCACCGCGTCGACCGGACCCGACGCGAGCCGCGAGTACAGCCGCTCACGCACGTCGGCGGCCGCGCGAAGCGCGTTGTCGTGAGACGCCAGACGTTCGCAGTAACCGAGGACCCCTCGCGAGATGCCGAGCGCGCGCACTGCCACCACTGCAACCGTCAGGTGCAGGACGGGCGGCATCTCCCACGCCCTGGTGATCAGCCATGCCGCAACTCCCGCAAGCGCCAGAGCACTGCCGAGGGACAGCACGCCGAACAGGATCGCCAGCAGTAGCCGTCCAAGGCGTGGCCGCAACAACTCAAACATCGACGAGGCTCCCCAGCTGCACGACGCGATCGCCGATCGCCAGCACCGGCGCGCGGTGGCCGACGACGATCACCGTCGCGCCTGCGGCAGCGCGCGCGCTGATGGCCCACAGGACCCGCTGTTCGGTCTCGGCGTCGAGGTGAGCCGTCGGTTCGTCGAGCAGCAGCACCGAGGCCGTCGACCCGAGCGCCCTGGCCAGCCCGAGACGCTGACGCTGGCCGAGCGAAAGGCCGACCCCGCCGCTACCCAGCCTCGTGTTCATCCCGTCCGGCAGATCGGCGATCACCTTGTCGAAACATGCTTTCCGGCAGGCGGTTTCGATGTCTTTGATTGGTCCGAAGAGTTCCAGGTTCTGCCGTACGGTGCCTGCGATGATGGTGGGTCGGTGCGGCAGCCAGGCGACCTGTGCCCACCATGCGCTCAGATCCAGGTCGGCCACGTCCATGCCGTCGACCAGGATGCGGCCTGGTACCGGCTCGTCGAGTCCGAGCACAGCCTGCAGCAGCGTGGACTTGCCCACCCCGTTGGGCCCGGCGATCACGGTCACCTGACCGGGCCCGGCGGCGGCGCCATAGGCCGTCATGTCGATGGTGGCACCCGCCGCGGTGACCTCGCGCGTCCCGCCGATCCGCCGCGGAAGTGCATCTGCCAGGCGGAAGGCGTTGTCCGCGGCTGTCTTTCCGTCCTGTGCGGCGTGGTAGGCCGCACCGACGCGGCGCAGCGGCCAGAACACCTCGGGTGCGAGCAGCAGGGCCGTGAGCCCCGCAGTCAGCGTCATCTCGCCGTAGACGAGCCGCAGGCCCACGCTCACCGCGACGAGCGCAACGCCGAGCGTGGCGAGCAGTTCCAGCACGAGCGAGGACAGGAAGGCGATTCGGAGCGTCGCCATCGTCGAGCGGCGATGGGCGGCACCCAGTTCGGCGATGCGTGTCGCCGAGCCGCCCACCCGTCGCAGGGCGCGCAGGGTCGGCAGGCCGGCCACGAGGTCGAGCAGCCGGGACTGCAGCGTGGCCATCGCGCGTAGCGCTGCGGCCGAGCGCTCCGACGTGGTGAGCCCGATGAGCACCATGAAAATCGGGATCAACGGCAGCGCGATCGAGACGATCACCGCGGATCGCCAGTCGTAGACGGCGATCACGGCGACGGTGGCCGGGGTGAGGATCACAGCGGTGAGCAGTGCGGGCAGATATGCGGTGAAGTACAGCCGCAGGCCGTCCAGGCCCCGGGTCACCAGGATTGCGGCGTCATCGCGATGCCCGGCGAGTCGGCGCGGCGGCAGCGACGTCGTCGCCCCCAGCACCGACCGACTGAGGTCCGCGATCACCTCGCTGGCCCCGCGCTGGGCGAGACGGCCCTGCTGCCAGGTGACCAGTGTCCGAAACGTCCACAGCAGCAACAGAATCAGCAACGGTGCCGCCAGCCGGCTCAGGCTGCGAGCGTCCGGATCGGTGATGACCCGCGCCACGATGTCGGCGAGCACGACCGCGGAGGCGATCGTGGCACAGGCGATCAGCACGCCGCATACGGTCGACGACACCAGGAAGCGCCGCATCGCGGTCGATGCGCGCCATAGGCGCGGGTCGACGGGGCCGCTCATGTGCGTTGCCGAGACAACCCGATCGAGGCCGGAATGGCATCGGCGGTGATCCGCTTGCGAAACACCCAATACGTCCACGCTTGGTATCCCAGAACCAGCGGAAGCAGTGTCAGCGATGCCCACGACATGATCGCGAGCGTGTACGGGGTCGACGAGCCGTTGTAGATCGTCACGCTCCAGTCAGGGTTGAGGGTGGAGGGCAACAGGTTCGGATACATCGATCCGAACAGCAGCACCACGACGGCGGCGACGACGACCATGGTCGAGGCGAATGCGAAGCCCTCACGGCGACGCGCGACCATCAACGCCACCGCCGTGAGCAGGGCGACCACGGCGACCCCGAGCGGCACCCACGTCCACGTCTTTCCGTGGGCCAGTTGAGTCCACAGCCCGAATCCGCCGGCGAACACGACCGCGGGTAACGACAACACCCGGGCGAAGCGGAAGGCGTCGTCGCGCACTGGTCCGGCGGTCTTCAATGCGACGAACACCGCCCCGTAGAACGCGAACAGCGACACCGTCGCCAGACCGCCGAGAATCGTGTAGCCGCTGAGCACATCGCCGATCGACAGATGTGCCTGACCGTCGGCATCGATCGGCAGCCCCTGGAGCAGGATCGCGAACGCCACACCCCAGAGGATGGCGGGCAGCCAGGATCCGGCCGCGATTCCGGCGTCGGCCCATGCGCGCCAACGCCGATCGTCGACCTTGCCACGCCATTCGATGCCGACGACGCGCACGATCATCCCGACCAGAATGGCGAGCAGAGGCAGGTACAGCGCCGAAAACAGAGTGGCGTACCAGTTGGGGAAGGCGGCGAACATCGCTGCGCCCGCGGTGATCAGCCAGACCTCGTTGCCGTCCCACACCGGACCGATGGTGTTCAGCGCGGCGCGCCTGCGCGGTTCGGAATCCGCACCGGCGGCCTTTCCCGCTGCTCCAAACGGAGCCATCAGCATGCCGACCCCGAAGTCGAACCCTTCCAGGAGCACGAAGCCGCCGAACAACACCGCGATGATGAAGAACCACATCTCCTGCAGACCCATCACACTCTCCTAGTACGCGAAGGACAGGGGGGCGACGTCCTCGTCGTCCGGTGCGCGCGGCGGTACCGGTTCGGAATCGTGCTCCAACGGACCCTCGACCACATACCTGCGCAACAGCCAGAACCAGATGACCCCGAGCGCGCCGTACAGCAAGGTGAAGATCGAGAGGGACAGCACGACCATGCCCGCGGAGTGACCGGATACGCCCTCCTGCACGGTCATTCGCACCAACTGGTCACCCGTGGGGTTGGGCACCACCACCCAGGGTTGCCTGCCCATTTCGGTGAAGATCCAACCGGCTGAATTGGCCAGGAACGGGGTGGGAAGCGTGATGAGCGCGAATCGGCTGAACCACCGCTGGTCTGGAATCCGGCCGCGGCGGGTGAGCCAGAGCGCCGCAAGCGCGAAAGCCACGGGGACGAGCAGCAGCCCGATCATCGCCCGGAACGCCCAGTACGTCACGAACAGGTTGGGTCGATAGTCGCCGGGTCCGAACTTCTGCTCGTAGGACTGCTGCAGGTCGTTGACGCCTTCCAGCGTGACGCCGCTGAACCTGGATTCCGCGAGGAACGGCAGTACGTAGGGCACCTCGATCAGGTGCGTGACGCTGTCGCAGTTGTTGTGGGTGCCGACGGTCAGGATCGAGAAGTCTGGATCGGTTTCGGTGTGACACAACGATTCTGCCGATGCCATCTTCATCGGTTGCTGGACGAACATCAGCTTGCCCTGGAAGTCGCCGGTGAAGAACAGCCCGCCTGCGGCCACGAGAGCAACCAGGCTGCCCGCGATCGTGGCGGGCCGGTACATGCTGCGGGCCTCAGCGCTCTCGTCGGGACGCTTGTGGGACCTGACCATCAGCCATGCGCTGACAGCCGCGACGAAAACGCCTGCGGTGAGAAAGGCTCCGGCGACCGCATGCAGGAACGCCCAGATCGCCGTGTTGTTGGTCAGCAAGGCGACGAAGTCGACGAGTTCAGCGCGTCCGGTTTCCGGGTTGTACTTGGCGCCAACGGGATGCTGCATGAACGAGTTCGCGGCGATGATGAAGAAGGCCGAGGCGTTGACGGCAAAGGCGACGATCCAGATACATGCCAGGTGGACGAGGCGCGGGAGGCGCGTCCAGCCGAAGATCCACAGCCCGAGGAACGTCGACTCGAAGAAGAACGCGATCAGACCCTCGAACGCCAGTGGCGCACCGAAGATGTCGCCGACGAAGCGCGAATACTCGCTCCAGTTCATGCCGAACTGGAATTCCTGCACGATGCCGGTGGCGACACCGAGCGCGAAGTTGATCAGGAACAGCTTGCCGAAGAAGCGCGTCAGCCGATACCACGCAGGATTGCCCGTGACGATCCACGCCGTCTGCATGGCAGCGATGAGCGGAGCCAAGCCGATGGTGAGGGGGACGAGGATGAAGTGGTAGACGGTGGTCGTGCCGAACTGCCACCGTGACACATCGAGTGCGTCCATGAAAACCTCTCCCGCGGCTGTGGCACCAGCCTACGACAGGGCGTAGTAGAACGCAGTGTGCGTTAGCTCACCGGTTCTTCTGCCGCAGGTGCGGGTGTCGTCCCGCCGAGGTGCTTGGAGGCTTTGCGGATGCCGAATGCCGAGACGACTTCGAACACCCCGATGACGATCAGCCAGATCCCGACGACCCTGGTCAGGGTTTCCAGGGACTGCAGCGGCCACGCCAGCATGAAGATGCCGGCAAGCAGGCTGAGCACGCCGATGACGATCTCCCAGGCCCGGCCGGGAAGTGTGGGGTCACTGATGGCGGACACCGCGGTCGCGACGCCGCGGAAGATGAAGCCGATGCCGATCCAGATGGACAGCAGCAGAATCGATTCCTGCAGGCTGCGGAAGCACAGCAGGGCCAGGATCAGTGCGGCCGCGCCGCTGATGAACAGCAGGACCCGGCCGCCCGCCGATACATGCAGGCTGAATGCGAACACCACCTGCGTGATGCCGGTGACCAGAAGGTAGGCGCCGAAGAAAATGGCCGTGACGATGATCGTCAGCGTCGGCCACGTCCACGCCAGCACGCCGACGATTATCGCCAGAATCCCCGACAGCAGAGTGGACAACCACAGGTGTTTCAACAGGCTCGGAGGAGCGGGACTTTCCATGCGCGCAGTTTCGCATAAAGGCTATTTCCGAACCCGAATTTTGCACTATCCGTGTGCAAACCGTGTCATTGGAACGGGTACGGAATTCGTCGGCGGTTCGTGTTCCCCTGCCGCTTCCCTACGTCTCTATTACTGTTCCGGTACCGGCGCTTCGCGCCGAATCAACGAGGCAGAAAGTAGGGGAACCGTGCTACGTGAATGTCAGAACCGTCGAGGGAAACTGTGGCAATTCGCGGCGGTGTTTGCTGCGACTGGCGCGCTACTGCTGTCTGGATGCGCGAGCGGAACCAACTCCAGCGACAGCCCCTCGGGGACCACGACCGCGGCCGCCGACAAGGTCGAGGAGATCGCCAACACCGTTCCAGAAGCGATCAAGGAGTCGGGCAAGCTGGTCGTCGGCGTCAACATCCCCTACGCGCCGAACGAATTCAAAGATCCCAGCGGCAAGATCGTCGGTTTCGACGTCGATCTGATGAATGCGATCGCAGGGACGCTCGGGCTCACGGCGGAGTACCGCGAATCGGACTTCGCGAAGATCATCCCGTCGATTCAGGGCGGCACCTACAACGTCGGGATGTCGTCGTTCACCGATACCAAAGAGCGTGAGGAGTCGGTCGACTTCGTGACCTACTTCAGCGCGGGTATCCAGTGGGCCCAGCGCCCAGGATCGCCGGTCGATCCGAACAACGCATGCGGAAAAAAGGTTGCGGTACAGGCCACCACGACCGAGGAGACCGAAGAGCTGCCCGCGAAAAGCAAGGCATGTACGGATGCTGGCAAGCCGGCGATCGAGATCGTCTCGTTCGACGGGCAGGATGCGGCGACCAATGCGGTCGTGCTCGGGCAGGTGGACGCCATGTCCGCCGATTCGCCGGTGACGGCCTACGCGATCAAGCAGAGCAACGGAAAGCTGGAGGCGGCCGGAGAGATCTTCGACTCCGCGCCATACGGCTGGCCGGTTCAGAAGGGCTCGCCGCTCGCGCAGTCACTGCAGAAGGCCCTCGAGCACCTGATCGAGTCGGGCAAATACGAAGAGATCGCCAAGAACTGGGGCGTCGAGGCCGGAATGATCGACAAGCCGGTGATCAACGGCGCCGTCAGCTAGCCGCAGAAGGCGCCCAGAATGACTGATGTCGACACGTCGCCGCCCGCAGCCCCTGCGGCTATCGATGCCGTTCCCCTGCGGCATCCGTGGCGCTGGGTGGCGGCGGTCGTCATCATCGTTCTGGTCGCGCTCTTCCTGTGGGGCGCGGCGACGAACCCGGCGTATCGCTGGTCGGTTTTCCGCGAGTATCTGTTCAACGAGCGCGTCCTGACGGTCGGCCTGCTCAACACGCTGCAGCTGACGGTGTACTCCATGGTGTTGGCGATCGTGCTCGGAGTGGTGCTCGCGGTGATGCGACTGTCACCCAACCCGATCTTCAAAGCGGTGTCGTGGGTGTATCTGTGGATCTTCCGCGGCACACCGATCTACGTGCAGCTCGTCTTCTGGGGCCTGATTCCGACGATCTACCAGAACATTCGGCTCGGGGTGCCGTTCGGTCCGACGTTTTTCCAACTGAACCTGCAGATGCTGTCCATTCCGTTCCTGTTGGCGATCCTCGGCCTGGCGCTCAACGAAGCGGCCTACATGGCCGAAATCATCCGTGCCGGAATCAGTTCGGTGCCCGAGGGGCAGTTGGAAGCGTCGACCGCACTGGGCATGCCGTGGGGGATGGCGATGCGCCGCACCGTGTTGCCACAGGCCATGCGGGTGATCATCCCGCCGACCGGCAACGAGGTCATCAGCATGCTGAAGACCACCTCGCTGGTCACCGCGGTGCCCTTCACGCTCGACCTGTACGGCATCACCTCGCGGGAGATCGCGGCACGCACCTTCGAACCGGTGCCACTGCTTCTCGTCGCGGCGTTCTGGTATCTCGTCGTCACGAGCGTTCTGATGGTCGGGCAGTACTACCTGGAAAGGCACTTCGCCCGCGGCGCGTCCCGCAAGCTCACCACCAGACAGCTCGAGGCGTTGGCGAAGGCACAAATTCAGAATCCGGGGATGTGACCGATGACGCCAATGGTCAAAGCGGAGTCCGTGTGCAAGAGCTTCGGCGCGCTTGATGTGCTGAAGGGCATCACACTCGAGATCGGCAAGGGTGAGGTGCTGTGCATGGTCGGCCCGTCCGGATCGGGTAAGTCGACGTTTCTGCGGTGCATCAATCATCTCGAGGAGGTCAATGCGGGGCGCCTGTACGTCGACGGTGAGCTGATCGGCTACAAGGAACGCGGCGGCAAGCTGCACGAGATGTCGCCCCGCGACGCCGCCAAACAGCGACGTGACATCGGAATGGTGTTCCAGCACTTCAACCTCTTCCCGCATCGCACTGCGCTGGAGAACGTCATCGAGGCACCGATCCGTGTGAAGCGCATCAAGAAGGACGTGGCTGTGGCGCGGGGCAGGGATCTGCTCGAGCAGGTAGGCCTGTCGCCCAAGGCGGACGCCTATCCAGCCCAACTGTCCGGCGGACAACAGCAGCGCGTCGCGATCGCGCGCGCCCTGGCGATGAATCCCAAACTGATGCTGTTCGACGAACCGACCTCCGCGCTGGATCCAGAGCTTGTCGGTGAGGTCCTGGAAGTGATGAAAAAGCTTGCCGCCGAGGGGATGACGATGGTGGTGGTCACTCACGAGATGGGATTCGCCCGCGAGGTCGCCAATCACCTCGTGTTCATGGACGGCGGAGTGGTGGTGGAGGGCGGCCCTCCGCGGGAGATACTGAGCAACCCGCAACACGAACGGACGAAGGCGTTTCTGTCAAAGGTGCTGTAGTGCCCATGTCGGCGCACCCACCGGATCCGGCCACGCCGCTGTGGCGGGCGGCGCAGGTTTTTCGTCTGCTGAGTTGTCTGTACGCACTGGGCTTTCAGATCGCGGTGAACGGCGAGCTTGCGCGGCCGGCGACCGGGCGGGCGCTGTTCGCGGTGCTGATCGCGTGGAGCGCGATGTGTGCGTTCGCCTATCTCCGCGGCTTCGGCAGGCGTGCGTCCTGGGTGGTGGCCGAGATCGTCGTCGTGGTCGCGCTGATCCTGTCCACCGAGTTCGTCGCCTCCGATCGGTGGGCGCTCGACAACCAGTCGTGGCCGACGACGTTGTGGGCGACCAATGCCACGATCTCCGCGGCGATCCTGGCCGGGCCGATCGCCGGGATGCTGGCCGGGGTGGCTGTGATGATCGCGAGCACCATCGTGAAGGGCTTCATCAACTACGACTTGGGCCGCAACGCGACGATCGTCATCGAACTGGCGGTAGGGCTGGCCGTCGGGATGGCCGCGCAGACCGCACGGCGCGCTCATGCCGAACTCGAACAGGCGGCACGTCTTTCAGCCTCGCACCAGGAGCGGGAGAGGTTGTCGCGCCAGGTGCACGACGGCGCCATCCAGGTACTGGCGCTGGTGTCGCGTCGCGGTCGCGAAATCGGCGGACAAACAGCCGAATTGGCCGAGCTGGCCGGGGAGCAGGAGCGTGCGCTGCGACGGCTGGTCTCCTCGGCCGACACCGAGTCGCCGGCCGGGGAGAAGACGGACGTCGGCGCACTGCTGCGCAAGCGCGCCTCGGACCTCGTGTCGGTCAGCGTTCCCGCCGACCCGGTGCTGCTGGACACTGGAACCGCGACAGAGCTGTGCGCCGCAGCCGTGAATGCGCTGGACAATGTCGCGAAGCACGCGGGTCCTGCGGCACACGCCTACATCTTGCTCGAGGATCTGGGCGACTCGGTCACGGTGAGCATCAGAGACGACGGCGTCGGAATCGCGGACGGCCGGCTGGACGAGGCGGTCGGCGAGGGCCGCATGGGTGTGGCCAAATCGATTGTCGGACGGATGGATTGGCTCGGCGGGAGTGCGAAGCTCACCACCGGGCCGGGATGTGGGACGGAATGGGAGCTGACAGTACCCCGACGGTGATGGTCGTCGACGATCATCCGATCTGGCGCGACGCGGTGGCACGTGACCTCGCCGACGACGGATTCGCCGTCGTCGCCACGGCCGATGGGGTGGCTGCCGCGCGTCGCAGGGCCGCAGTGGTTCTCCCCGACGTGGTCGTGATGGATATGCGCCTGGGCGACGGGGACGGCGCGCAGGCGACCGCCGAGGTGCTGTCCGTCTCTCCGTCCTCGCGCATTCTGGTGCTTTCGGCGTCGGATGAGCGCGAAGACGTGCTGGAAGCGGTAAAGGCAGGAGCGACAGGGTATCTGGTGAAGAGCGCATCGAAGCAGGAGCTCGGCGACGCCGTGCGGGCCACCGCGGAAGGACGTGCCGTCTTCACTCCCGGTCTGGCGGGACTGGTACTCGGTGAATATCGGCGGATCGCGCAATCTCCCATGACCGGTCAGAGCGGGGCTGCGGCTCCAAGTCTCACCGAACGGGAAACCGAGATTCTGCGTCACGTGGCGAAGGGCCTGACGGCGAAGCAGATCGCCACCCGGCTGTCCTTGAGCCACCGAACCGTCGAAAACCACGTCCAGGCGACATTCCGCAAGCTGCAGGTCGCCAATCGCGTGGAGTTGGCCCGATACGCGATCGAACACGGCCTGGACGAGTAGTCCTACTCATCCGAAAACAAGGCTGCGGCTGCCACGATGTCACCCATGACCGAACCGCAACGCGCCATCATCGCCAGGGTGTCCGCCGACTTCTCGGCGATATCGCAGTACATGGCGAGGGTATCGACGGATCTGGCCGCGCTGGACCGCCTGCTGGCCGAGCAGTCGCAGCCCGCGAGGGCGGCGCAACCGGTTCCGCAGCCTCAGCCCTACCCGGTGCCGTACTGGCCGCAATACCAGGCGTCCGTCGCCGCTTCGCCGATGGCTGTCCCGCAGGCACCGGCGGTTCCGAGACCGCAGCGCGACCAGGGCTGGATCGGCAAGCTGCTCGCCGTTGCGGGCGTGGCGGTCACGTTGATCGGCGTCGTGCTGCTCGTCGTGTTGGCCGCGCAGGCAGGAATTCTGCGGCCGGAGATACGGGTGGCGGGCGGCGTATTGCTGGCCGGGGCTCTGGTCGGTGCGTCCCTCTGGCTCTACAGTCGGCCCGGCGGCCGGGTGGGCGCCGTCGCCCTGGCGGCGACGGGGATCGCCGCGGCCTACATCGATGTCATCGCGATCACGACAATCTACGACTGGGTATCTGCGCCAGTCGGTTTGGTCGTCGCGGCTCTGGTAGCCGGCGGTGGCCTGACGTTGGCCCGCCGCTGGGACGCGCAACAACTCGGCGTGCTGGTGCTGGTTCCGCTGATTGTGCTGGCACCGGTGGTGACAGACGGCATCACGCTGCTGCTCGTCGGCTTCATGCTGGCGCTCGCCGCCGCGTCGCTGCCGGTTCAGCTGGGCAAGGATTGGATCTGGCTGCACTGCGCGCGCATCGCCGCCAGTACGTTCCCGTTGCTCATCGCGCTGCTCGCGCTGCACTTCGACGACCGGCGCGACCTGTGGCTGCTGGGCGCATGCGCCATCGCGGCCGGCCTGGCGATCGCCGCCGCGCTCATCTTGCTGCCCAAGACGACCAACCGCGTCCTGATGGCCCTGGTGACCGGAGCGGGCGTGCTGCCGGCGCTGTGCGTGGTACTGGTCGCCGACCGCGTGGTCGCCGCGATGATGGCGGCGGTCCTCGCCGCGGTGTTCCTGGCGATCGTGCTCATCGGCGACCGCCTGCCCGGTGTCAACGGCGTCGTGCGGCAGATCTGGGCGGCGTTGTCGGCGATCTGCGCGACGATCGCGGTGTTGGTCGCATTCAGCGGTGACGTGGCAGCCCCGGTCATGCTCGCGATGGCGATCGTCGTCGCCGTCGCGGCTCGCCACGCGGTGATGGCGCGATGGATTGCGCTCGGGCTGGCCGTGGTCGGCGCCGCGTTCTATTTGAGCTACGCGCCTCCCAGCTCGTTGTTCTATTCCAGCGAAACCGCAACCGCCACGGCAGTTTCCACGCTGATCGCCAGCCTGCTGCTGATCGCGTTCGTCGTCGTGATCGTGTGGACGCTGGAGGAGCCCGACTCGGTGATGTGGGCCATCGCGGCTGTCGTGGCCGCGTATGCGATCACCACCTTCACCGTGACAGCGGGCGTGCTGATCGGCGGCGAGGAGCGCGGCTTCTTCGCCGGGCACATGGCCGCGACGATCTGCTGGATCGTGATGGCTGCCGCCTTGTTCGTCTATGCCGCGCGGATACCGCGAGCCGATCGGTCCATGCCGATCGGCGGGGGACTGGCCCTGGTCGCGGCCGCGATGGCCAAGCTGTTCCTGTTCGACCTCGGCACGCTCGACGGCATCTTCCGGGTAGCGGTGTTCATCGTCGTCGGCCTGATCCTTCTCGGCATGGGGGCGGGCTACGCCCGCCTGCTCGACAAGCAGGACCAGCAGCAAGACGGCAAGGTGTGAGCGGAATCATTCCCTAATTTGGATTTATTCCATTTTATCGCACGTTGGTCTTTGTATGAGTACAAATCGGCGCGATGAGACAGATGTACAGGGATTCCAGGCCTCACCGGAACTGAGCGAGAACCTCCAGCGGGTCCTGGTCGATTTGGTCGAATTGCACCTGCAGGGTAAGCAGGCGCATTGGAACGTCGTGGGCACCAACTTCCGCGATCTTCACCTGCAGCTCGACGAGCTGGTTGACTTCGCACGCGAGGCGAGCGACACCGTCGCCGAGCGGATGCGGGCATTGTGGGCCGTACCCGACGGACGGTCGGACACCGTCGTCAGCAGCACCACGCTGCCCCAGTTCCCGGCCTACGAACACGGCACCGATGAGGTCGTCGACCTCATCACCGCACGCGTCTATGCGGCCGTCGACACCCTACGGACCGTGCACGATGCGGTGGACGCCGAGGATCCCAGCACCGCTGACATCCTTCATCAGCTCATCGACGGCCTGGAGAAGCTGGCCTGGCTGATCAAGTCGGAGAACCGCAAGGTCTAAATCGTTGCGGCGGCGCCCCCTTCGACGGCTCGTCGAACGGCGCGCTCGTCGCGGCGACCGACGAGGTACCAGGTCCGCATCACGCCTTTGCCCTTGATCTCCACCTCGCCGCGTTCTTCGAGCACGAAGGCGTGTTTGAGGCGTTCGTAGACGTCCTCTGGCACCTGGATCCGGCCCTCGACATCGGTGGCCTCCATGCGGGATGCGACGTTGACGGCGTCGCCCCAGACGTCGTAGAAGAATTTCCGGGCTCCGACGACACCGGCGACCACCGGTCCCGAGGCCAGGCCGATGCGCAGCGGGACCGCGCGTCCCTGCGGATCCTCGAGATCGGCGACGGCGGCGGCCATATCGAGGGCCAGGCACGCGAGTGCCTCGGCGTGGTCGGGCCGAGGCTCGGGCACCCCGCTGACGACCATGTACGAGTCACCGCTGGTCTTGACTTTCTCCAGGCCGTGCTGGTCGACAAGCCGATCGAGATCGGTGTAGAGCCTGTCCAGGAATCTGACGAGGTCGCCCGGCGTGGTCTCACTCGCGCGCTTGGTGTAGCCGGCGATGTCGGCGAAGAGGATCGAGGCGTCGTCGTATTTGTCCGCGATGATGGTTCGCGAGGGGTCCTTGAGCCGGTCGGCGATCGTCGCGGGCAGGATGTTGGTCAGGAGCTGCTCGGAGCGTTCGTACTCCGCCTCCATCGCCTCGCGGGCGCGGCGGATCTCGCGCAGCGCAAACCAGATGGTCGCGATGACGAGGATCCACGCGGTGATCACCGTCAGGATGAAGGACGTCCTGAACGACCACGGTGGCTGGGTGCCGGTGTCATTGGGCACCAGAAATTCGAGCAGGATGACCGTGACGGCACCGATCGCGGAAAGCGTTGCGGCCAAGACGATGTGGTCGGTTCCGAGCACGACGAGCATGATTGCGGCAGCCACCACGTAGTAGAACTGCAGGCCCGAACCTGTGCCGAGGTAAATGCACAGGACCGTGATGATCAAGTACGAGACGACGAAAAACACCACGGGCGCGACGATTTCGTGCATCCCGCACAACCGCGGAATCATCACGAAGGCGACTGCACTGATCAGGTTGACGAGCGTGACCCACCAGTCCTGGCCGAGCAGAAGACCCTGGATGCCGAAAAACACAGTGATGGCGGCACTGATCATCGCGGTCACGTTGAGCACGCGCCGGTGCCTCTGGGCCCTTTCGGCGTTGTATGGGGTGCGCCGGCTTCCCGCCGCCACCTCTGGCACGCATACGGGCCGGGCTCTCATCGCCACAGCACAAAGCGTAGCGCCGCCCCGCGGCCACCTACGGTTCTTACGATCCAAGCCGCGGGCCACTAGGTGGCTCGCTTTTTGGCCTCGCGGCTTTGCCCTGCGGTTCGGTCATGGCAAAACGGTCGATGTTATATGCGATTGTTTCTGCGCAAAGGGTTTCGGGCAAGCACACGGCTTGATCCCCCTATCGCGGCGTGCCAGACCGCCGAAGAATCCGTAGCCGGCCGCTGTCACCTGACACGAGTTACCCGCGGTTAGTCGCGGCACGGTGCTCGTCGAAATATGCGCGCAAACGCTCTGGTCATTTCTACACCGCGTGCCGAAATCATCCTGCCTGCTGAAATGGCCACCGCCAAATGTTGCCAAGTGCAAACGAAGACCCTCGAAGACGGGCGCGAGCCGCAGCGGTTCAACAGGGCTGATGGCTGTGAATGCACAGCTAGACAATCCAATCTGCCACCGTGATCCCTGACGGCGATGGGCGTATATAGAGTGGTGTCCGGTTTGCCAAAATCGTTCCCAAACGTTCACGATGTGGCGCGACTACCGGTGCTCCACTATGGACCGCCGTGCTATATCGGGGGCACGCCAACCGTATCGAGATCTTTACCGAAATTACGTATACCGCCTTCGGTGCGGTGCGCTAATTTGAATCCACTCGTCCCTTTTCAAGAGCGTGAACCAGGATTTGGACCAGGAGTGGCCATGAGGTCCGTCGGGAAACATTACCGACAGTTGCGTAATTGGCATGCTCTGACGGTCGGCGCGATGTTGTTTCCCAACCTGCACGCGCATGGTGGCAATTTGCTCCGCGGCAGGGTCGAGTTGATTGTTTTTCCGCTCGACCGGGATGGGTCGACCGACGGCGGTAGCGGCGGGGGAAGCCGCAACAAGTCGTCTGCCCCAGCGCCCTTGATCAGCGCCGCATAAGAACGAGGGGTACCTGCTGCGGACCACCATGGTGGTCCGCAGCAGGGGCGCGCTGTTTCGGCAACCCCGGCGAAGGCAATGCCGGAGTGCCCTCGGTGAGACTCGAACTCACACTGGACGGGTTTTGAATCCGTTTCCTCTGCCAATTGGGATACGAGGGCGTTCACGTGTCACCACGGAGCGGCCTTCAACCATAGAGGATGCCCCCGAGGTCGCTGAGCGCGGCCGCTACCGCCACAATGTCTTCCATGGCAGTCCCTCGCGAGTCACCGACCGGCAACGAGAAACCACGTCGCGTTGTCGTCGCCGAAGACGAAGCGCTCATCCGGATGGACCTGGCCGAGATGCTGCGCGAGGAGGGCTACGAGATCGTCGGCGAGGCCGGCGACGGGCAGGAGGCCGTCGATCTGGCCGAGAGCCTGCAGCCCGACCTCGTGATCATGGACGTCAAGATGCCGCGCCGCGACGGCATCGACGCGGCATCAGAGATCGCGGGCAAGCGGATCGCGCCCATCGTCATCCTGACCGCGTTCAGCCAGCGTGAGCTCGTGGAGAGGGCGCGCGATGCCGGTGCCATGGCGTACTTGGTCAAGCCGTTCAACATCAACGACCTCATTCCCGCGATCGAGGTGGCTGTCAGCCGCTTCAGCGAAATCGCCGCGCTGGAAAAAGAAGTCGCCGAGCTGTCCGATCGGCTGGAGACCCGCAAGCTCGTCGAGCGCGCCAAGGGTTTGCTGCAGGCCAAGCAGGGGATGACGGAACCCGAGGCGTTCAAGTGGATTCAGCGTGCCGCCATGGACCGCCGGACGACCATGAAGCGCGTCGCCGAGGTCGTGCTGGAGACCCTCGACACGCCCAAGGACGCGTCACCCTCCAGCTAGCGATTCCCCGGGCCAACCGTTAATTGTGCGTTTCCGACGCCGCAGTTTGGCCGGATCGCGCACCAGATCGACGCGGTCCCTTCGTCAACATGACGCAGCAGGGCCATGGGTTGGCTATGGTCGTCCCGAAGCATTGCCGCCCCCGCCGACCTGGGAAGGGCTGCCGATGCCGATGACAACATTGACCCGGAGGTGAAGCGTGCGCGGTCACGTGGCGCGGAAAGCATTTGCTATTGGTAGCGCGAGTTTGGTTGTGCTCGGCATAGCGGGCTGCCAACAACAATCCGAGCCGAGTGAGGGGGGCGCGGGGGCGACCGACCTGAAGATCGTCGAGCAGGTGCAAATCGACGAGAACGGTGCTGAGGTCAAGCCGGCCGCCGATGTGAAGCCCCTCGATCCGGCAGGAGACGGCAACGCGCAGTGCCCGCCGGTGTCCATCGCCATGGCGGGTGCGCTGAACGGACCCGACGCGGCGCTGGGCATCAATATCAAGAACGGCATCCAGCTCGCCGTCGATCAGCACAACGCCGCCAACGAGGGCTGCCAGGTGCAGTTGAAGACGTTCGACACCGAGGGTGATCCGCAGAAGGCGACTCAGGTCGCACCGCAGATCATCAACGACGCCTTCACCATCGGCCTGATCGGACCCGCATTCTCCGGCGAGACCAACGCCACCGGCGACGTGTTCAACCAGGCCGGGCTGGTCGCGGCGACCGCCTCGGCCACCAACGTCACGCTGTCGGAAAAGGGATGGAAGACCTTCTTCCGTGGGCTGGCCAATGACGGCGTGCAAGGCCCGTCGGTCGCCAACTACCTGAAGAACACCTTGGGACACAAGAAGGTGTGCGTGGTCGACGACAGCACCGACTATGGACTCGGCCTCGCCCAGGCGGTGCGTGAGACGCTCGGCCCGGTTGCCGATTCGGCGTGCAACATCTCGGTGAAGAAGGGCGACAAGGACTTCTCGGCCGCGGTGACACAGGTGAAGGGCGCCAACCCGGATTCGGTGTTCTTCGCCGGCTACTACGCCGAGGCGGCTCCATTCGTCCAGCAGCTCAAGGACGGTGGCTTCGAGGGCACCTTCGTCAGCGCCGACGGCACCAAGGATCCGGAGTTCGTCAAGCAGGCCGGTGAAGCGTCGGCAGGCGCGATCCTGGCCTGCCCCTGCGGTCCGGCCACCGGCACCTTCGCCGAGGAATACAAGAAGGCGTTCAACCAGGAGCCCGGCACGTACAGCGTCGAGGGCTACGATCTCGGAGCGATCATGCTGAAGGGCATCGACTCGGGCAAGATCACGCGGCCGGACCTGCTGGAGTTCGTGCGTACTTACGACGGCCAGGGGATCGGCCGTAAGTACCAGTGGACCCCGACGGGCGAACTGACCACCACATTGATCTGGATCTACAAGGTCCAGTAGCAAGCTGGTCGAGACGCGTCCGAGACCTTTTGGCTCGGACGCGTTCTCGTTAGCACGACGATTTTGCGAGGAGCCGCCGCCGGATGATTCACCAGTACGTAGATGCTGGGGCCCAGTACACCTATCTGGCCGCGAACATCAACTTCAACCTCGATGGCCTGCGAAACGGCTTCTGGCAGTTGACGATCGATGGTCTGTCATGGGGTGCGATCTACGCATTGGTGGCGGTCGGCTACACGCTGGTGTTCGGCGTCCTGCGGCTGATCAACTTCGCCCACTCCGAGATCTTCATGCTTGGCATGTTCGGGGCCTACTTCTGTCTCGATATCATCCTTGGCTTCACGCCGAGCGGCAACGACTACGAGAAGGGTGTAGCGCTCACGGTGCTATACCTCGGCGTGGCAATGCTTTTCGCGATGCTGGTGTCGGGTTCGGCGGCAGTCGGATTGGAGTTCATCGCCTATCGGCCGCTGCGAAGACGCGGGGCACGGTCGTTGACGTTCCTGATCACGGCGATCGGCATGTCCTTCGTGCTGCAGGAGTTCGTCCACTTCGTGCTGCCGAAGCTGCTTCCCGGGTACGGCGGCAGCAACGCCCAGCAGCCGATCATCCTGATGCAGCCCAAGACCCAGTTCACGATCTTCGGTGCGACGGTCTCCAACGTCACGCTGGTGATCGTCGCCTCGGCACTGGCCTTCGCGCTGCTGACCGACATCGCGATCAACAGGACGAAATTCGGCCGCGGCATCCGTGCCGTCGCTCAGGACCCCACCACGGCCACCCTGATGGGTGTCTCGCGCGAGCGCATCATCATGTCCACGTTCCTGCTCGGCGGCCTGCTCGCCGGTGCGGCTGCGCTGCTGTACACGCTCAAGGTGCCCCAGGGCATCATCTACTCCGGCGGCTTCCTGCTCGGCATCAAGGCATTCTCCGCCGCGGTGCTCGGCGGCATCGGCAACCTGCGCGGCGCGCTCCTCGGTGGTCTGCTGCTGGGAATCATGGAGAACTACGGGCAAGCGGTATTCGGTACGCAGTGGCGCGACGTCGTGGCGTTCGTCCTGCTCGTTCTGGTGCTGCTGATCCGGCCGACCGGAATACTCGGTGAAAGCCTCGGGAAGGCGCGTGCATGAGCACCAACGAGAAGCCGATGAGCCTGTCCGACAAGTTGATGGCGCCCGGCGACGGGCTTCGTCGGTGGTGGGATCGGCTGTCGCGCGTTCAGAAATGGGGCTTCGGCGTCATCGGCTTCGGGCTGCTGGCGTTGCTGCCGTTGTTCCCGCCGCCGTTCCTGAACACGCCGAACATCAGCTTCGGTGGCACGATGGCGCAGTTCGCGATGGTGGCGATCATCGCGATCGGCCTGAACGTGGTTGTCGGCCAGACCGGTCTGCTGGACCTCGGCTACGTCGGGTTCTACGCCGTCGGCGCCTACACTGTCGCGCTGCTGACGAGCCCGAACAGCCCGTGGAATCAGCTGGGTCCCACCGGCTGGTTCCACGAGTCCTGGGCGTGGCTGGCGTGTGTGCCGCTGGCGATGGCCATCACAGCCCTGTCCGGTCTGATCCTCGGCACGCCGACCCTACGGCTTCGCGGTGACTACCTGGCCATCGTCACGCTCGGGTTCGGCGAGATCATCCGGCTGCTCGCCGACAACCTCTCCGACATCACCAACGGCCCCCGCGGCCTGAACGAGGTGGCCTATCCGCGCGTCGGACAGAGCGAACGCTTGCCCGACGGGGTGTTCTCCAGCGGGAACTCGATGGGTGACGCCAACTACGGCACGTGGTGGTTCTGGCTCGGCATCGTGATGATCGTCATCATCCTGCTGCTGGTCGGCAATTTGGAGCGCAGCCGGGTCGGACGCGCCTGGGTCGCCGTCCGCGAAGACGAGGACGCCGCGGAAGTGATGGGCGTCAACACCTTCAAGTTCAAGCTGTGGGCGTTCGTGATCGGCGCCGCTATCGGCGGATTGTCCGGCGCGCTGTATGCCGGCCAGGTGCAGTTCGTCGCACCGCCGACGTTCAACATCATCAACTCGATGCTGTTCCTGTGCGCCGTGGTGCTCGGCGGGCAGGGCAACAAGCTGGGTGTCGTGTTCGGTGCGTTCATCATCGTCTATCTACCGAATCGGCTGCTGGGCGTGGAGTTCCTGGGTATCAACCTCGGGGACCTCAAGTACCTGTTCTTCGGGATGGCGCTCGTCGCGTTGATGATCTTCCGGCCTCAGGGCCTGTTCCCCGCACGCCAGCAGCTTCTCGCCTACGGCAAGGCAGCGCGGGAGTTCCTGCGGTCGCCGGAGAAGGAGTCGGCGAAATGAGCATCGAGGAACTGGCAGGCGTCCACCGCGACATCGAGGCGGCCGAAGGCGAGACGCTGCTGCAGACAAAGGATTTGACGGTCAAGTTCGGTGGCCTCACCGCGCTGGACTCGGTGACGTTCGACATCCGCCGCGGCGAGATCCTCGGCATGATCGGCCCGAACGGCGCGGGAAAGACCACCTGCTTCAACGCGATCACCGGCGTGTACCGGCCGACGTCCGGCACGGTCACGTTCGACGGTGCTCCGCTGGGTCGCATCAAGCGCCATCAGATCACCCGGCGGGGGATTGCACGGACCTTCCAGAACATCCGGCTGTGGGGCGAGATGACCGCGCTGGAGAATGTCATGGTCGGTACAGACGCGCGGCATTTCACATCGGTGCCGGGTGCACTGGTGCGCACGCCACGCCATCGTCGCGAGGAGCGCTCGGCGATCGAACGCTCGGCGGCTCTACTGCATTTCGTGGGGATCGCCCATCGCGGCGAGGAGAAGGCCAAGAACCTGCCCTACGGCGATCAACGGCGGCTGGAGATCGCGAGAGCACTGGCCACCGAGCCCAAGCTGCTCTGCCTCGACGAGCCCGCCGCCGGCTTCAACCCGCGCGAGAAGGCTGCGCTGATCGAGCTGATCCAGAAGATCCGCGACGACGGCTACACGGTGCTGCTCATCGAGCACGACATGCGCCTGGTCATGGGGGTGACCGACCGCATCGTCGTGCTGGAGTTCGGCCGCAAGATCGCCGACGGCCTGCCGGCCGACATCCGCGAAGACCCGAAGGTGATCGCGGCATACCTGGGGGTACCCGATGACGACAGCCAATGACGACACGCCTGACGACAGGCCGGTGTTGCTCGAGGTGCGTGACCTCGTCGTGCAGTACGGGCGGATCCGCGCGCTGCACGGAATCTCGTTGCAGGTGCGCGAAGGCGAGCTGGTGACACTGCTCGGTTCCAACGGTGCGGGCAAGACGACGACGATGCGTGCGATCTCGGGTCTGCTGCCGTTGACGTCGGGCTCGGTGTGGTTCGACGGTGAAGACATCTCGAAGGTGAAGGCTCACCACAGGGCGATCCGGGGTCTGGTGCAGGCCCCTGAGGGTCGTGGTGTGTTTCCCGGCATGACGGTGATCGAGAACCTCGAAATGGGCTGTTACGGAAGAAAGTTCGCCACGAAGGTCGAACACGATGAACGGCTCGACTGGGTGCTGGAGACGTTTCCCCGGCTGGCGGAACGCCGCAACCAAGTCGGCGGGACGCTCTCGGGTGGTGAGCAGCAGATGCTGGCGATCGGCCGCGCGTTGATGGCCCGACCGCGGGTGTTGCTGCTCGACGAGCCCTCGATGGGCCTGGCGCCGATGGTGATATCGCAGATCTTCAAGATCATCGCCGAGATCAATGCCGGGGGGACGACGGTGCTGCTGGTCGAGCAGAACGCGCAGCAGGCGCTCAGCCGTTCCGACCGCGCCTACATCCTGGAGACCGGTGAGGTCACCCGGACCGGCGATGCGCGGGAACTGTTGGCGGACAACAGTATTCGTGCCGCCTACCTCGGCGTCGCCTAGCCTGTTCAACCGCCGAAACTACGGTTTGTGACGGAATTCGGCCGATCTTCGTCAGAAACCGTAGTCTCGGCGCGCGTCAGGGCGATCCCACGCCCGGCACGTCGACCCTCGCCTGCATGATCCACCCTGTGGATTCGCCATTGACCAGGCCTTCGAGGGTGGCGTCGTCGACGATCATGTACAGCGTGCGCCCGTCGGCGCCGCCGAGGGCAGGTGCGACCGACCAGCCCCGCTCTATCTCGACGCGATGCGTGATCTCGCCACCGCTGACCACCCGAAGGAACTCGCCGGAGTCGTAGCAGCCGACCCACACTGCGCCCTCGGCGTCGACGCACAGGCCGTCGGGGTGTCGCTCTGGGCCGAGATCAGCGAATAGGCTTGGCGCACCAAGACTTCCGTCGACTTCGATCGGATAGGCGAGGATCCGCGAGCCGTTGAGATCGTTGACCACGAGCGTCGGTCCGTCGGGCATGAGGCCGAGGCCGTTGGGCACGGACAGCCCTGATGCGACGATGCGCACTGTGCCGTCGGAGGCGACCAGGCCGATCCCGTCGCCTTCAGTCCGGTACAGATCGACGAACACCAGCCCATCGGCGGTGACGAGTAGGTCGTTGGTCGACTACGCGAGATCGCTGACGTCGAATGTCGCCGTGATGCTCCCGTCCGTGTCAACGTGATAAATCTTCGGCTCCATGAGCGCCGACACCACCAGCGTGCCGTCCGGGAGCCAGCCCAGACCGGACGCCTTGGGGACTTCGGCTTCCACCCTCAGGTCGCCGGCATCGCTCGCCGAACACACCGTGTTGCTGAACCCGTCGGTGAACCACAGTCGCCCGTCGCGCCAACGGGGCCCCTCGCCGTAGGCGATCCCCTCGATGAAGGGCAGCGCTACAACGGCGTCGGGTGTTGCCATCGCGCGAATCTACCGCGCGACGACCACCGAGGAGCCGTGTCCGAACAATCCCTGGTTGGCGGTGACGCCGACCTTGGCGCCCTCGACCTGTCGGCCGGTGGCCTGTCCCTTGAGCTGCCAGGTGAGTTCGCAGACCTGCGCAATCGCCTGTGCCGGAATGGCTTCACCGAAGCAGGCGAGACCGCCCGACGCGTTGACGGGGATCTTGCCTCCGATGGTCGTCGCACCGCTGCGCAACAACTTCTCGGCCTCACCTTTGGGGCACAGCCCGAGGTGCTCGTACCAGTCCAACTCCAGCGCGGTCGACAGGTCGTAGACCTCGGCGAGGCTCAGGTCTTCCGGCCCGATGCCCGCTTCGGCGTAGGCCGCGTCGAGGATCTGATCCTTGAACACCCGGTCGGGTGCCGGCACCGCCGCGGTGGAATCCGTTGCAATGTCGGGCAATTCGGGCAGATGCTGAGGATACTGCGGTGTCTGAAGACTGACCGCGCGCACTGAAGGCACGCCTTCCAGCGACCCGAGATGCTTCTCGGCGAACGATTTACTCGCGACGATCAAAGCGGCCGCGCCGTCGGACGTGGCGCAGATGTCCAGCAGCCGAAGGGGATCGGAGACGACAGGGCTGGCGAGGACGTCGTCGACCGAGCTCTCCTTGCGGTACCTGGCGTTCGGATTGTCCAGCCCGTGCTTGGCGTTCTTCACCTTCACCTGGGCGAAATCCTCGAGCGTTGCACCGTAGAGGTCCATCCGCCGACGCGCCAGCAGCGCGAAGTACACCGTGTTCGTCGCGCCGATCAGGTGGAAGCGCTGCCAGTCGGGATCGTTCTTGCGTTCGCCGCCCACCGGCGCGAAGAAACCCTTGGGGGTGGTGTCCGCGCCGATCACCAGTGCAACATCGCAGAAGCCCGCGAGAATCTGAGCGCGCGCACTCTGCAGCGCCTGCGAGCCGCTGGCACAAGCCGCGTAGCTGGACGTGACGGGAACGCCGTTCCAGCCCAGCTTCTGCGCGAACGTCGCGCCCGCGACGAATCCCGGATAACCGTTGCGGATGGTGTCGGCACCCGCGACGAGCTGAATCTGGCGCCAGTCCAGGCCGGCCTCTGCGAGTGCGGCGCGGGCGGCGACGACGCCGTACTCGGTGAAGTCGCGACCCCACTTACCCCACGGATGCATTCCCGCACCCAGGATGTACACCGGATCGGGGCTGGATGTCGCCGCCGGAGCGGCTCCGGGACTCATGAGGCAATCCTCCAGGCATGCACGACGCGCTCGACGCCGTCGTCGTCGACGAACAGCGGCATGGTGGTCAATTCCATCTCGATACCGACCTTCAGATCGGCGGCCAGCGTGCCCTCGACAACCTTGCCCAACACGATCAGGCCCTCGTCGGCCAACTGAACAGCGGCGACGGCGAACGGCTCGAAAGGATCCGGCGACGGATACGGAGGCGGTGGGGCATAACGGTTCTCGGTGTAGCTCCACAGCGTCCCGCGCCGCGACAGCGGCACCTGGGCCAGCTCGTCGCCCTCACAGGCGGGATTGGGGCAGTTGTTGGCGCGCGGCGGGAACACGAACGTCCCGCACAGATGGCACTTGCTGCCGATCAGATACGCGGCGCCCGATTCGTCGGTCGCGAACCACCCCTCGACCGCGGGCTGAGTTGATGCTGACACGCGGTCAGCGTAACGAACCCGATCGTGGAACTGAAACGTGTTCCAGTTCCGCACGTCTTTCTGGGGAGGATCTGCTAATTGGGATCGGTAGCCGCGGCCACGGTCTGTACTGAGTGCATCGGCACTGCCAATGAGGCGGGCCCACGAAATTGGAGGCCATCAATGGGATTTTTCGACAAGGCAAAGCTGGCCGCACAGCAGGCAAGTCAGGCATTCGCCCCGCCGCAGAACGACGGGCAGGTGCACGTCAAGGGCGCCGGCCTGATCGACCCCGCCATCCTGGGTGGACCGTCGACCCGCTCGGTCGCCGCAGACGACCCGATCTGGCAGCCGATCAATGGCATCTCGCTGCAGGATTACGCCGAGTTGGCCCGTGACGCGCAGGCCCGGGGCATCAACAACGAAGCGGGCATGATCACCCTCGCCCAGGAGCGCGGCTGGGATCCCGCCGATACCAAAGCGGCGCTGGACGGCTGGGTGCAGCGGATGGGCCAGTCGATGGCCGTCGGGCAACAGTTCCGCAAATTCCTCGGCTACTGATCGAGGTCGATCAGCATGCCCAACCCGTTCAAGGACTGGGCGCGGATGTACGGCGCCAACAAGCAGTACCTGGAGTCTCAGGGCCGCCCGTCGTCGTTCTTCGGCCAGATCGGGGACATCCCCAACCGCATCCATGAGGCAGCCGATGCCAGTGAGATCGGCGTGAAGATGATGCGCCATTCACAGCTGACGAACGGTGGCGGACTGCCCGCCACGGTCACGGTCGAAGGCGTCTGGCAAGTCGGTTCCTACCTGAACATGTCGCCCGTTGTGCGCATCCAGGGACGGGTGCAGCGCGAGGACGGCACCCCGCAGTACGGCGCTGTCTTCGACGAGGTCGTCGCGCAGATGCACAACGGGCGGTTGCAGCCGGGCTCGACGCTCGCAGTGTTCGTCGACCCACAGAATCCAGTCGACATGGCAATCGACTGGATCCGCACCGGCCAGATCTAGGAGGTGCGGCGGCTACAGCGTGTCACTGCCGGTGCATAGAGTTAGGGCCGTGACCGCGAGCGCAACAACTGAGAAGGCCACCGAAAAGCCGACATTGATGCTGCTGGACGGCAATTCGTTGGCGTTCCGGGCGTTTTACGCGCTGCCCGCGGAGAACTTCAAGACACAGGGTGGTCTGACCACCAATGCGGTCTACGGGTTCACCGCGATGCTGATCAACCTGCTACGCGACGAGCAGCCGACGCACATCGCCGCCGCGTTCGACGTGTCCAGGCAGACGTTCCGCAAGGAGAAATACCCGGAGTACAAGGAGGGGCGGTCCGCGACGCCCGACGAGTTCCGCGGCCAGATCGACATCACCAAGGAGGTCCTCGGCGCGCTCGGGATCACGGTGCTGGCCGAACCGGGCTTCGAGGCCGACGACATCATCGCAACGCTGGCGACGCAGGCCGAGGACGAGGGTTACCGGGTGCTTGTGGTGACAGGCGATCGTGACTCACTGCAGTTGGTCAGCCCCGACGTCACTGTCCTGTACCCGCGCAAGGGTGTCAGTGAGCTGACCAGGTTCACCCCGGATGCGGTGCTGGAGAAGTACGGGCTTACACCGCGGCAGTATCCCGACTTCGCGGCCCTGCGCGGCGACCCCAGCGACAACCTGCCCGGCATCCCGGGCGTGGGAGAGAAGACCGCCACCAAGTGGATCGCCGAGTACGGGTCACTGCAGACCTTGGTGGACCGGGTGGACACGGTGAAGGGCAAGGTCGGCGACGCGCTGCGCGCCAACCTGTCGTCCGTCGTGCTCAACCGTGAGCTCACGGACCTGGTCAAGGACGTGCCGCTGGCGCAGACGCCCGACACACTGCGGATGCAGCCGTGGGATCGCGACCAGATCCATCGGCTGTTCGACGACCTCGAGTTCCGCGTTCTGCGTGACCGGCTGTTCGACACGCTGGCCTCCGCAGACCCCGAGGTCGATCAGGGTTTCGACGTGCAGGGCGGCGCGCTCGAGGCGGGCGAACTGGCCGGTTGGCTGGCCGCGCACGGGTCCGGCAAGCGGTTCGGGATGGCTGTCGTCGGTACGCACCTGGCATTCGACGCCGACGCCACCGCACTGGCGATCGTCGCGTCCGACGGCGATGGCCGTTATCTGGACACTGCCACCCTGCACCCCGACGACGAGGCCGCGCTCGCGTCATGGTTGGCGGATCCGGGTCAGCCCAAGGCGCTGCATGAGGCCAAGCTCGCGATCCACGACCTGGAGGGTCGGGGCTGGACGCTCGCCGGTATCACCTCCGACACCGCCCTGGCCGCCTACCTGGTGCGGCCCGGTCAGCGCAGCTTCGCGCTCGACGACCTCTCGCTGCGGTATCTGAAGCGCGAACTACGTGCGGACAACCCTGAGCAGCAACAGCTTTCGCTGCTCGACGACAGTGATGGCGTCGACGACCAGGCAGTCCAGACAGTGCTCCTTCGCGCGAGCGCGGTGATGGACCTGGCCGACGCGCTTGACGAGGAACTCGCGCGCATCGATTCGTCGTCGCTGCTGAACAGCATGGAACTGCCGGTGCAGCGCGCGCTGGCTGAGATGGAGTCCGCGGGTATCGCCGTCGATCTGACGTTGCTCTCCGAGCTGCAGAGCGAATTCGCCGACCTCATCCGCGACGCCGCGGAGGCGGCGTACGGGGTCATCGGTAAACAGATCAATCTCGGCTCGCCGAAACAGCTGCAGGTCGTGCTGTTCGACGAGCTGGAGATGCCAAAGACCAAGCGCACCAAGACCGGCTACACCACCGATGCGGATGCGCTGCAATCGCTGTTCGACAAGACGGGGCACCCGTTCCTGCAGCATCTCTTGGCGCACCGCGACGCGACGCGGCTGAAGGTCACCGTCGACGGCCTGCTGAATTCGGTGGCTTCCGACGGCCGGATCCACACCACCTTCAACCAGACGATCGCCGCGACCGGCAGGCTGTCGTCGACCGAGCCGAACCTGCAGAACATCCCGATCCGCACCGAAGCGGGCCGGCGGATCCGGGACGCGTTCGTCGTCGGCAAAGGTTTCTCCGAACTGATGACGGCGGACTACAGCCAGATCGAGATGCGGATCATGGCGCATCTCTCACGCGACGAGGGTCTGATCGAGGCGTTCAACACGGGGGAGGATCTGCACTCATTCGTCGCGTCGCGCGCATTCGGTGTGCCGATCGACGAGGTCACGGCCGAGCTGCGCCGCCGGGTCAAGGCGATGTCGTACGGGCTGGCGTACGGGCTGTCCGCCTACGGTCTCGCCGCCCAGCTGAAGATCTCCACCGAGGAAGCCAAAGAGCAGATGGAGCAGTACTTCGACCGGTTCGGCGGCATCCGCGACTATCTGCGCGACGTCGTCGACCAGGCGCGCAAGGACGGATACACATCGACGGTGTTCGGCCGCCGTCGCTATCTGCCCGAACTGGACAGCAGCAACCGCAACGTTCGCGAGGCCGCCGAGCGGGCAGCGCTCAATGCGCCGATCCAGGGCAGCGCGGCCGACATCATCAAGGTGGCGATGATCAACGTCGACGCGGCGCTCAAGGAGGCCGGTCTGAAATCGCGGATGCTGCTACAGGTGCACGACGAATTGTTGTTCGAGGTGGCCGACGGTGAGCGCGATGCGCTAGAGAAGCTGGTCCGCGACAAGATGGGCAACGCATACCCGCTCGACGTCCCGCTGGAGGTGTCCGTCGGCTACGGCCGGAGTTGGGACGCCGCGGCGCACTAGCGCGCGTCGGCGGCCAGTCCGACGCCCAAACCGATCAACGCGGCGCCGAAGACCCGTTCGACACGGCGACGAATATAGGTTCGCCCCAACACATCTCGCGCCCGGTCGGCGGCGAGTACCACGCCCGCGCACCAGGTGGTGTCGAGCACCAGTTGAATGACGGCCAGCACGAACAAGGTCGGCAACACCGGACCGGTGGACGGCAGGAACTGCGGAACGACGACGATCCCGAACGCGGCCGCCTTCGGGTTGGCGGCGATCGAGAGCAGCGACGCGCGAAACGCCGAGGCCGGGGTCCTGCCGCGGGGCGGCAGCGGCAACTCCACATCGGCGGGGGTCTTCGCATGGCGCCATGCGCTGATCCCGAGCCAGATCAAGACGACGGCGCCGACGACATGCAACGCCACCGACAGCGCGCGATTGGCCATCAGCAGCATCGACAGCCCGGCGCCGCCGGCGATGGTCCAGCCGAAGATCCCGATTTCGTTGCCGACCACGGCGGCCAGCCCGGCCGCGCGGCCATCCCGAACCGAGCGGTGCAGGAACAGCGCGGTGGCCGGACCGGGTAGCGCGGCCAGAATCACACACGCGAGCAGAAACGCCGGCATGACGTCGATCAGATGGTGTACCTGCATGTCAGCAGTATCGCGCAGGCGGCAACCGCTTTATCGCACCGGCGGAGCGTGAAATCCGGCGAGCGCCTGCAGTGCGGGCGCGGCCATCCGGGCGGCGTGCACCGCATAGGCCTCTTCGGTCTGCATCGCATAGACCCGCTCGTCGCCGAACCCGCGATCGATGCGGTCGCGGACGAACGCCAGTGCCACCACCTGGGCGGCAAAGGCTTTGACCGCTTTGCCTGCGGGTTTTCCGGCGGTGCGGGTCACGTGACCGATCGCCAGCTTGCGGTTGCGGATCGAGTTCAGCCATGTCGCCTCGCTCGGGGTGACGAGTCGGGCGGCCACCATGCCCGGCAGTTTCTCGGCGACGATCCGTTGCTCCCGGCGACGGCTTCGAACGCCGAGCACGATCGCGAACACGAAGACCGGCACCATCCAGAAGAAGTAGACCGCGAAGTACGTCTCCGGCCCGATCACCGACGATCCGTTCCACAGGCCGTGCATGATGACCGCCCCGACATATCCGAGCAGGATGCACCCGGCCTTGGCGATGGCATTGCGATTCTGCAGGGCGAACCACACGCCGATGCCGAACATCGTGGTGAACAGCGAGTGCGCGAACGGGCCCATGATCAGCCGGATGGCGGCGGTCAGCAGGGAGTCGCCCAGCGATTCACCGCCCGCGATGTAGAGGATGTCTTCCAGCCAGGCGAAACCGGCGCCGACAAGGCCGGCGTACACCAGGCAGTCGGTCAGCGAATTGAGCTCGTTGCGGCGCCGTCCGGTCATCATGAGCAGCAGGAACGCCCCCTTGGCGGCCTCTTCGATGATCGGCGCGCCGACGGCGATGGAAATCCAGCTGGACTCCTCGGAGCCTTCCGCCGCGATCAGCGCGTCCAGGAACAGCCCGATGATCACCGACATGACCACCGCAACCGATGCGCCCCACAGAAACGCGAAGACCAGCAGGCGGGTCGGTTCCGGCTCCCACCGGTCCAGCCAGATATACGCCAGGACGACCACGGCGATGGCCAGCCCGGACAATACGAACCCGATCGACGCCCCGACCGGGTTCAGGGCGGTCAGTGCGATGACGATGAGCCCGGCGATGATGCCGAGCAGAATGAGCACCCCCAACGGCGCCCCGACCTCGCGAACCTTGCGCTGAAAGGGTGGTCGAACGGGCCACGACTGCTGCGGAGGACCGGCGTATGCCACCCACGCAGGGTAATCAAGGATGCGCGTGGTGCGGGCCAGCCGGACCGAGTTTGTCCAGCATGTACACAGTCGAGTAACCTTTACCGGTACCTGTCTGTGGTTTTTCGATTGTCATGCGGCAGGCAACACCCTTAACAACTGTCCCTACGACCAAACCTGTCCGGAGCAACCCACCACATGCCAAGTCCCTCCGTCACCTCGCCGCAAGTAGCCGTCAACGACATCGGCTCGGCCGAGGACTTTCTCGCCGCCATCGACAAGACCATCAAATACTTCAACGATGGCGACATCGTCGAAGGGACCATCGTCAAGGTTGACCGTGACGAAGTCTTGCTCGACATCGGCTACAAGACCGAAGGCGTCATCCCTTCCCGTGAGCTCTCCATCAAGCACGACGTCGACCCCAACGAGGTCGTTTCCGTCGGCGATGAGGTCGAAGCTCTGGTCCTCACCAAGGAGGACAAGGAAGGCCGCCTGATCCTGTCCAAGAAGCGCGCTCAGTACGAGCGGGCCTGGGGCACCATCGAAGAGCTCAAGGAGAAGGACGAGGCCGTCAAGGGCACCGTCATCGAGGTCGTCAAGGGCGGCCTGATCCTCGACATCGGCCTGCGCGGCTTCCTGCCCGCGTCACTGGTGGAGATGCGTCGCGTCCGCGATCTGCAGCCGTACATCGGCAAGGAGATCGAGGCCAAGATCATCGAGCTCGACAAGAACCGCAACAACGTGGTGCTGAGCCGTCGCGCCTGGCTGGAGCAGACCCAGTCCGAGGTCCGCAGTGAGTTCCTGAACCAGCTCACCAAGGGCGCGATCCGCAAGGGCGTAGTGTCCTCGATCGTCAACTTCGGCGCGTTCGTCGATCTCGGCGGCGTCGACGGCCTGGTGCACGTGTCGGAGCTGTCCTGGAAGCACATCGACCACCCGTCCGAGGTCGTCAATGTCGGCGACGAGGTCACCGTCGAGGTGCTCGATGTGGATATGGACCGCGAGCGGGTTTCGCTGTCGCTCAAGGCGACGCAGGAAGACCCGTGGCGCCACTTCGCCCGCACCCACGCGATCGGTCAGATCGTGCCAGGCAAGGTCACCAAGCTGGTGCCGTTCGGTGCGTTCGTCCGCGTCGAGGAGGGCATCGAGGGTCTGGTGCACATCTCCGAGCTGTCCGAGCGCCACGTCGAGGTCCCGGACCAGGTGGTTCAGGTCGGCGACGACGCGATGGTCAAGGTCATCGACATCGACCTGGAGCGTCGCCGTATCTCGCTGAGCCTCAAGCAGGCCAACGAGGACTACACCGAGGAGTTCGACCCCTCGAAGTACGGCATGGCCGACAGCTACGACGAGCAGGGCAACTACATCTTCCCCGAGGGCTTCGATGCCGAGACCAACGAATGGCTCGAGGGCTTCGAGAAGCAGCGTGAGGAGTGGGAGTCGCGCTACGCCGAGGCGGAGCGCAGGCACAAGATGCACACCGCGCAGATGGAGAAGTTCGCCGCGGCCGACGAGGCGGCTGCCGCGGAGGCTCCGCGCTCGGCCAACGGCTCGTCGAGTTCCGGCGAGCCCGCGGCCGGTGGTTCACTTGCCAGCGACGCCCAGTTGGCGGCTCTTCGGGAGAAGCTCGCAGGCAACGCCTAGCGGTTCACGTCTGATCCTTCGAACACGATGGACGCCCCGACTCGAAAGAGTCGGGGCGTTCGTTTTCGAGGAGGCCTGACAGACTGGTGCCGTGCTACGCATTGGCCTGTCCGGCGGCATCGGCGCCGGAAAGTCGACCGTCTCCTCGACATTCAGTGACCTCGGCGGGATCGTCGTCGACGGCGACGTGATCGCCCGCGAAGTCGTCGAACCGGGAACCGAGGGGCTTGGCAAGCTGGTCGACGCGTTCGGCAAGGACATCCTGCACGACAGTGGACCCATGGCCGGCTCGCTGAACCGCCCGGCCCTGGCCGCGATCGCATTCAGCGACGACGAGAAGCGGCAGACCCTCAATGGAATCGTGCATCCGCTGGTTGCTCACCGCCGCTCGGAGTTGATCGCGAGCGCGATGGAGGCCGAAAAAAACCCAGTGATCGTCGAGGACATTCCGCTGCTCGTGGAATCCGGTATGGCGCCGATGTTTCCGTTGGTGGTGATCGTGCACGCCGACATCGAGACGCGAGTTTCGCGGCTGGTGCAGCACCGCGGCTTCAGCGAAGAGGACGCCCGGGCGCGGATCGCGGCGCAGGCCACCGAGGAGCAGCGCCGCGCCGTTGCCGATGTGTGGCTCGACAACTCAGGCAGCGCAGGAGAGTTGGTCGAGCAGGCGCGGGCGCTGTGGTACCGACGCATCCTGCCGTTTGCGCACAACCTGGACGACGGACAGCCAGCGCGTCCCGAGCCGGTGCTGGTGCCGAGCGACCCGTCGTGGCCCGACCAGGCGCGTCGGATAGCCGCGCGGCTCAACACCGCGTGCGGGCACCGGGCAGTGCGTATCGACCACATCGGGTCGACGGCCGTCGCCGGGCTGGACGCCAAGGACATCATCGACATGCAGGTGACGGTTCCCTCTCTCGAGGTGGCCGACGAACTCGCCGAAGTACTGTTCGCAGCGGGATACGTGTGCCGGCCGATCACCGCCGACGTCGGCAAACCCGATGCTCGCAGCACGGTGGCACAGTTCGATCACTCCAACGATGAATCGTTGTGGCACAAGCGCCTTCACTGCTCAGCCGATCCAGGCCGGCCGACCAATGTCCATATCCGGGTCGACGGCTGGCCGGGGCAGCAGTTCGCGTTGTTGTTCGTCGACTGGCTGCGGGCCAACCCACAGGTGCAGGCCGACTACCTCGCGCTCAAACGGCGGGTGGCCGCGGATGCGCATCCCGACACCGGTGCATACGCCGACGCCAAGGAGCCGTGGTTTCTCGACGCCTACCGGCGCGCCTGGGAGTGGGCGGACACCACCGGTTGGCGGCCGTAGGAATCAGGCAGCCGGCGGCGGATTCTCCGCGGGTGGAGCGGCCTCGGGCGGTGCCGCGTTCGGATCGGCTGGTGCCGCATCAGGTGCGGCGGCGGCGTTCGGAATGTCCAGCGGGGCGCCGCACTGCAGCGTGCCGTAGAGCGGATCGTCTTTGACGCGGAAGAATCGCGGCGCTATGAACTGGTCTGCTTGAGCGACGATCTGATCGTCGACCAGGATCTCGCAGTGCAGATTCGACCCGTACGGCCATCCGATGGACAGCTCCATACCGGCCTTCTTGGGATCATCGAGGACCGTGTTCACCTCGAAGGTCTGGCCGGGCAGCATCGTCGGCGTGGCACTGTTGACGTTCACGTCGTCTTGCTTGTACGCCACCACCGCGTCGCGCGACGTGCCGTCCGCCCGCGCCCGGTAGATGACGTTGTGGAGCGCCTCGGGGGCGGGTTCGGCAACGGGGGCGGGCTGCGGCTCTGCGGGCTCGGCACCGGGCTGGGCGAATGCGGTCGCCGGAGAGAACAGCGTGCCCGCACCGACTGCGGCGGTGGCGGCGATCGCCGACCACTGGCGCCTGGTAGCACTCATGACAGCCGACTTTACCGGCTTTGCCCATGTCAGAGCCAAGTCGTCGGCCTTCTCACTCCTGGTCATCACCACGAAAATCGATCAAGATCGACCAGGCGTTACGGCCCATCCCGCCAGGTCAGAGTTATGCCGTGCCCGGCGAGCAGGCGGTCGAGGTCGTAGTCGTTGCGCGAGAGGCCCTCGATGGTCGATACCGCCGTGTGTACCGCCTGTTCAGCGGTTTCGGGCGACAGCAGGCGGTGTCGGACCGCGGTGAGCAGCTCGTCGACGTCCGCGAGATCCACCCCGATGCCGGTGCGGACCACCAGATCGAGGTAGTGATCCTCGGCCTGCCACACCGTCTCGCCGGTGGTGTAGCGGCCGACGTCGAGGTAGAAGTCCTGCTCGCGTTCATGGCCCGGGTTGAAATGAAACACGGTGACCCGAAGTCCCAGCGACGGCAGCAGCCACGACTCCAGGTAGTGGAACTGGGCGCGGCCAGGGGTGGGCCGGGCCATGTACAGACCCCATGGCTCGACGGTGTAGGTGTCCACGGCCCGCACGATGCCCTTCGGATCGGTGTTGGTGCGGACCGCCAGGTCGAACGTCTCGTGTTTGGGAGGGTGGATGGAGATAGCCTACGTCGCGCCGACGAACCCCGAGCCCCGCGGAACAGAACCTGTCGGTGGTTGGTTCTACCCTGGTGAATATGGCTTTCGCGACTGAACACCCCGTGCTGGCGCACTCGGAGTACCGGCCTGTCGACGCCATCGTGCGTACCGGCGGCCGGTTCGAGGTGGTCAGCGAGCACCAGCCCGCGGGCGATCAGCCGACCGCGATCCAGGAGCTCGAGCGCCGGATCAGCGCAGGGGAGCGCGACGTCGTGCTGCTCGGCGCCACAGGTACCGGTAAGTCGGCCACCACGGCATGGCTGATCGAGCGCCTGCAGCGGCCGACGCTGGTGATGGCGCCGAACAAGACACTGGCCGCACAGCTCGCGAACGAGCTGCGGGAGATGTTGCCGCACAACGCTGTTGAGTACTTCGTGTCGTATTACGACTACTACCAGCCTGAGGCATACATCGCGCAGACGGACACCTATATCGAGAAGGACAGCTCGATCAACGACGACGTGGAGCGGCTGCGCCACTCGGCGACGTCGAGCCTGCTGTCGCGTCGCGATGTGGTCGTGGTCGCCTCGGTCTCGTGCATCTACGGTCTGGGCACACCGCAGTCCTACCTGGACCGGTCGGTGGAACTGCAGGTCGGCCAGGAGGTTCCGCGCGATGCGTTGTTGCGGCTACTGGTGGACGTGCAGTACACGCGAAATGACATGTCGTTCACCCGCGGCTCGTTCCGGGTCAGGGGCGACACGGTCGAGATCATCCCGTCGTATGAGGAACTGGCGGTGCGCATCGAGTTCTTCGGCGACGAGATCGAGGCGCTGTACTACATGCACCCGCTGACCGGCGACGTGGTGCGCCAGGTCGACTCGCTGCGCGTCTTCCCGGCGACGCACTACGTCGCCGGCCCGGAGCGGATGGCGCACGCCATTTCGACCATCGAGCAGGAACTCGAGGAGCGGCTGGCCGAACTGGAAGGCCAGGGCAAGCTTCTCGAGGCCCAGCGGCTGCGGATGAGAACGAACTACGACGTCGAGATGATGCGGCAGGTCGGGTTCTGCTCGGGCATCGAGAACTACTCGCGCCACATCGACGCGCGCCCGGCGGGTTCGGCACCGGCGACGCTGCTGGACTACTTTCCCGAGGACTTCCTGCTGGTCATCGACGAGTCGCACGTCACCGTGCCCCAGATCGGTGGCATGTACGAAGGCGATATGTCCCGCAAGCGCAACCTTGTCGACTTCGGCTTCCGGTTGCCGTCGGCGGTCGACAACAGGCCGCTGACGTGGGAGGAGTTCGCGGACCGGATCGGTCAGACGGTGTACCTGTCGGCGACCCCCGGCCCGTACGAGCTCAGCCAGTCCGGTGGTGAGTTCGTCGAACAGGTGATCCGCCCGACCGGGCTCGTCGATCCCCAGGTGGTTCTGAAACCGACGAAGGGTCAGATCGACGATCTGATCGGCGAGATCCGCAAGCGCACCGAACGTGACGAGCGGGTGCTCGTCACCACGCTGACCAAAAAGATGGCCGAGGACCTCACCGACTATCTGCTCGAGATGGGCATCCGGGTGCGCTACCTGCATTCCGAGGTGGACACGCTGCGCCGCGTCGAGCTGTTGCGCCAGCTCCGGCTTGGTGACTACGACGTGCTCGTGGGTATCAACCTGTTGCGAGAGGGCCTCGACCTGCCGGAGGTGTCGTTGGTGTCGATCCTCGACGCCGACAAGGAGGGCTTCCTGCGGTCGACCCGCAGCCTGATCCAGACCATCGGCCGCGCCGCTCGCAACGTGTCGGGCGAGGTGCACATGTACGCCGACAAGATCACCGACTCGATGAAGGAAGCCATCGACGAAACGGATCGACGCCGGGCCAAGCAGATCGCGTACAACGAAGAACACGGCATCGACCCGAAACCGTTGCGCAAGAAGATCGCCGACATCCTCGACCAGGTGTATCGCGAGGCCGACGACGTCGAGGTCGGCGGCTCGGGCCGGAACGCATCGCGCGGCCGTCGCGCACAAGGGGAGCCGGGTCGTGCCGTCAGCGCCGGCATCATCGAGGGTCGCGACACCACGAATATGCCGCGCGCCGAGCTGGCCGATCTGATCAGGGACCTGACCGAGCAGATGATGACCGCCGCACGCGATCTGCAGTTCGAGTTGGCAGCGCGAATCCGCGACGAGATCCACGACCTCAAGAAGGAATTGCGCGGTATGGATGCGGCGGGTTTGAAGTAGCTGCGGGGTTGGACGTATGCGGCGTGACCGCCAATTAGCCGAGCTGGGCTAATTTTTTTGCTGCCGCGTGGGCTCTGTGCGGGATTTGAGCTCTTAAGTGTGTAGTCTGACGCAAGCGAAAATTACTCTTCGATCTGCTGGCTGTGCCTTTCGGCGATCGGATGTTATGCCTCGCGCGCATTATCCGAAACAGCAGCGAGGAGTTCGCCGTGTTCACTCTTGCCCGTTCAGCCGTGGTCACCGGCATTGCGCTAACCGGTGCCTGCTTTTGGCTGGCCCAGCAATCTGACACCCGGTTTGAGTCCCCTCCTGCAGTTGCCTCGCCGAATGTCTATCTGGTCGATTTTTCGACGCCGATCGCCGATTGCGCTGTCGTTGGTTGCCCGGCCCCAGGACTCGGGGGCGCCGCTGTCAGTTCCTCGGCAGGGCTCACGATGTCCGGTGACTTGCTCGGCGCGTTCCTGGCGGTGTTCATCAGCAACGGCACGGCCGAACGTCCCAATGCCGGACTGTTCTTCGGCAACGGGTGGAGCGCTGGCGCCGACTGCGTGGGCACCGCGTGCAACGGCGGCAACGGCGGATTTTTCATGGGCAATGGCGGTGCGGGGGCCAATGGCGGTCGCGGAGGCAACGCGGGACTCTTCGGCAATGGCGGCGACGGCGGCAACGCGACGGCTGCGGGGAGCGCCGGTGGCGCCGGCGGCAACGGCGGCCTGCTTATCGGCAACGGCGGTGCCGGTGGTGATGGCGCCTTCGGGACAGCCGGTAGCGCCGGCGGCCCGGGGGTGAAGGGGGACGACGGGGGTGCAGGCGGCGCTGGCGGTAATGGCGGCTCCGGCGGGCTGTTTGTCGGCTCGGGTGGGCAGGGAGGCTCTGGCGGAATGGGCGGCCAGGGGGGCGCGGGCGGATCCGGTGCTGATGCCTTAGCGGCGACCGATCCAGGTGCGGATGGCGATGACGGTGAGGGCGGCGGTGACGGCGGGGCCGGTGGTGTGGGCGGCAACGCCGGTGCCGGTGGTGCTTCCGGTTGGTTCGGAACCGCAGGTTCGGCCGGGGCCAACGGTGACGGCGGTGCGGGCGGGAACGGCGCCGCGGGCGGAAACGGCGGCGATGGCGCCGACGGCGCCGACGGCGCCAACGGGCCGGCCGGCACGGGTTTCGGCGGTCACGGGACCAATGGCGGAAACGGTCAAGCCGGCGGTGATGGCGGTGACGGTGGAAGTGGCGGGGCAGCAGGCGGTGGTGGTGCGGCCGGGTCCGGTGGCACCGGTGGTCTGACTGGCATCAGCGGAAACGCTGGCACCATGGGTGACGGAGGCGACGGCGGTGACGGCGGTAAAGGCGGCGTTGGGGGCGACGGTATGGCCGGCGGTGATGCATCGGCGGCGACGACTCCGGGAGCCCGTGGCGATAACGGTCAGGCCGGCGGTAACGGCGGAGCCGGTGGTGTGGGCGGCAACGCCGGCGCCGGTGGTGCCTCGGATCAGTTCGGAATCGCGGGGACGGCCGGGGTGAACGGTGACGGCGGTGCGGGTGGAAACGGCGCCGCGGGCGGTGACGGCGGCGATGGCGCCGACGGCGCCGACGGCGCCAACGGGCCGGCCGCCACGGCTGCCGGCGGTCACGGCACCAATGGTGGAAACGGCGTAGACGGCGGCGACGGCGGCGACGGCGGAAGCGGCGGCTTGGCCGGCAGCGGTGGTGCGGCCGGATCCGGTGGCACCGGTGGTGTGACTGGCCTTGGCGGCCAAGCCGGCGCCACCGGCGACGGTGGCGACGGCGGCGACGGCGGCGACGGCGGCCACGGCGGTGACGGCGCCGACGGCGCGGATGTCACTAGAGGTACCGGCGGTTCTGGAGGCGATGGCGGCGACGTCGGAACCGGCGGTCACGGCGGCGCAGGCGGGGCGGGAACGAACCCTGGAACTCCAGGCGGCGGCGGCAGTAATGGCACGGTCGCGGGCGACGGCGGCGACGGCGGCGACGCCTCCGTCGTCGTCGGGTTTGCCACTGGCGGTCGCGGCGGCAACGGCGGTCACAATCCGAACGGCACCGGCGGCGCCGGGGGTGACGGCGGCAATGCCACCGCGACCGACACCGGATATGCCGATGGCGGCAGCGGCGGTACCGGCGGCTCCAGCGTGACGGGCGACGGCGGCCGAGGTGGCAATGCGGGTAGCGGGACGATCAGCGGCGCTGACGCGATAGGACATACGACCGGAGGTGTCGGCGGTGCCGGCGGCTCGACCGACAGCGGCACTGGTGGCAGAGGCGGCGATGGCGGCAACGCCGGCGCGTCGAACGGTGGCTACAGCGGAAACACCTACGCCGGTAGCGGAGGCGCAGGCGGCGCCAGCCAGAGCGGCGCCGGTGGGACTGGCGGCAATGGTGGCGACGCCGGAGCGTCGACCGGTGGCAGCACCAACGTGAACAGAACCCAGGGCGGTAATGGCGGCACCGGCGGCGCCAGCCAGAGCGGCGCCGGCGGGGCGGGCGGTGCCGGCGGCAGCCCGGGCGGAGCGGCCGGAAGCCCCGGCTGATCTGCACCACGGGGCCGCGATGGTGCGCGTGCGAAATAACTTGACCTCAAGCGCTGTTGAGCTCTTAGCGTGAGCGGCGTGACCGTTACCGCAAAGACTGCCTCCGGCGGTTGGCGTGAGTTGTTGGGCCCGAAATTCCTCGGGGCCTCGACGGTGTTGGCCGGCGGCGTTGCGCTGTACGCCACCAACGAGTTCCTGACCATCAGCCTGCTGCCGAGCACGGTCGCCGACATCGGAGGCCAGCGGCTCTACGTCTGGGTCACGACGGTATACCTCGTCGCGTCGGTGGTGGCGGCGACCACCGTCAGCTCCGTGCTGGCGCGGGTGGGGCCCCGGTGGGCGTACTTATGGGGCCTTGCTGTGTTCGCGCTGGGCAGCCTGTTGTGCTCACTGGCGCCGACCATGGAGCTGCTGCTGGTCGGCCGTGTCGTCCAGGGCTCGGCGGGCGGACTACTCGCAGGGCTTGGCTATGCGGTGATCAATTCGACGCTGCCCCCGTCTTTGTGGACCAAGGCGTCGGCCCTCGTTTCGGCGATGTGGGGCGTCGGGACCTTGATCGGTCCCGCGGCCGGCGGCCTGTTCGCGCAATACGGCTCCTGGCGTTGGGCATTCGGCGTGCTGGTTGTGTTGTCGGTGGCCATCTCGGTGCTCGTACCGTTCGCATTGCCCGCTCGGACCGGCGTTCCTCCTGCACGTGACCCGATTCCGGTGTGGTCACTGCTGCTGCTCGGTACGGCGGCGTTGTCAATCAGCGTCGCAGGTGTCCCGCGCAACATGGCGTGGACCGTCGCTCTAGTGGCCTTGGGCGCAGGTCTGGTCGGCGTGTTCCTGGTCGTCGATCGCCGTACGAGCGCGGCGGTGCTGCCGCCCACGGCTTTCCGGCCCGGCCCGCTGAAGTGGATCTATCTCACCCTCGGCATGCTGATGGCCGCGACGATGGTCGATCTATATGTGCCGTTCTTCGGCCAGCGGCTGGCGCATCTGGCACCCGTGGCGGCGGGCTTCCTCGGGGTGGCGCTGGCGGTCGGGTGGACGATGAGCGAGATCGTCAGCGCATCGGTGTCCAGAACGAAGACGGTCGTCCGCATCGTGGCCGTCGCGCCACTGGTGATGGCCGTGGGCCTGGCGCTGGCGGCGGCGAGTCAGTTCGAGGACGCTTCAGGCTGGCTGATCGCGGTGTGGGTGGCCGCGCTGACGCTGGCGGGCGTTGGGGTTGGCATGGCGTGGCCACACCTGTCGGCGTGGGCGATGGGCTCGGTCGACGATTCGAGCGAGGGTGGCCGTGCGGCGGCGGCGATCAACACGGTGCAGCTGATCTTCGGGGCTTTCGGAGCCGGACTGGCGGGCATCGTGGTCAACGCCACCGATCGTGGGGATGCGACAGCGGCGAGGTGGATGTTCGCAACGTTCGCAGTGCTGGCCGTCGTCGGTGTCGTCGCGTCGATGAGAAGTGGTAGCGGCGTCACAGGACGGGCAGCAACCGCCGCAGAATAGTGGCCGACGTCGCCGATGCCTGCTCGACGAATGCGGTGAAGTCGAACAGCGCGTTTCCGCCGGCGAGGTCGGACAGAGCGCGGACGACCAGCCAGGGAATGTTGAACGCTTCACAGACCTGTGCGACCGCGCCGCCCTCCATCTCGATCGCCTGACCGCCCAGCTCGGCGAGCAACCAGGCCCTGGTGCTGTCGCAGTTCAGATACTGATCGCCGGTGAGAACGGTGCCGTAGACGACGTGGCCAGGGACTTCGAAGCCGTCGAGCCGTTCTCGCACCCTGGTGAGCAGTCCTGGATCGACGGGATAACCGAGTCGATCGGTTTCGTTGATGATCGGCGCGTGGCCCGGTTGATACGTCCGGATCTTCTCGTTCTCGAGGACACCGGCGTCGTGCTGGATGATGCGGTCGGCCACGACGACGTCACCGATCGACAGCTCCGGGTCGAGCCCTCCTGCCACACCGGAGAAAACGATTGTGCGGCAACCGAACCGGTCGGCCAACAGGGTCGTGACGATCGCGGCGTTGACCTTTCCCATCCCGGAGCCCGCCAACACGACGTCGTACCCGTCCAGCACACCGGTGACGAATCGCGCGTGTGCCCTCGCTTCGGAGTGGGCTTCCACCAGATCGCTACGCAGCGCCTCGAGTTCCTGCGGGATGGCGCAGATGAGTCCGATGGTCATCAGTCGGGGTCGTCGTCGTACTGGTGGATTCCGAGGACACCGTCGATCCCGGCCAGCACCATCGGCGCGTTCACGATCCCTCTGCCCGACAGCGTCATCAACACCCCCGCGTGTCCCGCCGCAGCCGTGAGTTCCGCGGTGTCGGCCGCGAGGTCGGTGAGCTGCCATTGCCGTCGCTCGCACGCCTGCAGCAGGCGACTCATCACGCCCTTGCCCTCCTCATAGCTGACGTGCATGGTCACCGACCCGCTCAGCCGGGAGGTGAGCCAGCGCGCGAGGGGTAGGAAGCCCACGACGACAAGGAAGTGCATCGCCGTCACCGTGACGGCAAGCAGTAGTAGACCGGAGCCTGCCGCCATACCGATGGCCGCTGACTCCCAGACTGCTGCCGCGGTGGTCAGTCCGTGTACCGAGCCGCGCCGAAAGATGATGATGCCGGCGCCGAGAAAGCCTATGCCCGAGACGATCTGGGCGGCGACACGGGACGGGTCGACCATGACGAGCCCGTCCTGCAGAACATCGCTGAAGCCGTACTTGCTGACCAGGAGGATCAACGCCGAGGCCGTGCCGACGATCGTCTGGGTGCGCACGCCCGCGCTCTTGCCCTGTAGTTCGCGTTCGAGGCCGATCAGGGCCGTGAGCCCGAAGGCCACGAACAATTCGGCGATCTGGCGGGTGCCTTGTCCGGGACCGCCGAAAAACGGTGGATCAGCGGCGAGCCAGACGTCCATGCGAACAAATTAACCCCGAGGCGTGGTTGCGAACCCGTTCGGCGCGCCGTCCATTCGCCTCACGGCGATTGCAACGGTGGGCCACCGACGGGCGCCGTGGCAAGGTCATTGCCTGACGCGGGTGTGGCTGAGTGGTCAGGCACCGGCCTGCAAAGCCGTTTACGCGGGTTCGAATCCCGCCACTCGCTCCGGTGGCCGCTTAGTATCTGGGCGTGGCCAAGCTGGAGTTGTCTCGTGATCTGTCGATGAGCCCCGAACACGCGTGGGAACACGTATCGGACCTGTCCTCGCTGGGGGACTGGCTCTCTATGCACGAGGGTTGGCGTAGCGAGCTGCCTTCGGAGCTCGAGGTGGGGACAGAGATCGTCGGTGTGGCTGGTGCGAAGGGGATGCGCAACCGCGTCAAGTGGACGATCCGCGAATACGATCCGCCGCGGCTGATCGGCATCACCGGACATGGCGTCGGCGGCACCAAGTACGCACTGAAGATGACGGTGAAGCCGACGAAACAGGGATGTTCGTTCACGATGAAGATGGAACTGGGTGGCGCTCCGCTGTTCGGGCCGATTGGGATGGCCGCGGTACGGGCCGTCAAGGGCGACCTCGACAAGTCGATCCGGACGTTCGAAACACTGTACGGCTGATCGTTGCCGCAGAAATTTACCCTTGCGTCGGTCGCAAACGCCTTTATCCAATAGTGCTGCGGCAGAGCCTCGTTCAGCACACGTAGCAGCGCGGGCGGCCGCGGGCGGCCGTGGCGGCCGCCTCGATCTCGGGCTAAGATTTACTTAGGTCGGATAGCTGATTGTGCAGAGGTTGATCGTGATATTGAAGAGAGTCGTCGCGACTGCGGCGTTTGTCGGCACGCTGGGATTCACGGCCATCGGATTGTCTGGCGTGGCCAATGCCGAACAGGCGGTACCGAATTCACCAGGCGTGACGTGGAAGCTCGACAAACCGCACTGGAACGACAGGCACGACAATGACCGCGGCTGGCGTGACGCCCGCTGGGACGGCCCCTATTACGGTGGTCCCTGCCTCTGGGTCCCACCGGCCGTGTCGGGGTGGGTGCCGCCGGCGGTCTGCTAGAGCGTCGACCCGCCGCGCAGCGAGTCGAAAATCTCTCGGTAGTGCAGGTGCGCCAAAAAGTGACCGCCGTCACGAACATTCAAGGTGGCGTTCGGGATTCGTGACGCAAGGCGATGTGCCCAGCTGGGATCGACCAGTTGATCCTGCGCTCCCGCCCAGATGTCGACGGGCATGTCGAGGTCTTCGGGCGCGAACCCCCATGGCCGCATCCAGGCACGGTATTCCTCGGCCGCACCAGCCGGTTGGCGCATCGCGTCGCGCGTCATCCGGGAGAACAATTCGAAGCCGTCGCCCGCGACGACGGCGGCGTCCGCTGGCCCCAGCGCTCGTGCGGCGAGCCTGCCGTACAGCGCCGGGGCGACTCGGGGTAGGAATCCCATCATCTGAAACCACTGTCGTGCCAGCCACGGCGCCCGCTGCGACAAGCGGGTGAGGTGCCGATCCATCGCGGGTAGTTGGTCGAACACGCCGGGCTCGGTCAGCGGCAGTGCCCCGGCGATGATCGCCACCCGGGTCGCCCTGGGGCGCAGAAAGTGTCCGACGGCCACGGCGTACTGGCCGCCCATCGACCAGCCCATCGCCGCGAAACGGTCCACGCCGATGTGGTCGAGCAACTCTTCGACATCCCGCGCCCAGTCCGCCAGCGTCCGCCCGGGCGAAGGATCTGACAGTCCGACGCCGGGACGGTCGGGGGAGATCAGCCGCACACCGGCGTCGACGGCGATGGAATCAGCCGCCGCCACATCGAGGCGGCACGCGAGGCCGCCGTGGGAGTTGACGACGGGAAAGCCATGGGGCGCCCCGTACTGGGTATACGCCAGCGATCGGCCGTCTCGCAGCCGGACGAGGCCGTCAACTGTGGCCGTCATGCAGCCGATGATCGCCTAGGACGCCAGAAGTCGGGCGGCGAATCGCAAATCCGATACCAGCGCTTCGAATGCTTTCTCTCGGTCCTCAGGACGGCCGCGCAGCACCGATGACGGGTGCGCCGTCGCCACGACCTGCGGATCCCACCCGACGTCGCCGGCGTCGGGCAGGCGTAAAGCCTCGCCGCGGTGGGCTGTGAGGCGAAAAGTGCTGCCCATCAACGACTGTGCAGCCGTCGCGCCGAGCAACAGCAGGACGTCGGGCTGCACCGCGTCCACCTCGGCCAGCAGCCACGGCCGGCACGACACCACCTCGGTCCGACTCGGTGTCTTGTGGATTCGCCGCTGGCCGCGCTCAGGCAGCGTGAACTTGAAGTGCTTCACCGCATTGGTGACGTACAGGCGCTCCCGTTCCACGTCGGCCGCGGCCAGCGCCTTGTCCAGCAGCCTGCCCGCGGGCCCCACGAACGGCGCCCCCGCCTTGTCCTCTTGATCGCCCGGCTGTTCGCCGACCAGCATCATGTCGGCCGCCGCGGACCCGGCGCCGAACACCGTCGAACTCGGCGGCCGTCTGCGCTGCCATGGCAAGCGGGTACCCGGGCTGGGACCGTTACGCGCTACCGCGTCGACTTGACCACCTGCGCGAAGCTGAACTGCCAGCGCTCGACGACATGGAAGCCCATGTGGTGCGGCACCTGATACGCCGGCGCCCGCCGCAGTCGCGGGCCCGGGTTCAGGCCCGGTCCGCTTTCGTGAGCGGGCACCGTGTCGTCGCGTTCAGACACCGTCCACAAGACCGTGCATTGGCGGACACTGTCGGCGACGCCCCAGATCCCGAGGTGGGCGTCCCACAGTCGATTTCGATCCACCGCTCGTTGCCCCCGACCCGGATCGATCAATTTCTCGTAGACCGAGGGGCGCGCCGCCGTCAACGGCCGGATCGGTCCCGGTGCCCAGTCGGCCGTGTTGTCGAGGATCAGACAATCACCGGGGGAGGCGTGTGCGTCGATGACGTCGGCGACGGCGCTGTAATCCATCCCTTCCTTGGCGTAAGGACCGCGCTGGACCGTCAGATAGTTCGGTGTGGCCGCCAGCGCGAACACCATCACGACCGCAGCGACTCCCTGTCGCGACCGGGTCAATGCCGTGACGCTGATTGCGAGCAACAGTGCTATCGCCGGTGAGGTGAAGGAGAGGTAGCGGGGGTAGTAGACCGGTTCGAACCACAGCGAGTACGCCAGGAGCACCAACGTGGGCAGCGTGATCCATGCGATGGCGATCTTCACGAGATCTCTGCTTCCGCCGTCGGTCGGCCAGAAGCGGCGCGATATCAGCGACCCGGTCAGCACCAGTGCGGCGACAACGGCGAACGGCGCGCTGTCATCGAAGTACTGCTCCTTGGCGATTTCCAAGACCGTGTGCCATCCGGGCGGCGAGATCCAACGGACTTGGGCGATCTGCGTGCGGCAGAACGCGAGGAACGGGATCACCGCAACCACGGCGACCGACGAAGCGACCGCAAACGACTTCACGGATCGCTTGCCCTCGGAGACCACGGCCACGGCACTGGCATGCACGAGCACCATCGCAACGCAGAACACATTGAGCACGACCGAGATCGTCAGCGCCACGCCGTACGCAACCCAGAGCACCGCCGTGTTTCGTCGTGCGGCGACGAGGAGAAGCACCATGAGCCACACCGCGACCGCAGCGGTCAACGCATACGGCCGGGTCTCGATGCCCGCCCAAGTGGTGCGCGGCAGGATCGCGAACATGACGCCCGCGCAGACGGCGACCGTGCGGCTCGAGAATTGCCTTGCGAGCCTCACCACGCCTGCCGCGGCGACGGCAACAGCGAGGCAACTCGAGAATCGCGAGAAGAATTCGGTGGCTGGAACAATTGCGAACCAGCCGTGCATGAAGAAGTAGTACAGGCCGTGCACCGCATCGATGTTGTGCAGTAGCTGCCATAGGTCCGGTAGCGATCGCGTTGACGCGGAGATCGTCGCGGCCTCGTCGAACCAGAACGACGGGCGCGCCGCCCCTGCCGCGCTTACTGCGGCGGCGAGCACAGCAACGGCCAACGGATCCGCCACGCGTCCAGTCGAATGCGGCTTCGGGCGATCAGCTTCGGCGAAGCGAGCTGGGCCTACCGCTGTATCCGACATGCCTTCCGGTTGTTCAGGTTCTGTGCAGCGATAGCAACTTTAGGGCTCGGTAAATGTGACCGCTACCCAAGGCGGACAATTGAGATGCCGTCTGACCGGTCCGGTCCGGAAGCACTCGATAACAATTGACGCACGAGCGAATTCGATATCCGTTCTCAGACAGCGTTTCTGCTGCCTTTGCTCGGGTATGTAGGCCGCATCACGTCGGCGGGATCGACGTGATGTTGATAGCGCAAGCAGGCTGAAAGACCAGGCAAATGCTATTCAGGTGTGGTGATTCGCACCCATGTTCCCCTGGCATCGGGTTACTGTCTCGGGTGGCGATCCAACTGACATTTGGAGGATATGGATGAGCGGCTACACGACCATCGTTGTCGGCACAGACGGATCGGATTCGTCACTGCGCGCGGTGGAGAAGGCCGGCCAGATCGCCGCAGGGTCAGGCGCCAAGGTCGTCGTCGCGACGGCGTACTTCCCTCAGAGCGAGGATCAGCGCGCCGCTGACGTCCTCAAGGACGAGGGTTACAAGATGTCGGGCAACGCCCCGATCTACGCGATCCTGCGTGAGGCCAAGGAGCGTGCGATTCAGGCCGGCGCGAAGACCGTCGAGGAGAAGGCGGTCGTCGGCGCGCCGGTGGACGCCCTGGTTGATCTCGCTGAGGAAGTGAAGGCCGATCTGGTCGTAGTCGGCAATGTCGGCCTGTCCACCATCGCGGGCCGGTTGCTCGGGTCGGTGCCCGCCAACGTCGCGCGCCGCTCTAAGACCGACGTGCTGATCGTGCACACCACGCCGTAAAGACCAACGCCGCCAACACAATCGGCCAATCGCCGAGTTCGTCGTAGAGGGTCGTGCGCGACCCGAGCGGTACGTCGAGGACCAACACGCCGCGATCATGCGCGGGCAGGCGGCCCAGACTGCGTCCGCGCGCGTCGAACGCAGTACTGACGCCGGACAACCCGGCATGCACCGCCGGACGGCCCACCTCGACGGCGTGCACCGCCGCCATGCTCGCCAGCTGCGGCTGCGCCCAGCTGCCCTGGTAACTCGACGTCGAACTCTGATACGCCAGCAACTGGGCACCGAGACGCACCACGCGGCGCGGCAGGTCGGAGAACGTGGTCTCGAAGCTGATCATCGGCCCAATGGCTACCGAGTCCGCTTGCAGCACCACGGGTCCGTCACCGCGTCGACGGTCCTCGCCGGCGGCTTTGGTATGGCGGGTCGCCCAGTCGAGCAGCGGCCGCAGCGGGACATATTCACCGAAGGGCACCAGCCGTGTCTTGGCATAAGCGCCGCGCACCCCATCGGGTCCGATGAGCACCGACGACTTGTAGATCCCGCCCTCCGGGGCGCGCGCATCCACGTTGACCAGCAGGTCCGCGCCGACTCGCCGACGAAGTTCGACCAAGCGCTCCACGGTGTCCGGATGGCTCGACAGGTCGACGCCCACGCTGCTCTCGCCCCAAACCACGAGATCGATCCGCCGGCCCACCAACGTTTCGGTCAACGCCTCACTCGCCGCCTGACGCGGCGCCGACTCGGCGATATCGCCGGGCTGGACGAGTGCGACCCGTACCGTCGCTCCCGGCGCAGGCACCGGACCGCACCAGAACCAGGCCGGACCGAGGACCGCAAGCACGGCCGGTAGCGCAGCCGCGCGCCAGGAGCGCAGCAGTATCGCTCCCACGACCGCGGTGTTGACGGCCACTGTCAGAAAGCTGACCAGCCATACCCCGCCCAACGAGGCGGTCGCGAGCGTCATCGGCTGGTTCCATTGCGACGCGCCGAGCAGGCCCCACGGTCCGCCGAGGCGGTGCCACGACCGCACGGTCTCTGCGATCACCCAGGCGGAGGGGAGTACGACGACCGCCGTCAGCGCCCGCGGGGTGGTGATGTGCCCGGAGAGCAGCCGGTGTGCAGCCCATCCCCACGGAAACCACAGTGCGCCGAGAACGACCGCCAGCCCGACGAGCAGGGGACCCGAGCTCGGCCAGAGCCAGTATTGGGTGACCAGCACGAAACCGGCCATTCCGATCCAGGCGCGGATGCCGCCCTGCGCCGCAGTGGATGCTGCGCGGATGACGAACAGCAGCGGAACCAGCCCCACCCACGCCAGCCACCACCAAGAGGGGGCCGGGAACGCGAGGGCAAGCAAGGCACCGGCGGTCAGCGCCGCCGCGTGACCCCGAAGGGTTGTCAGGTAGCGGATGCCTTGGCGATGCTCCCGATCGCCGCGTCGAGAGTGGAGTTGAATTCCTCGTCGCTCTGCTGCGCGGTCAGACCCTCGGTGAGCGCGCGCGAGAAGCTCGCGATGACGCCGTTGTTGCGGGCCAGCTTCTCGCAGGCCTCATCGCGGTTGTAGCCGCCGGAGAGCGCGACCACGCGCAACACCTTCGGATGATCGACGAGCTCGGAGTAGAGATTGTCGGTGTCGGGCAGCGTCAGCTTGAGCATGACCTTCTGGTCGTCGCCGAGTGCGTTGACCCCGGCCAGCAGCGCGGCGTTGAGCTGGTCCTCGGCCTCGGCCTTCTTCGGGCTCTTGATGTCGACCTCGGGTTCGATGATCGGCACCAGGCCTTTCGCGAGGACCTGCTGGCCCACCTCGAACTGCTGGGCGACCACGGCGTCCAGGCCCGCACCCGGCAGCTTGATGACCGAGCGCTCCTTGGTGCCGAAGACGCCGTTGGCGACCGCCCGATCCAGCAGCTCGTCCAGCCCGGGCATCGGCTTCATGGTCTGCGCGCCGTCCTGCTCGTCGTTCAGACCCTTGTCGATCTTGAGGAACGGCACGATGTTCTTGACGTTCCACAGGTAGTCGGCGGTGGGACGACCCTCGACCTGGCGGTCCATCGTCATCTCGAACAGGATCGCGCCCATGATGCGATCGCCGTTGAAGGCCGGGCTGGTGATGATGCGGGTCCGCATCTCGTGGACCAGGTCGAACATCTGCTCGTCACCGGAATAGGCGTCCTCGCTGACGCCGTACAGCTTCAACGCCTTGGGGGTGCTGCCGCCGCTCTGGTCAAGCGCGGCGATGAAACCGGCACCGCTCTGAGCCTTCTTCAACTGATCCTGATTCACCGTGTCTCCTGCAGATTCTCTTCGACGAGTCCTGCGCATCAGATTAGGACAGCCCGTTCACAGCATTGCCGGGCCCTACGCATTGTGACTTTCACCGAGAGTCGGAAATATGACGGAATTTGCACGATTTCCATCATTCTTCCGACTCTCGGCGCTGGTTCAGGTCGTCGCTCACCGCCACGACCGGGGCGATGAACTTGCCCCCACGATCAACCGTCAGCTGGCTCGCTCAAATCGGGTTCATTCGCCGTCCGAGGTGCGACACTCCAACTGGCGAGAGGGTCAATTATGACGTCGATACTGCACCGCACGCCGATCGCACGACGCGAGAACGGCGTACCACCTCCCCACGTCCCTCTGGCCGACATCGACCTCGCATCGCTGGATTTCTGGGCGCGTGACGACGACATTCGCGACGGGGCGTTCGCTACCTTGCGGCGCGAATCGCCGATCACCTTCTTCGAGGTAGCGGACTTCCCAGGTTTCCCGGCGGGCGCCGGCCACTGGGCCCTCACCAGGTTCGACGACATTCACCACGCCAGTCGTCACCCAGAGATCTTCAGTTCCATCCCGACCAGCACGTCGCTGAACGAAGTGGCGCCCGAGGTCGCCGAGTTCACCGGATCGATGATCAACCTCGATGATCCCCGACACACTTGGTTACGCAAGATCGTCAACCGCGCGTTCACGCCCAAGGTGCTGGCCCGCATCGAGGGCAGCGTGCGCGATCGGGCGCGAACGATCGTGACCGATATGGTCGCCAACCATCACGACGGCCGGGCCGACTTCGTCGCCGAGGCTGCCGGACTGCTGCCGTTGCAGGTCATCTGCGACATGATGGGCATTCCTGAAGAGGACGAGGAGAAGGTCTTCCACTGGACCAACGTGATGTTGGGTTTCGGCGACGACGAAGTGTCGGGCGACTTCGACGCCATCATGGTGGTGGTGAACGAAATCGTGGACTACGCCATGCGTCTCGCCGAGGAACGGCGAGCCAATCCCGGCGACGACCTCACCACCAGCCTGGTGCAGGCCGAGGTCGACGGGGTGCGGCTCACGTCAAGCGAGTACGCATCGTTCTTCATACTGCTCTCGGCTGCCGGCAACGAGACCACCCGCAACGCCATCAGCCACGGCATGGTCGCACTGTCCCGCTACCCCGAGGAACGCCAGAAGTGGTGGAACGACTTCGACGGCGTGGCCGCTACCGCCGTGGAGGAGATCGTCCGGTGGGCATCTCCGGTTATCTTCATGCGGCGCAACTTGACTCAGGACATCGAGCTGCGCGGCATCGAGATGAAGTCGGGGGACAAGGTGTCCCTGTGGTACAACTCGGGCAACCGTGACGAGGCCAAGTTCGCCAATCCGTGGCTGTTCGATGTGACGCGAGATCCCAACCCGCACATCGGGTATGGGGGCGGTGGCGCCCACTTCTGCCTGGGTGCGAATCTGGCGCGACGCGAGATCCGGGTGATGTTCGACGAGTTGCGCCGCCAGATACCCGACGTGGTCGCAGTCGAGGAACCAGCGATACTGCACTCGGCGTTCATACACGGCATCAAGCGGTTACCGGTCGCCTGGACGCCCTGACACCTGTTCACAGCATTGCCGCGGCCCACTGCGTGTGGCCTTCGAAACCCAGCGAAGTCGCCATCTCGCGGTAGCGGTTCCGGTAGTCGCGATAGGCGGCCTCATCGCCCTTCGCCCGCGTGTGTCGTCCAACCGTTCAGTGTCACCGCAAGATCCGATCGAATTGCCTGATCGGATGAATTCCGTGCTGGTCGCGATAGGAGGGCGGCTGGCGGTCACCGTCGTCTTTGATGCCGTATTCGACCGCGAGTTCGGCGCCGATCAGCGTCTGGCCCGACTTCTCCATCAACGCAGGGTCGTTGAACAGCGCCCAGATGAGATGTCCCGTCAGCTCGGGGGTCTCGGCTTCGGCGAGCATGTGGCCGAGCTTGTCCGGTGCGCTGTCGATGATGTTCTTCAAGCGTTCGGTCAGCAGGATGCCCATCCAGATCGACACCGTCGCCACCCCGAACGGCTTGAAGTCGACGGCCATGTCCGCGGCCATCTTGTCCATCCCCGCCTTGTGCACGCCGTAGGAGGGACCGAACACGTAGTGGGCTGCGCCCGGGGCCGAGGTGAACACGACGAGGCCGTGTCCCTGCCGGACCATCAGGGGTGCGGCGTAGGCGGTGGCCACGTAGCTGCTGCGCAGTCCGACGTCGAGGATGTCGATGATGTCGAGCGGTTTCTCCCAGAACGGGGTCCGCGCCATCATCTCGTCGCGGATGACCGCGGCGTTGTTCACCAGGATGTCGAGCCGGCCCTGTTCGCGCTCAACCTGCTCGAACAGGGCTTTCGTCTGTTCGTCGTCGGCGTGATCGACCCGGACGGCGATGCCGGTGCCGCCCGCGGCCGTGACCAGGTCGGCGGTTTCACCGATCGTGCCGCCCAGCGGCGACTGCCCGGCCCCGTCGGTCCGTCCGGTGACGTACACGGTGCACCCGTGACTGCCGAGGGCGTGGGCGATCCCGAGCCCGGCCCCGCGGCTGGCGCCGGTGACGACGGCAACCGGTGCGTCGCGTCGGGTTACCAACCGCGTTCTTTCCACTCGCCGAGATGCGGGCGCTCAGTGCCCAGCGTGGTGTCGTCCCCGTGCCCCGGATAGACGACCGTCGAGTCGTCGTAGACGTCGAAAACCCGGCTGGTCACGTCGCCGAGCAGCTTGTCGAAGTCACCTTCCTGCCACGTCTTGCCGACGCCGCCGGGGAACAGGCAGTCGCCGGTGAACAGATGTGTCGCCTCGTCCGCTCCGACGAGAGCCAGCGCCACCGAGCCCGGGGTGTGGCCGCTGAGGTGGATGACGTCGAACGACAGCTCGCCGATCTTGACGGTGTCGCCGTGGGCCAGGATGCGGTCGGGCTTGACCGGCAGAGCATCGGCGTCGAGCTGATGCGCCGCGGTGGGGGCGCCGGTGGCCCTGGCGACCTGCTCGAGTGCCTGCACGTGGTCGAAGTGCTGGTGGCTGGTGACGATCAGGGACAGTTTGGGCGCGAAGCGTTCGATCAGTTCGAGCAGGATCTCCGGGTCGTTGGCCGCGTCGATGAGTAGCGTCTCGCCGGTCTGGGAACACGTGACCAGGTACGCGTTGTTGTCCATCGGGCCCACCGAAACCTTGACGATCGATGCGCCGGGGAGAGTGCGCCTGGCGGCGGTTTGCGCTTCGACATGGCCGGTGTAGGTGTCGTCGACGACAGTCATGTCCTCACGGTATCGGGCTTGGCCAGGACTTGGCCCGGGAGTTGTCGGTGGGGACACATAGCATGGTTGTGAACTATGTCTTCGGGAGGACTTTTGTCGTTGAAAGAGGGCGGGTGTGGCTGACCGCCTCGTTGTGAAGGGTGCGCGCGAGCACAACCTGCGTAGCGTCGATCTTGAACTACCGCGTGATGCGCTGATCGTCTTCACCGGCCTGTCCGGTTCCGGGAAGTCGTCGCTGGCGTTCGACACGATTTTCGCCGAGGGGCAGCGCCGCTATGTCGAATCGCTGTCCGCCTACGCCCGTCAGTTCCTGGGCCAGATGGACAAGCCCGACGTCGACTTCATCGAAGGTCTCTCGCCCGCGGTGTCCATCGACCAGAAGTCGACCAACCGCAACCCGCGGTCGACCGTGGGCACCATCACCGAGGTCTACGACTACCTGCGTCTGCTCTACGCGCGGGCGGGCACCCCGCACTGTCCGGTGTGCGGTGAGCGCATCGCCCGCCAGACGCCGCAGCAGATCGTCGACCAGGTGCTGGCCATGGACGAGGGGCTGCGCTTTCAGGTGCTCGCGCCGGTCGTGCGCACCCGCAAGGGCGAGTTCGTCGACCTCTTCGACAAGCTCAACTCGCAGGGCTACAGCAGGGTCCGTGTCGACGGGGTCGTCTACCCCCTGACCGAACCGCCCACGCTGAAAAAGCAGGAAAAGCACGACATCGAGGTCGTCGTCGACCGGCTCACCGTGAAGACCAGCGCCAAACAACGGCTGACGGACTCGGTGGAGACGGCTTTGAACCTGGCCGACGGCATCGTGGTGCTGGAGTTCGTCGACCGCGAGGACGACCACCCGCATCGTGAGCAGCGGTTCTCCGAAAAGCTGGCATGCCCGAACGGCCACCCGCTCGCCGTCGACGACCTCGAGCCGCGGTCCTTCTCGTTCAACTCGCCGTACGGCGCCTGCCCGGAGTGCGTGGGTCTGGGCATCCGTAAGGAGGTCGACCCCGAACTCGTCGTCCCGGATCCGGACCTGACGCTTGCCGAGGGCGCGATCGCGCCATGGGCGATGGGTCAGACGGCCGAGTACTTCACCAGGATGCTGAAGGGGCTCGGTGACCAGATCGGGTTCGACGTCGACACCCCGTGGAAGAAGCTGCCCGCCAAGGCGCGCAGGTCGATCCTGGAAGGCTGCGACGAGCAGGTGCACGTGCGGTACAAGAACCGCTACGGCCGAACCCGTTCGTACTATGCCGATTTCGAAGGTGTGATGGCGTTCCTGCACCGCCGCATGGAGCAGACCGACTCCGAGCAGATGAAGGAGCGCTACGAGGGCTTCATGCGCGACGTGCCGTGCCCCGAGTGCGAGGGCACCAGGCTGAAGCCGGAGATACTCGCCGTGACGATGACGGCGGGGGACTACGGGCCGAAGTCGATCGCGGAGGTGGCCGAGCTGTCGATCGCCGACTGCTCGGCGTTCCTCAACGCGTTGACGCTGGGAACGCGGGAGACGGCGATCGCCGGTCAGGTCCTCAAGGAGATCCAGTCGCGGCTGGGGTTCCTGCTGGACGTCGGGCTCGACTACCTGTCGTTGTCGCGGGCGGCCGGGACGCTGTCCGGCGGTGAGGCGCAACGTATTCGGTTGGCCACCCAGATCGGCTCCGGACTCGTCGGCGTGCTCTACGTCCTGGACGAGCCGTCGATCGGTCTGCATCAGCGCGACAACAGGCGGCTCATCGAGACGCTCATCCGGTTGCGAGATCTCGGCAACACCCTGATCGTCGTAGAGCACGACCTCGACACCATCGCGCACGCGGACTGGGTCGTCGACATCGGCCCCGCGGCCGGCGAGCACGGCGGCCAGATCGTGCACAGCGGGACCTACGAGGACCTGCTGACGAACTCGAATTCGATTACCGGGGCCTATCTGTCGGGCAAGGAGGAGATCGAGGTCCCGGCGATGCGGCGGCCCGCCGATCGCAAGCGACAGATCACGGTCGTCGGCGCGCGCGAGCACAACCTTCGCGAGATCGACGTCACGTTCCCGCTGGGCGTGCTGACGTCGGTCACCGGTGTTTCCGGGTCCGGCAAGTCGACGCTGGTCAACGACATCCTGGCGTCGGTACTCGCCAACAAGCTCAACGGCGCCCGGCAGGTGCCGGGCCGGCACACGCGGGTGACGGGTCTGGACAAGCTCGACAAGCTGGTTCGCGTCGACCAGTCGCCGATCGGCCGCACGCCGCGGTCCAACCCGGCCACCTACACCGGTGTGTTCGACAAGATCCGCACGCTGTTCGCGGCCACCACCGAGGCGAAGGTGCGCGGCTACCAGCCGGGCCGGTTCTCGTTCAACGTCAAAGGTGGGCGCTGCGAAGCCTGTTCCGGTGACGGCACCATCAAGATCGAGATGAATTTCCTGCCGGACGTCTACGTTCCGTGCGAGGTGTGCCAGGGTGCGCGCTACAACCGCGAGACGCTGGAAGTGCACTACAAGGGCAAGACCATCGCCGAGGTGCTCGACATGTCGATCGAGGATGCGGCGGAGTTCTTCAAGCCGATCACCTCGATCCATCGGTATCTGGCGACGCTGGTGGACGTCGGGCTCGGCTACGTCCGACTCGGGCAGCCCGCACCGACGCTGTCCGGTGGCGAGGCGCAACGCGTCAAGCTGGCTTCAGAACTGCAGAAGCGGTCCACCGGGCGCACCATCTACATTCTCGACGAGCCGACCACGGGGTTGCACTTCGAAGACATCCGCAAGCTGCTCGCCGTCATCAACGGCCTTGTCGACAAAGGCAATACGGTGATCGTCATCGAGCACAACCTCGACGTGATCAAGACATCCGACTGGATCGTCGACATGGGACCCGAGGGCGGGGCCGGCGGCGGATCGGTTGTCGCGACCGGCACTCCAGAGGACGTCGCGCTGAATACCGACAGCTACACGGGCCACTTCCTCGCCGAAGCGCTGGGCGTGTCGCGGCCTGCGCCGAAGAAGCGCAAGCGGAGCAAGGTCAGCGCCTAGATTCGTCGAGAGTACGGTTTCTGACGAATTCAGCGGGAAATTCATCAGAAACCGGTGTCTCGGCGTTGACTCAACGACCCTTCGACAGGGGAGACGGGAAGCGCGGGCTGACCCGTACCCCGTCCAGCCAATCGGTGAGGTCGTCGGCGCGCTTCTGCAGTGCCTTGTGCGCGGCGCGGCCCACGTCCTCGAGGAGCCGCACCTCGATGCGGCCGTCGGCATCCTGCCCCCAGGCGCCGACGATGCGCCCGTCGCACCACGCCGTCGGTCCGCCGTTGCCGTTCGTGTCGAACACCTGGCTGCGGTGCCCGCCGAGATACCAGTCGCGGTCGAACCAGCCCATCGTCGTGACGTCGAGGCCGGGCAGCAGCGCACACCACGGTTCGGCATCGGGTTCGACCTCGAGATCGTCGGGCAGCACGAAACCTGGTGTGCCCTCCAGATCCACCTCCACGGCCTCGAGGTCGACCAGCGCCTGACGCGCCCACGTCAACGTGTTGCCGAACCACCATTTGATGTCGGTGACCGTCGCCGGTCCGAACGCCCGCAGCCATCGTCGCACCAACTCGGTACGGGCTTCCTCCGGTGACACGGTGTCACCCATGGTCAGCCAGTCCGACATCGGCGCCCATTGCGGACGCGATACCGTCCACGACCCGTCGTTGGGACCTCGCACGATGTCGCCCCGCACCGACAGCGCCGTCAGAATCCTTGGTGCCAAGGGTGTTTCGCCACCCCACCGCTTGCCGGGCGCAGGGTCGTGGTGGCCGGCCAACTCCGGCAGAGCGGTACGCAGGTCCTTGGCACTCGTCGGGCCGTGCTCGCCCAGATGGCTGAGCACGGCCTTCGACGCCGTATCCAGCCAGGCGTCGCCGTCGCCGCAGAGGCCGGCCTTCTGCGCATCTGCGACCAGCTTGCGGCGCTCGTTGGCGGCCACCCGATCGCTGGCACCCGACTGGATGTGTGGCAGGTCCGCGGCGCGGACCACCCACAGCGTCCGACGCATCGCGAGATGCTTCACCAGGTTCCGTGTCTCGTAGAGTTCGGCGTCCAGATCGGCCAGGACGAAGCCGGGCACACGTGCCCACAGTGAGAGATAAGGCGTGGCCGGATCGGTGGCGTGCAGACCGACGACATCGCCTGCGACGTGTGCCGGGCTCTGAGCGGGCGCGTTGAGGAAGTGCCGCCGCGCGAGCCTGGCTCGCCGCTCGGCAACCGTGAATGAGCGCATCACCTGCGCACGCTACCTGCGGATACCGACACAATTTGGGATCGGTAGCGCTGCCCGCCGCCTTGACTGACAGCACGACGACGCCACTAGGGCGGCGTGTGACGAAGGGAAGATCATGAATCGAGTAGTCGCGGGTGTGGTCGGGCTCGCTGTCGGTGCGGCTGTCCTGGTGGGCTGCTCAGACGACAAGCCAGCAGCCGCGCCAAGCTCCGGAAACGGAAACACGCAGGTGAGCACGAGCGGCAAGACCGAGGTCAAGGTCGGCGGAAGTGACCTGGCCGGTCTGGATCTGAACTCGGTGACCTGCGTCAAGCAGGGCGGAAAGATCAACGTGGCCAGCGCGGCGATCAACGGCCAGGCCGGCCTCGCGGTCGTGATGACCGATGAAGCCACCCCGACTGTCGAGTCGCTGGGCATGTCGGTCGACGGCAACGCCCTCGCGGTCACCAACATGATGGGCGCAAAGACCGGTTCGGCCGAGGTCAAGGTCGACGGCGCCACCTACACCATCACCGGTGAAGCCCAAGGCGCAGACATGGCCAACCCCATGGCGGGCATGATCACCAAGCCCTTCGAGATCAAGGTGACCTGCACCTGATCGCGCGGAGACCGGAAGCGGCGGACGTACCCTCCACGTCCGCCGCTTCCTACACTTCAGAGATGACCATCGTGGCCGACCTCGAGCGGGCGCGACATTTGTCGTTGGCCGCCAACGAGGACGCGGCCAAGGATCTGCTGCTGTCGCTCATACCCGCCATCGAGGCGGCCGACCGCGACGACTGGATGCTCGAGGTCTACGCGCAGCTCGGTCAGCTCTACCTCGTGCGCACCGCCTACAACGGCACCGAGGAGTCGGTCAGCCGCATCCGCGAATGCCTCGCCACGTATGCCGAGGTCCGGGCGGGCACCCGGCCTGATTTGGCGGAGCAGGTGACTATGTCCGACGCCGATGTCGACCACATGACCTGCCGCTATTCGCGCCGAGCGCAGTTCCTCCAAACCGGCCTGGCCGCTGCGCACGGCGACCACGAGGCCGCCGAGGCCGCTCTGCTGGTGTTGACGGACGATGCGACCGACTATCCGGATCTCGCCGTCGAACACCGCCGCTACATCACGTTCGCGCGAATCCTGTGCGCCAACGCGCTCTGTGATGACGATCTGCACGTGCAGTCGCTTCACCTGTGGGAGAAGGTGATCGACGCCATCGACGGCGCACCCGGCGGCGACGAGTTCGACGACTATCTGTTCGTCCTCGGCGGCACGTCATACGGCAGGTTCTGCGTCGAGACGGGCCGGCTCGGCGAAGCCGAACCGTGGCTGCGCCGGGCGGGAGCGCGGGCCGAGGCGCGCGGCTGGGCCCTCGGTACGGCGCGAACGCAATTCGAACGTGCGACGGTGGCGTGGGCGGTGGGCGACCGGGCACTGGCGCAGCACCTGGCGCACGAGTCGTACCCGGCGATCGCCGAGGGCCTACGCGCGCACGATGTGTCGCGGTGCTGGCTGTACTTCGGCCTGATCGCCCTGTCCATCGAAGAACTCGACGACGCCGAAGAACGTTTCGGCCACGCCGAGAGGCACTGGCGGGAGATCGAGAAGCCCCTGCACATCCACCGGATTCTGTTGCAGCGCAGTTGGGTTGACATATTTCGCGGCGACTTCGACGTCGCACGCAAACGTACCGAAGAGGCGCGCGAACTCCTCGATTCCTGGCCACGACACAGCTGGCTGCAGTACGCCCGCCTGCACGATCACGTCGGCAGCATCTGGCGGGCGGACGCCTTGGCTGACGCGGACCCGGACAGTGCCGCGGTCAAGCTCGAGCGGGCCGCCGAACTGAAGGTGCCCGCCGCACTGGCCGTCGACTCGGTGCGGCATGCGATCGCCGATGCCGACGCCAGAATGCGCTGGGCCACCCATGTGTCGGCGCGCATGCTGGCTGGCGCGTTCGCGGTCGCTTCGGAGTGGGGAAACACCGAGCTCGTCAGCCAGTTGGTGGAGTATCACAGTGCGCGAGGGACATTCAGCGCGGAGCCGGATCGGGAGTCCGCCGAGTGGACGGACACCGCGACCGCTGCGGTGCCACTGGAGACCGTCGACGAGTACGCCTTGGTAGCCGCAGGCGAATCGCCGGCCGATGCCGGTTCGGGGCTGACGCGGCTCGGTCCCTTGCCCGCACTGCAGATGGATCCGAGCTCGGGTGCGATCTTGACCCACTACCGCGCGCTGGCCGCCGAACGGTACGGCCGCGCAGTGACCGCCGTCGGGCCCACATGGGCGACGTGGCCGTGATCCATGCCGTGACCGGAGCCGAATCCGCCACGCTGGTCCTGCGATTCGCCGACGTCGGAATCGCCACGTACGCCAGTCTGCGTGTCGTCGGAGACCCGTCCAGGACGGTGACGTGGGTGCTGGACGAGGAGGCGCTGCGAGCCGCGCTGGACGAGCTGACCGGCGCATTGCCCGATCCCATCGACGAGGAGACCCGGCGCGACGCACTCGAACGTGCGATCACCACCGGTGCCTTCGCCTCGCCCGCAACGGAATTCACGATCGCCGCCACGCTGGGCACTCATCTGATCGCACCCGAGGCGTGGGGTTTGATTCACGACTCCCGCAGCGGATCGGCCACACCGCGCGCGGTGTTGTTCGTGTCACCCAGCACCCGGCTGGCTCGGGTGCCCTGGGGGCTCGTCGCGATGCCCGGCGACGACAGCCGGCGGCTCATCGAGCTGGTCGACGTTCTGATGGCGGCTCCACCCAACATCGTCCACTCGCCGCGCCAACCCGCCGGCTGGGGCGGGCGCCGGACCGAGCCGCCGCTGCTCGTCCTGGATCCCCGGGTACCCGGTCAGCGCCCCGACTCTCCGCTGGGTTCCGTGCTCGGTCGTCCGTCCTCCGATACCCCCCTGGCCAGACACTTCGGTGAGCTGATGCAAGCCCGCCGCGTCCTGCCCGACGTGGCGGCGCCGGTCGACCTGTTCCGGCGCGCTGACGCCGACCGCGCCTGGCTGAAGAATCTGTTGGCGCAGGCACCGAGCCGCCTGCTCTATGTCGGCCACGCGACCGCCGCCGACGGCGACATCGGCCATGCCGATCGGGCAGCGCTGCACTTGGCTGACGAACGCCCTCTCACCGCATCGGATCTCATGGTGCAGAAGCTGCCGTTTCCGCCACGCGTCGGTCTGCTCGCGTGTGCGTCCGGTGGTGACTACCGATTCGACGAAGCGACTGGCCTGGTCGCGGCTATGATTCTCGGCGGCGCTGAGTTGGTGACGGCGACGCTGTGGTCCCTACCGACAGCCGCCGGTTTTCGGCTGTTCGCGCCCATTACCGATGCCGATCCGATGGCCGAGGCGATTCTCGCCGTCGACCGCGCGCACGAAGCCGGCGATGCGGGGCGTGCTGTCAACGACTGGCAGCGCGAACAGATGCGGCGCTGGCGCGAGGGCGATCTGGCAGCGAGCCCGCTGTACTGGGCTGCCTTGGCTACGTTCGCCGTGGACGGTGCGCGGTGATCAGCGCGGCGCCACGCAGACTGCGACGGCGGACTCGTCGCCGGACCGGTAGTACGTGTCGACGACACTGCCCGGGGCGACCTTGGTCAACGCCGATGCGGGAATCAGCGCCGTCTCATGCGCCGGAAACTGCCCGCCGCCGGGCCGATTCACCATCACGTCGAGTTCGACCTCGCGGAAATCCTCACGCGCATGCCCGGTGGTTCGCATGCCCGTGACCACGGCGCGGGACTTGGTGCCGTGCCGGATCAGGTCGATCTGCCCGTCCGTGACCAGGCCCTTCACCACCAGCATTCGATCGAATTCTGCCCGGATGGCCACGATGTCGTCGGTGGTGGCGAGCCGCTCGTCGGCCTCGTCGGCCTCGTCGGCCTCGTCGGCCTCGGTGTCGTCGGCGGCGACGGGGGCGTCGCGGTCGGACAGAAGAACGGTTGCGGCGGTGACGACGAGCAGGAACATCAAGAAAGCGTGCAAATACGTGCTGGACATGTCATCAGGCTCTGATGCGGCGCCGGCTACCGAACCCAACTTTGGCCCATGCCCAACTCCTATCCTGTTCCTATGAGCACCGACACGGCCGTCGCCGTCGCACATCCGCGGCGTGCGGTCATCGACCGTGCGTGGCGGGCGATCGGGCCTGGTGTCGAGGTGCTCAGCGGCGACGACGGCGGGCCGCTGCGGCGCACCGTGAAGCGGATCATCGATCCGCTGGTGCTGAGGCTGCGATCGAACACCCAGTTCTCGGCGCCGTTCGTGGCGGCCGACGTCGCCGAGGCCATGCACCACGCGATCGTCGCCCGGGGGGCCCAGTTGCGCGCGGCGGCAGCGTGGTTCGAGCTGCTCAAGCGTGAGCGCCGCCGGCTGCGGATCACCAGCGGGAATGCGCAGGAGCTCTACTTCCCGGTGTGCTTCGAGCTCGCCGTCACGAAAGGCGCACCCGCCCAACCTGATTCCGGCGCGGCCGAATCAGTGCTGCGCGACATCCACGCAGACCGTGACCGCACGGCCATCGAAGTGCTCAACACGTATTCATCCGACCATCTCGTCATCTCCGAACTGGCGGAACAGTTGCGCTCGAGCTGGAGCGACGTGCGGGCGGGTACGGAGATCACCCGCCCGTTTCTCGCCGGGCTGACCACCGTGCTCGGCGCCGCGGACTCGCACGGTGCCGCGTCGGCACGACAGCGGGTGTGGCAGGCGCTGATCGCGGACGCGACACCATACAACCTCGGTGCCGCGGCCCATGACGACGCGTCGCAGCTGCCGTGGTCGATCGTGGCGCTGGGCCTCAGTTCCGTTGAGCCGCAGGGTCCGCCGGCCATCATCGGCGGCTCCGACAGCGAGCGGCCACTGAATAGATCTGTGATCGACCGGGTGCGCGCGACGCTGCGCCGCGCGCTGGATCGCGAGGAACTGCCCGATGTCCCGATGCTGTGCGAAGAGGAGGTCGACCGGTGCTGTGCACCGTGGGGCCTGCTGGCGGAGGACAAGCAGGCGACACTCGTCGCCGGGATCGAGGTCGCGGTCGACCTCGCACCGTTGTCCGAATCCGCGACGACGCGATACGACCTCGCCCGTCAGATCCAGGCGCGCTTGCGCAAGGAGGCGTACGTGTTGCACGCACGTCGCTACCTCGCCGAGGGCGGACCGATCCATCCCCGCCAGCAGCAGGTGATCGACGACCTCGCGGCGTTCGCCAGGCCCTACCTGAGTCGGCTGTGGGCGCGGCTGCACGGCCGCGATGTGTGGCAGGAACCGTGCGACGACGTCGATGACGTTCGGGCGCTGCTGGAAGGCGTTGCACGCTCGGTGAGTCTCGATCACCGCCAACGCATCAAGACGATGCTGGAACTGCAGGTCGCCGGATGAAGCTGATGTCAGATTCCGGGTTGTGGAGCACCGGACCCCTGGTGGCGCCGTCGCCCTTGCAGGCTGTGCTCGAAGTCAGCGGCGCGGTGCTGTCGTGGACGGTGGACGAGCCGGCGGCGGATCCGCAGATCACCTTCACCGATCTGTCCCGCGCGGATTGGCTGTGGCGCGTGCTCGGCGAAACCGGCCACCATGCCCTCGCATCGACGGTCGAGTCATCTCCGTCCGAGGAGCCGCGCGGCGTCGACCTGGAGGGTGTCGACGTGCTTCCCGGATCGCTGGATGCGCTGCGCCGGCTGGCTTTCGGACATTGGTTGCGACGGTGGTGGCCGGCGAGTCAGCGAGACGGCATCGCGACGCTCGACGCGGCGTTGTTGGACGCGGAGATCGCGCTCCTGACCGCGGGTGCCGAGGACTTCTTCACCGACGACACCTTCGACTCCGACGTCGCCGAAGTATTGCGGCCCCATGTCGCGGCACTGAATGCCCATGTCCAAGAAGGCGATCCGCGCATCGTTGAGCTGGTCGAGAGGTGCGCTGACCTCGCCGACGAGGTGGGCATCGCGTTCGATACGCCGGCTCGGTCGACCCGTCGAGAAGACTACGCGCTTGCCGCCGGCGGCGAGCGCGGCGCGACGACGCCGGCGACTGTCGCCTCGGGCGTCGGTTCCGTGCAGTGGTCCGCGGTGCCCTCGGGAATCTTCGATGCGGCAGAGAACACCGCGGACTGGAGCGTCGAGACCGCCGAGGGAGTGGTGACCGCGACGGTGCGGGTCGCGTTGTCGGGACTGGCTTCACCCAACGGCGTCGCGGTTCGGCTGCGCTCCGGACCGTGGGAAGGTGACGGCATGCTCGGCGCCGACGGGCGCGCGACGTTCCCCGTTGTCGACTCGGATCGGCAACCGGTCTCGGAATCGGCGGCGTGGGGCCATGATTGGCGGGCGACCACGCTGTCCATCGGCGCGCATACGGGGGAGTCGGAACAGACCCGGGACAGGGTCAGGCAATTCGCCCGCGCGCGGCTGGCCGCACCCGCCGACGATGCGTTCCTCGCCGAGATCGTGGCCGCCGAATCCGACTACTGAGACTCGGGTCTGCGCATCGATTCGCGAATCTGGGCCAGCCGTTCGGCCGCGGCGCGCTGCCGTGCGTCGTACTGTTCCTCGACGGTGCGGCCTTCCGGCGTTTCGGCATCCAGTTCGGCAGCGCCGATCGCTGTGCCGTAGCGCGTCTCGATCTTCTCGCGCACCGACTCGAAGGTCGGCACACCCGTCGGTGCGTACCCGGTATCCACGGGTGGCACGGGCGCCGAGTCGGATGTCGGTGCCGTCGTGGGCGCTGGATCGGGTTCGGCGGTTGCTTCCGGCTCCTTGGCGGGTTCGTCCGGCATGCCGCCCACGCTACCCGCTACTTCGCGGCGACCTGGACGATCGGCGGCGGGGGCGGTGGGGTGGGCAGCGGGACCGGCGGAGATCCGGGGATGTGAAGTTGGCCGGCCAACCAGGGCAGCGCACCCGCGAAGGCGCGTGATGCATACGGCCAGTCGTGGTCACCGGGCGACGTGACCACAGCGCAGGCGATCCCGTCGGCGCTGCCGAGACCGCACAGCGAGTTCGCTGCTGCACTCTGGGTGGCCGAGTTCTGGCTGTTGATCGCGAACCAGCCTGCGACACCGTTGTATCGGCCGTGCCGCGCCATGACCGCGGTCGGGTCGAACGATGCGTAGGCCGCGGCATTGCCGCCGAACAGGCGCGAGATGGATTGCTCCCTGTTGCCCGAATTGGGGGCGATGTCACCGGCGATGTCCTCGAAGGCACTGAACATGTCGGGATGCATCACCGCGAGGTCCACGGCGCAGGTACCTCCCATGGACCAGCCCACGATGCCCCAGTTCTCCGGCCGGGCGCTCACGCCGAAATTCGAAACCATGAACGGGACAACCTCTTTGGTGAGGTGGTCAGCGGCATTGCCGCGACTGCCGTTGACGCATTCGGTGTCGTTGTTGAAAGTGCCGACGGCATCGACGAATACCATCACCGGGGCGTTGCCGCCATGCGTGGCGGCGAAGTCGTCCGCAGTGGTCACCGCATTCCCGACGCGCACCCAATCGGCGGGTGTGTTGAACTCCCCGCCGATCATCATGATCGTCGGTAGTGGCGGCGGCGGGTTGGTCGCGTACCAGGCGGGCGGCAGATACACGAGCTCGCCTCGATGCTTGAAGCCCGACGCGGTGTCGCCCGTCTGCACCGGCACGACCGTGCCCTTCAGCGGGATCTGGTGATTGCGCTGCAATGCCATCACGGTGACCTGATCCGTCTCATCGGGCAGTGGTCCCGCGGTCACCTGATTCCACGCGGCCTCCACGGTCGGCCAGTACCCGGTCCACAGATCCACCGCCAGCGCGCTACACACGAGGCAGAGCGGTAGGGCGGTCGCGGCCAGGGCACGCCGCCACCACGCCGCCGACGGCCAGCCGACAATCAACACACATGCCGCGACGCCCGACAGCCCGGTCCAGATCCAGAGCCCATGAGGGGCGGGGTTGTCCGCGAGCCCTTGCGATGCGACATACCAGTACGCGGCCGACGTCAGCGCGGCGCCACACACCGCCGCCCACGGCAGCCACAGGGAGCGCCTCCGACGGATGCCCCAGACAATTGCGGCCACCACTGCGATGCCGGCGAGGATCTGGATTGTGAGGGGAATCCAGCCGTGCAGCAAGGACAGATGATGGTGGCGCAGCATCTCGCTTAACCTCACGGACACAAGAGTGGCCGCTCGACCTTGGACCCCGCTGTGGGGCAGCTGTCAACGAGGTTTGGCCAGCGGGAAGGGCAGCGTCTCGCGGATGCTGCGGCCGGTGATCAGCATCACGACGCGGTCCACACCCATTCCGAGTCCACCCGTCGGCGGCATGGCGTACTCCATGGCCTGCAGAAAGTCCTCGTCGAGTTCCATCGCCTCAGGGTCGCCGCCCGCGGCCAGCAGCGACTGCTCCTGCAGTCGTCGCCGCTGCTCGACCGGATCGGTCAGTTCGCTGTAGGCGGTTCCCAGTTCGACGCCCCACGCCACCAGGTCCCACCGCTCGGCGACGCCGGGGATGCTGCGGTGCGGCCGCGTCAGCGGTGACACCGAGGTGGGGAAGTCCTTGTAGAACGTGGGCGCTTCGGTGCGGTCCTCGACCAGGTGCTCATACAGTTCGAGCACCACCGCACCGGTGTCCCAGTGGGTCAGATACGGAATCTTCGCGCCGTCACACAGCCTGCGCAGCGTCGTGAGGTCCGTCTCGGGGCCGATCTGTTCGCCGAGCGCTTCCGATATTGCGTCGTGCACGGTTTTGACCGTCCAGACGCCCGAGATGTCGACCGGTTCCAGCGTGCCGTCGTCTCGGGGACGCATGAACACGTGCGCTCCGTTGGCTGCCAGCGCGGCGTTCTGGATCAGCTCGCGACACCCATCGATCCACACGTTGTAATCCGCGTGTGCCTGATACGCCTCCAGCAGCGTGAACTCGGGGTTGTGACTGAAGTCGACGCCCTCGTTGCGGAATGCGCGGCCCAGCTCGAAGACCCGCTCGACGCCACCGACGCACAGTCGCTTGAGGTACAGCTCAGGAGCGATGCGCAGGTACAGATCGAGGTCGTAGGCGTTGATGTGAGTCAAGAACGGCCTCGCGTTGGCGCCGCCATGGATCTGCTGCAGGATCGGCGTCTCGACTTCCAAAAACCCCTTGCCGACCAGGGTTTCGCGGATCGCGTGCAGCACACCGCTGCGCGCCCGGATCAGATCGCGTGCCTCGGTGTTGATCGCAAGGTCCACGTAACGGGCACGTACCCGGGCCTCCTGATCCGTCAGTCCTTTCCACTTGTCGGGCAGCGGGCGTAGGCACTTGCCGATCAACCGCCAGCTGAGCACGATCAGTGACCGGGTGCCCTTCTTGCTGTAGCCCATCGTCCCCGATACCTGGATCAGGTCGCCGAGATCGATGGCATGGGTGAAGTCGACCGTGGTGCCCTCTTCGAGTTGGGAATTGTCAAGCAGCAGCTGGACTTCCCCGGACCAGTCGCGCATCTGCGCGAACAGCACGCCGCCGTAGTCGCGAATGCGCAGCACCCGCCCGGCCACGGTCAGCGTGCCCGCACCCTCGGATTCGACCGCCGCGAGAATCGTGTGGCTGGGTTCGTCGCCGACGGGATAGGCGTCTATTCCGCTGTCCTGCAACGCCTTGAGCTTGGCCATCCGGACCCGTACCTGTTCGGGCAGCCGGGACTGCTCCTCCTCGTCAAGACCCACCTGGAGCTGGTCGACGTCGGGGGCGGTGCCGTCGTGGTGCAGCAGACCGCTGTCGACGATGCTCTGCGGCACCGCGGTGTGGTGGCCGGTGTGCGGCTGCTCGTGCCGACGGGAGAACGGAAGCACCAGGAAGCCTTCCGCGATCACCGACGCCACCCCGACGCGCGGTACCAGCCGCGCATCCTCGTAGCAGGCATAGCGCGGCACCCACACGGGCTGGTACTTCATGTTCGAGCGGTACAGCGTCTCGAGCTGCCACCAGCGCGAGAAGAACACCAGCAGCGCACGCCACAACCGCGCAATCGGTCCGGCGCCGAGCTGGGCGCCCTGTTCGAACGCCGAGCGGAACATCGCGAAGTTCAGCGAAACGCGTGTCACGCCAATGCCTTCGGCCTGCATGCACAGCTCGCTGACCATGAGTTCGATGGTGCCGTTGGGGGATTGGGGCGATCGGCGCATCAGATCCAGCGACGCACCGTTTGCCCCCCACGGCACCAGCGACAGCATCGCGACGACTTGATCGCCGCCGGCTCCGGGCTGCACGGCCTCGACCAGTAGGCAGTCGCCGTCGGCCGGGTCGCCGAGCCGACCAAGCGCCATGGAGAAGCCGCGTTCGTCGTCGGTGTCACGCCAGGAATCGGCCCGCTCGATCACACTGGCCATTTCGTCGGCGTCGAGATCGCGATGTCTGCGAATCCGCACCGATGCTCCTGCGCGCCGCGCGCGCGTCACCGCCTGGCGCACCGCACGCATATCCGGACCCGACAACCGGAAACTGTCCGGATACAGGATCGCCTCATCGCCGAGCTGCAGGGCGTTGAGACCGGACGCGCGGAAGGCCTCGGCGCCAGCCGAACTCGCACCCATCACACCCGGTGCCCAGCCGTAGTCGCCGCACAGCGCCAGCCACGCCTCGATCGCCTGCGGCCAGGCCTTGGGATCGCCGACGGGATCCCCGCTGGCGAGGCAGACGCCGACCTCGACGCGATAGGTGACGGCGGCTCGGCCGTTGGGTGCGAAGACCACCGACTTATCGCGGCGCGTCGCGAAGTAGCCCAACGAGTCGTTCTTGCCGTACAACTCGAGCAGTCCACGGATCGCCGACTCGTCCTCACCGGTGAGCGCGTTCTCCGCATGTTGAGACTGGAACAGCACGATCGCAGCCACCATCAGCGCCAGGGCGCCGAACAGACCAAGTAGCGCGTTGACGATGACGTGCGGATGGCCGGTGAATGCGTCTGCGCTGGCGCCGGCGAACGCCCCGACGCGGTTCAGCGCGTAGAAGAAGCGGTCCTCGCGGGCCAGACTTCCGGGGAAGAGTTCGAGCAGTCCCCATCCGATCAGGGTGCCGACGACCAAGCCGGCGACAAGCGTTGCCGCCGCTTTGATCAGCGCGCCGCGGCGCACCTTGGCCCAGAATTCCTTGCGAGCCAGCACGAGGAACGCGATGGCTGCGACGTGGAACGCGAGCCCGATGACCTCGCCGCTTTCCTCCAACCACGATTCGTCGCCGGAGAGGAGGTCGCCGACGTTCCAGCCGAGCGCCGCGATCATGTATCCGACGAGGATCCACCACGCGATGCTCTTGCGGGCGGCCAGCGCCGCGGCCAGCAGCACCAGCACGAACGCCCACGCGAAGCTGGTGTCGGGGAAGTTGAAGACGTAGTCGTTGACGAATTCGCGCGGCACCTTGATCAGTGACCGGAAGAACGGCGACACACTGGCGAACAGCGACAGCGTGGCGATGATGCCGACAGTCCAGCCGGCCGCGGCGGGCACCCACCTGAACGCGGAAGAGCGTCGCGTCTTTGCAGTGCTCGCTGAGCCGGGCGGACTAGTGACGGTCATAAGGCGCGAGGATATTCGCTCAACCCCTCAATTTGGTGTTACTGGCGTCTGCCGATGTCATTCTGACTCGCATGTCCGATGACAGACACGTCGTGCTGATCCACGGCGCCTGGAGCCGGGGGGACCAGCTTTCAGACGCGCGGCGGGCGTTCGAGGCGCGTGGCTACACCGTTCACACGCCGACGTTGCGTCATCACGAATTGCCGCCCGCTGAGGGCGCCTCGAAGATCGCGTCGTTGAGCCTGATGGACTACGTCGACGACCTCGTCGCACTGGTCGAGTCACTCGACTCGCCACCGCTTATCGTCGGGCATTCGCTGGGCGCATACATAGGCCAACTTCTGGCGGCGCGAATCGCACATGTCGGACTGGTGGCCGCATGCCCGTCCTCTGCCGGGGCTGCCGCTCTCACCGCCCCGTCACTGCGCATCACGCTCGGTCATTTTCGGCAGAAGCGGCCATGGGCTATGCCCGTCAAGCTCGACTGGAAGGTGTTCCGATCGGCGGTGGCTCCGACACTTCCCGACGATCTGGCGCGGCAGATATACGCCGACCTGGTGTACGAGTCCCGTCGCGTCCTGTTCTGGGAGCTTGCGCACCCGCGTCTCGATCGGAAGAAGGCCGCGGCCGTTGACTTCGCCCGCATCACCACGCCTGTATTGATCATCGCGGGTGAACGTGACCGGATAGTGCCCGCCAGCCACGTCAGAAAGGTGCCAAGCCGATTCGCGAATGCCCGATACGTGGAGATCGCCGGTTCCGATCACATGGTTCTCTCCGGCAAAGCGCTGGATGTCACGATGGGCCATGTCGACGACTGGCTCGCCGATAGTGGACTCTCCGTCGCGAACTGAGGACTACCAGACCGGGCCGGTGTATTTCTCGCCGGGACCGTGACCGGGTTCCTCTGGCGCGGCACTGGCCTCGCGGAAAGCCAGCTGCAGGCTTTTCAGTCCATCGCGCACCGGGCCGGCATGTGGGCCGAGATATTCGGCGGAGGCCGTCACCAGGCCCGCCAGCGCTGTGATCAGCCGCCGCGCCTCGTCGAGATCACGGTGGGGGCTCTCATCGGGATCCTCGGCTGAGAGCCCGAGTTTCTCGGCCGCCGCGCTCATCAGCATGACCGCTGACCTGGTGATCACCTCGACGGCGGGGATTTCGGCCAGCTCGCGGGTCGGCAGTTGGGCGCCCGGCTCGGGCGATGCGGGATCCTGAGTCATTGCTGGTAGACTCCCATATGCGACCGTCCCGGCGTACGTCAGGGACAGCAAGTGGAGTCCCACTCCCACCGTTGGCCACACCGGTTCAGCGGTCCGGTCACAGGCATCCGATGCCTGTCCTGGTCGGCAATGGGCCCTGCTTTGAGCAGGGCTTTTCTGTTCGTCGAACAGATGCTGACGGGTGGGGCTCCTAGACGACAACATAGGAGGCCCCATCAGCACTGAGACCCGCGTCAACGAGCGCATCCGCGTACCTGAAGTCCGTCTGATCGGACCAGGCGGCGAGCAGGTAGGCATAGTGCGCATCGAAGACGCCCTCCGCGTCGCCGCGGATGCCGATCTCGACCTTGTCGAAGTAGCCCCGGACGCCAAACCACCGGTTTGCAAGATCATGGACTACGGCAAGTTCAAATACGAGACGGCTCAGAAGGCGCGCGAGTCTCGCAAGAACCAGCAGCAGACCGTCGTCAAGGAACAGAAGCTGCGTCCCAAGATCGACCCGCACGACTACGAGACCAAGAAGGGCCACGTAGTCCGTTTCCTGCAAGCGGGATCCAAGGTCAAGGTGACGATCATGTTCCGCGGACGCGAGCAGTCGAGGCCCGAACTGGGCTACCGGCTCCTGCAGCGGCTGGGCGCCGACGTCGCCGATTACGGCTTCGTCGAGACGTCAGCCAAGCAGGACGGCCGCAACATGACGATGGTGCTGGCGCCGCACCGCGGCGCGAAGACTCGCGCCAAGGCGGCGCACGATGCCGACGCTCCCGCCGCGCAACGCGCGCAGCCCGAGAGCGCACCGACCGAAACACCACAGAACTGAACTGAGGACACATGCCAAAGGCGAAGACCCACAGCGGCGCTTCCAAGCGGTTCCGGGCTACCGGCACCGGAAAGATCGTCCGCCAGAAGGCCAACAAGCGGCACTTGCTCGAGCACAAGTCGAGCCGCCGCACCCGCCGGCTGGAAGGCCGTACCGAGGTGGCGGCCAATGACGTCAAGCGCGTCAAGAAGCTGCTCAACGGCTGAGCGCCCCACAACCCTGTCCGGACCTGGACGAACCTGAACGAACCTGAACGAATAGGAATACCCCCATGGCACGCGTGAAGCGCGCAGTGAACGCGCAGAAGAAGCGGCGCACAGTACTCAAGGCATCAAAGGGCTACCGCGGTCAGCGGTCCCGGTTGTACCGCAAAGCCAAAGAGCAGCAGCTGCATTCGTTGACCTATGCCTACCGTGACCGGCGTGCCCGTAAGGGTGAGTTCCGCAAGCTGTGGATCTCCCGGATCAACGCGGCGGCCCGCGCCAACGACATCACCTACAACCGGTTGATCCAGGGGCTGAAGGCCGCCGGAGTCGAGGTGGACCGCAAGAACCTCGCCGAGATCGCCGTCAGTGACCCCGCCGCGTTCACCGCGCTGGTCGAGGTCGCCAAGGGTGCGCTCCCGGCGGACGTGAACGCACCGTCCGGAGAGGCAGCCTGACCCTTACCGAGCGCTCCGCTCGGGTGACGGCAGCGGTCAAGCTGCTCCGTCACGTCGGACGACGCCGCGCCGCACGCTTTCTCGCAGAGGGACCCAACCTCGTCGAGGCAGCGTTGCGGCGCGGACTCGTTTCCGAGGTCTTCGTCACGGAGGCCGCGCAGGCCCGTTTCGCGTCGTTGCTGACCGACGTGCAGGTGCACGTGGTGACCGAGCGTGCCGCGAAAGCGTTGTCGGACACGGTGACACCGGTCGGCCTGGTCGCGGTGTGCTCGGTGCCCGAGACGTCACTAGACGACGTGCTCGCCGGTTCGCCACGGCTGCTGGCCGTCGCGGCGGAGATCTCCGAGCCCGGCAACGCGGGCACTCTGATTCGCGTCGCCGACGCGATGGGTGCGGACGCTGTCGTGCTCGCCGGCCACAGCGTCGATCCGTACAACGGCAAGTGTCTGCGTGCCTCGGCGGGCAGCATCTTCTCGATTCCCGTCGTCTCCGAGCCGGACGCCGTCGCCGCCGTGTCGCCGCTGTCGGCAGCAGGACTTCAGGTGCTGGCCACCACGGTCGACGGCGAAATATCGCTCGACGACGTGGATTTGGCGGCGCCGACCGCGTGGCTGTTCGGGGCGGAGGCCCACGGCCTCTCGGCCGCACTGGCCGGTATGGCCACGCATCGCGTGCGGATTCCGATGCCGGGCAATGCCGAAAGTCTCAATGTGGCGTCGGCGGCTGCGATCTGTCTGTACCAGAGCGCGCGCGCACACACCCGGGGCAGCTAATTGGACTTCAGCAGCTGCTCGGAGATCTGAACCATCAATCTCCGCGGGGTGATCCGATAACCGTTGGCGAGCAACGTGTTACGCCACCCGGAGACGACGGTCGGGGAGGACTTGTCCAGAGCGGCCAGCGCGGTATCGACGACCTGTTTCGGCGTCTGCCTGCCGTCGGTGAGGAATTCTTCTCCGGTCCGTGCGAAGAACTCCGTCTCGGTGGCACCGGGGCACAGCGCGAGCACCTTCACCCCGGTGCCCTTGCATTCCTGCCAGAGCGCTTCTGAGAACGACAGCACGAATGCCTTCGTCGCACCGTAGACCGCCATTCCCGGCGTCGGCTGAAACGCCGCCGTCGACGCCACGTTGATGACCACACCGTGGCCCGCCGTCGTCATGGCGGGGAGGTAGCACGCCGTGAGGTCGACGAGGGTGCCGCAGTTCAGCTGGATCTGCGCCGAATTCGCCGCGGCGTCCTGCCCGACGAACTTGCCGTGCAATCCGATGCCGGCGTTGTTCACGAGAATGTCGATCGTCGCGCCGAGTTCACTGACCTTGGATGCCAACTCGGGGCCGGAACCCGGGACGGCCAGGTCGGCGGCGACGACGTCGACGGTGAGTGCGGGATGTCGGCCGGTCAGGGTCGCCCGCAGCTCGGCGAGCTTCTCGGCGCGGCGCGCCACCAACACGAGGTTCACGCCACGCTCGGCCAACTGGACGGCGAACTCCTCGCCGATCCCTCCGCTGGCACCGGTGATCAGCGCCGTCTTGTTCTTCAGGTCCACGCGCTTCAGGCTAGTCCGGTTGTCGGACACCCGTGCGATCCTCTGCCCATGACCGATTCGCTGGAGGTGAAAGGCATCGACCTTCGATACCTGCTCACCGCGTACCTGTTCGACTACGGTCCCGCGACGATCGACGAGTTGGTCGATGCACTGGCGTACCACGGCTTCCGTCCGGCAGGACGCCCGTCGAAGTCGGTGTCGGAGGCGCTGCGGTGGGAGATCTTTCAGGGCCGGGCAGTGCGAATGCGCCGCGGTCGATACCGTCCCGGAAAGATGCCGCGAGCCACCGCGGATCGGGTCTACAAGCGAGTGCGGGCACTGCACGACAACGTCGCCGCGCTGTCGCCGCGAAGCAGGCGCCTTACGACCCCTCCAATTCCGCCCGCGGCCTAACGGTCGCTGAGCAGACCCCTCGCCACGTGGGTGATCTGCACCTCGTTGCTGCCTGCGTAGATCATCAACGACTTCGCATCGCGCGCGAGTTGCTCCACCCGGTATTCGGTCATGTAGCCGTTGCCGCCGAACACCTGCACGGCCTCCATCGCCACGTCGGTGGCGGCCTGCGAGCAGTACCACTTGATCGCCGACGCTTCCGGCAGCGAGATCGGAATGCCCTTTTCGGCCGACTCGATCACGCGAAACAGGATGTTGCGCACGTTCATTCGGGCGACTTCCATGTTCGCGAGCTTGAGCTGAATGAGCTGGAACTGCCCGATCTCCTGACCCCACAGCTTGCGCGTCTTCGCATAGTCGACGCACAACCGGAGGCATTCCTCGATGACGCCCAGCGACATCGCCGCGACCCCTATGCGTTCGGCGGAGAAGTTCGACCTGGCGCTGGCCCGGCCGTCGCCCGCCGAGCTGTCCTCGGTCTCGCCGAGCAACCTGTCACGTCCCAGCCGCACATTGTTGAAGAACAGTTCGCCGGTACGCGAGCTGTGAATGCCCATCTTGCTGAACGGCTTTGACTGGACGAACCCCTCCATACCGCGGTCGAGCACAAAGGTCAGCACCTTGCGGTCGCGTTTGTCGGCGCCGTCGCCCTCGTCCAGCTTCGCGTACACGACGACCACGTCGGCGTCGGGACCGTTGGTGATGAACGTCTTCTGGCCGTTGAGGATGTAGTCGTCGCCGTCGCGCACCACGTAGGACTTCATGCCGCCGAACGCATCCGAGCCCGAGTCGGGTTCGGTGATCGCCCACGCGCCGATCTTGTCGTAGGTCACGAGGTCGGGCAGCCAGCGCTCCTGCTGGGCGAGCGTGCCGCGGCCCTGAATGGTCGGCACCGTCAGCCCGAGGCTGACTCCCATTCCGGTGACGATGCCCATCGACACCTTGCACAGCTCGCTGACCACGACGAAGCCCATGCCGCCGGAACCGCCGCCGAACATGCCGCCGCCGCCCGAGGACTTCTCCGACGAACCGCCGTCGCGCAGTCTGGCCAGTCGCTTGTCGAGAGAGTCGCGAGCCATGTCGGCGATGCCGAACGTCGCGAAGAGCTTGCGGATGATCGGGTACGGCTCCATGTCGCCGCTTTCGAGGTCGTCGACATGGGGGCGGATCTCTTTGTCGACGAACTCGCGAACGGCGTCGCGCACGGCAAGATCAACGTCAGTCCATTCCAGCATGCCCTCTAGGCTGCCTTACCCGATCTGTCGCGGGCGCCCCGGGCCGGGCGTCGCAGCCCCGTCAACGAGAACGTCGTGTGCACCAAAGACCCTGCTCGGTCGAGCAACGACTTGCGCGGCGGCACGTAGTGCATCGGCAGGCCGTGCCGGTCTCGTGGCGGTGCCATGAACCCCGGTGCCTCGACCAGCGGCGCGTTCTCGGGCAGCTTGCCCTGCGCGCGGCGGTAGGCGGACAACGCACGCGGATGCAGCCGGATCTCGTCAGGCACCGCGACGAACGCCAACTCGACGAGCTTGCCGAAGATCCGCAGCAGCACCTCGTCACCGGGAGTCCACCGCATGCCGGCCTTCTCGCGCACCGCGGGATCGAACAGGCCCGCGGCGATCCATCGTTGCGCACCGACCATCGGCTTGAAGAGCTGATCCCAGATCGGCGTGGGCATCAGCACGAACCACGGCTTGGGAATGCGGATCGAGAAGATGTCCAGCGTCGCGCGGTTGATCTCCAGCTCGTCGCGGCACTTGGCATCCCAGTACTCGCAGAACTCCTCCCAGCTGTTCGGGACCGGCCGCATGCTCATGCCGTACATCCGGTACCACTGCACGTGTTCGTCGAACAGTTGGCGCTTCTCGGCTTCGGTCAGTCCGCCGCAGAAGTACTCGGCGGTCTTGATGATCAACATGAAGAAGGTGGCGTGCGCCCAGTAGAAGGTCTCGGGATTCAGCGCGTGGTACCGCCGGCCCTCGCCGTCGACACCCTTGATCGTGTTGTGGTAGCTCTTGATCTGCGCTCCGGTCTGCGCTGCGCGATCGCCGTCGTAGACGACACCCATGATGGGGTAGACCGAGCGCGCAACCCGCTGCAGCGGCTCACGCAGCAGGATCGAATGGTCTTCGACACCGGCGCCCAATTCGGGATACATGTTCTGGATCGCCCCGATCCAGACACCGAGCATGCCGGTCCGCAGATCGCCGAAGTATTTCCATGTCAACGAATCGGGGCCAAGCGGATCAGCTTCCCGGTCGCCGCCTCGTTTCGCGTCGGTAGCCGACGATGTCGATCTCAGGGTCATCGGTTTCGCACTCCCTGCTCCCCGCGTGCGCGGCATGAATCCCGACCGGCTGTTGGAACACCACGATAATGTTGACAACGGGTGTTGTCTACGACTCGCCGGGGCGTGGCGATGCAGTGTTACGCAGGCTCCACTCACGCTCCACTCGCCTGTGACCAGCCGGTTTATCGCGGTTTCGGCGCTCAACTAGGCTGGCCTTCGTGGATGATGTCGAGTCGATCGACGAACGATCTGGCAGGCAGTCATCCGGGCCTGTGTCGTGGCTCAAGAGCACAAACCGCAGCCCGTCCGTCATCGCCTTCCTGCGACGTGCCCGTCGGGCGCTGCCGGGTGACCCCGAGTTCGGAGATCCGCTGTCGGCAGCCGGTGAGGGAGGCCCGCGCGCGGCAGCCCGCGCCGCCGATCGACTGCTGCACCGTGAGGCCGCCTCGCGCGAGGTCAGCCTGGGCGCCCTGCAGGTGTGGCAGGCGCTGACCGAGCGCGTGTCCGGCAAGCCCGCCTACCGGGAAGCGACGATCGTGTTCACCGACCTGGTGGGTTTCTCGGCGTGGTCGCTGAGGGCAGGCGACGACGCCACGCTCAAACTCCTTCGCCGGGTCTCGCAGGTCGTCGAGCCACCGCTCTTGGAGGCCGGCGGCCAGATCGTCAAGCGAATGGGCGACGGCCTCATGGCGGTGTTCTCCCAGCCGGTGACAGCGGTTGCGGCCGCGATCAAGGCCCGGGAGGGTGTGAAATCCCTTGATGTGGACGGTTATACGCCGAGGATGCGCGTCGGCATCCACACCGGCAGGCCGCAGCGGATCGGCTCGGACTGGCTGGGCATCGACGTGAACATCGCGGCGCGGGTGATGGAGCGGGCGACCAGAGGTGAGCTGGTGGTGTCGCAGGCCACGCTGGACGGCATCGCCGACGAGGACTTCGACCTGTTGGGCGTGGACGCCAAACGGCTTCGCAAGCAGGTATTTGCGGCCAGACAGGACGGCGTGCCGACCGACTTCGTGATGTATCGGCTGAAATCTCGCAGACAGTTGACAGGTGGCGATGACGAGGGGGAGTACGCGCCGGAGGAATAGTGGATCCGATGGTGGCTGAGTTTTTCCATCGCCTGCTACGGATCCGCGTCACCGTGGCGTACGCGGTGATCGTGACCGGTGTGGCGACGGAACTGCTCTATCTGGGACCGCGGGTTCAGGACCGAGTCATCCGCCATGCGAGCACGAATTTGCACAACCTCAGTCATGGCCGAGCGGGAACACTATTCGTCAGCGCATTCGTTGTCGACGCCGGTCCGATTTACCTGTGGCTTCCCGGACTCGTCTGTCTGATGGCGCTTGCCGAGGTGCTCTGGGGCAGCAGCCGTCTCGTCATCGCCTTCGCGATCGGGCACGTGGGCGCCACGCTGCTGGTGGCGGTCGGCCTGACCGCCGCGGTGGAACGGGCGTGGCTCCCGGCTTCGGTGACGCGGGCAATCGACGTAGGGATGAGCTACGGCGCCGCTGCGGTGCTGGGCTCGCTCACCGCCGCGATTCCGAGACGTTTTCGGCCCGCATGGCTCGGGTGGTGGCTGGCGGCTGGGATCGCGACGGTCGTTCTCGGTTGCGACTTCACCGATGTCGGGCACGCCGCGGCGCTGGCGCTGGGGATGGGGGTGTCGACACAGTTCGGCGATCCCGCACGGTGGACGCGGTCGGCGTTCGTCCTGCTCGGCGCTGGGGCGGCGTTCGGGTTCCTGCTGCTGGCCGGTACAGGATCGGCGGCGTACGTCGCCGCGGCGAGCGGACTGGCGGGTGCCGCTGGAAGCGAGATGTTGGCCAGCTGGCGGGTCAGACGATCAAAGCGCGATCGGTCCGGACAACAGCTCAGACCCGGTGTCTGCCAGGGCGAGGGAGACTGCGCATCCGCTCGGACCGTGTGAGGGTCGACGAAGTGGAGCTTTACCGCGTCAGGAGGTGTTACAACCAGACGCTGGCTTCGACCGGGTCCTCGGGGGTCAGATCGGCGACGCCGACCGGCGGTGCCCGCCACGAAGCTCGCTGGCGAGCTGCCAGGCATGGCGCACCTGCCGGCGACGCAGGCGGTCCATCACCGGGGCGGCTGTCGCAGACCCGTCGTCCACACTGCTCAGGCCGTTGTGCAAAGCCCGGCAGTTGATGACGACGCCGCCCCCCAGCGTGCGCGCCTCCCACCACCGGTTGTAGGCGTTGCTGTTGCGAAAGCCGATGAGATGGTGGCACCGATACCGAGCACCGACAGCACCGCGGTAGCGCTGTACGCCTGGATCGCGTCGGGGATGGGCACCATGAGCGCGGCGATTGCGAGTATTGCCACCAGGTCGAAACGCAACTGCCACAACACCAGCGCGGCCACCTTGACAGGCCCGGCGCGACCGACGGAGCGGATCATCCGACTGACTCGTTGACGAAGGTGCACTCGTCCTGCAGCGTGTCGACCATGTCGGGGACGCTGACGTTGAGCCGTCGCAGTGCGCGGTAGACCAAGTTCTGGGTGGACCTGCTGCCCAGGCCTTCGGTGAATCCCTCGTCGCGATAAGCAGCCATCTCGTCGTCGAGGGCGCCGAACTTGCTGCAGTCGAATCCCTTTGGGGCTTGCTGGTAGCCGGACAACAAGTCGTTGTAGGCGGAGATGAACTTGCTCATGTCGGCCGTCATCTGCGTGCGGTCGAAGTGGTCGGGCTGCCGCGTCGGCATCGTGACCCACCGACGATCGGTGATCGAGTACTGGCCCACACCGGGCTGCGGTTGGTAGCCCTCGCCGCGCTCAGCGTGAAAGCTCACTTCGACCGGAATCCCGTAGAACCGCACGTGGCCCTCCTGGCGCCGTTCGACGTCGTCGTTGAGCAAGCGCGGGATGGGCGCGAGTTCTTGAGAGGTCATCGAGTCGGAAGTGAAAAAGACGTGGACGCCGAAGTCGGAGGTGTCGTCGTATTCGTAGGAGGCGTTGCTGCCGTAGAGCTCCACGCCCGTCACCGTCAGACCTTTGATGCCGGTGTCGGTGATGATCCTGTCGACGATGCGCAGCGTGGCGTCGTGCAGGTCCGGCTTCATCTGTGCGCCGGTGAAGATGCGGGGGTCGAGTTCGGTGGGGAAGGCTGTGACGCCGTCGACGGCCTCGGCGACGGCTTGCGTCGAGCCGTCGGCGAACGGCGCCTGCAGCGGCCCTGGCGTCGAGCCGCACGCCGTCTGCGAGCCCGCCACGACGAGCGCAAAAAGCAATCTCCTCACCGGCACTCCTCGTCCAGGGCTGCGCCGCAGTTGCACCTCGTGGAATCACTCGCGATGAGGAGTGTCCAGGTCCACACCGCGTGAGGGTATCGCGCGTGGCGGGCCACGCAGTCACATCGCCTATGATCGCCCGGTGGCTGAGCAGCCTGTTGAGCTATCCGAGGAAGCGCTGACCAACGCTGTCAGCGCGGCTCGTCGTGCCTTCGACGCAGCCGGTGACCTCGACGCGCTCGCGCGCGCCAAGACCGAGCAACTGGGCGATCGCTCGCCCATCGCACTGGCCCGCCAGGCGCTCGGGTCGCTGCCCAAGACCGACCGCGCCGATGCGGGCAAGCGGGTCAACGTGGCGCGCACCGAGGCGCAGCAGGCATACGACGAGCGGCTCGCGGCACTGCGGGCCGAGCGGGACGCCGCGGTGCTGATCGCCGAGCGCATCGACGTGACGCTGCCATCGACTCGGCAACCGCTGGGCGCGCGTCATCCGATCACGATCCTGGCCGAGCACGTCGCCGATACCTTCGTGGCTATGGGTTGGGAACTCGCCGAGGGGCCCGAAGTCGAGACCGAGCAGTTCAACTTCGACGCGCTGAACTTCCCGCCCGACCATCCGGCGCGCAGCGAGCAGGACACCTTCTACGTCGCGCCCGAAGGGTCACGGCAGGTGCTGCGCACACACACCTCGCCGGTGCAGATCCGCGCGCTGTTGGAGCGCGAGTTGCCGGTCTACATCATCTCGATCGGACGCACGTTCCGCACCGACGAGCTCGACTCCACGCACACCCCGGTTTTCCATCAGGTGGAGGGGCTGGCCGTGGACAAGGGGCTGACGATGGCCCACCTGCGCGGGACACTGGATGCTTTCGCCCGCTCCGAGTTCGGACCCGAGGGCCGTACGCGGTTCCGTCCGCACTTCTTCCCGTTCACCGAACCGTCGGCCGAGGTCGACATCTGGTTCGCGAACAAGAAGGGCGGCCCGGGCTGGGTGGAATGGGGTGGTTGCGGCATGGTGAATCCGAACGTGTTGCGCGCCTGCGGTATCGACCCAGAGGTCTATTCCGGATTTGCATTCGGCATGGGACTCGAGCGCACCCTTCAGTTCCGCAACGGAATTCCCGACATGCGCGACATGGTCGAGGGTGATGTCCGCTTCTCGTTGCCGTTCGGAGTTGGAGTCTGATGCGCCTGCCCTACAGCTGGCTGCGCGACGTCGTTCAAGCCGGCGCTCCCGGCTGGGATGTGTCCGCCGACGAGCTCGAAGAGACCTTCATCCGGATCGGTCATGAGGTCGAGGAAGTCCTGCCCGTCGGGCCCGTCACCGGACCATTGACCGTCGGCCGCGTCGCCGAGATCGAAGAGCTGACCGAGTTCAAGAAGCCCATCCGCGCTGTCAAGGTCGACGTCGGTGAGACCGAGCTTCGTGACATCGTCTGCGGAGCAACCAACTTCGCCGTCGGCGATCTGGTCGTCGCGGCATTGCCCGGCTCGGTGCTTCCTGGCGACTTCGCCATCGCCACCCGCAAGACATACGGACGCACCAGTGACGGCATGATCTGTTCGACCGCCGAACTCAACCTCGGCACGGACCATTCCGGGATCCTGGTGCTGCCGGCGGGCACCGCAGAACCGGGCACACCCGCCGCCGACGTGCTCGGCCTCGACGACGTCGTATTCAATCTCGCGATCACGCCGGACCGCGGGTACTGCCTTTCGGTGCGGGGGATGGCCCGCGAGATCGCCAATGCGTACGACCTCGCCTACGTCGATCCCGCCGATATCGCGCCACTGCCCGCAGAGGGTGAGGCGCTGCCCGTGACGATCGACGCAGGGACCGGCGTACAGCGCTTCGCTCTGCGTCCGGTCACCGGTATCGATCCAAAAGCGGTGTCGCCGTGGTGGTTGCAGCGCCGTCTACTGCTGTCGGGCATCAGGGCCATCTCACCGGCCGTCGACGTGACCAACTACGTGATGCTCGAGATCGGGCATCCGATGCACGCCCACGACCGCAGCCTGATCACGGGCGGCTTCCGGGTCCGGTTCGCTGACCCGGGGGAGACGGTCGTGACGCTCGATGACATAGAGCGCAGGCTCGACCCCGCCGACGTGCTCATCGTCGACGATGTCGCGACCGCCGCGATCGGCGGTGTGATGGGTGCGGGCACCACCGAGGTTCGTGACAGCACCACCGACGTGCTGCTCGAAGCCGCGGTCTGGGACCCTGCGGCCGTATCGCGCACGCAGCGGCGACTGCACCTCAACAGCGAGGCCGGCCGCCGCTATGAGCGGACCGTCGACCCGGCGATATCCGTGGCCGCATTGGACCGCTGCAGTACGCTGCTGGCTGAGATATCCGGTGGCACAGTCGAACCCACTTTGACCGATTGGCGCGGCGACCCGCCTCGGGGCGATTGGTCGCCTGCACCGGTCAGCATGGCGATCGATCTGCCCGATCGCGTCGCGGGTGTCGAATACGCGCCGGGCACCACGATCAAACGCCTGACACAGATCGGCGCCGACGTCGTCGTGAACGGCGATGAGGTCACCGCGACTCCGCCGAGTTGGCGTCCCGACCTTCGCCAGCCCGCGGACCTCGTCGAAGAGGTGCTGCGGTTGGAGGGTCTCGAGGCGATCCCGTCGGTGCTGCCACTCGCGCCGCCGGGCCGCGGCCTGAGCCCTACGCAGAAGCGGCGTCGAGCGATCGGAAAGTCCCTGGCGCTCAACGGTTACGTGGAGATCCTTCCCACGCCGTTCCTGCCCGCGGGGGTATTCGATCAATGGGGTCTGTCTGCCGACGATCCGCGGCGCTCCACGACGCAGGTGACGAATCCGTTGGAGGCCGACCGGCCGCAGTTGGCGACGACGCTGCTGCCGGGTCTCCTGGAAGCCTTGGTACGCAACGTGTCCCGCGGCGCCGTCGACACCGAATTGTTCGCACTCGCCCAGGTCGTCGAAGCCACCACGGATACCCGCGCCGTGGACCGCATTCCCACAGACCGTCGCCCCACGTCGGACGAGATCGCGGCACTGGATGCGTCGCTGCCGCGTCAGCCGCAGCATGTCGGGGTGGTCATGGCCGGCCTGCGGGAACCGGCGGGTCCGTGGGGACGGGGCAGACCAGTCGATGCCAGCGACGCGTTCGAGGCGGTGCGCGTCGTCGGCCGCGCCGCCGGAGTCGAACTGACGCTGCGGCCCGCTCAGCACCTGCCGTGGCATCCGGGCCGGTGCGCCGAGGTCGCCGTCGGCGACACCGTCGTCGGCCATGCCGGACAACTTCACCCCGCTGTCATCGAACGGTCGGGGCTGCCCGCGGGTACCTGCGCCGTCGAACTGAACCTGGACGCCATCCCGCTGACCGAGTCGCTGCCGGCACCCGCGGTATCGCCGTTCCCAGCGGTGTTCCAGGACATTGCGCTGATCGTCGGCGAGGACGTCGCCGCAGCGGACGTCATCGATGCGGTGCGTGACGGCGCGGGTGACCTACTGGAGGACGTCCGGCTGTTCGATGTGTACACCGGGCCGCAGGTCGGCGAGGGCCGGAAATCCCTTGCGCTGGCGCTTCGATTCCGCGCCGCCGACCGCACCCTCACCGAGGACGAGGCAAGCGCTGCGCGAGACGCGGCGGTGCAAGCCGCGGCAGATCGCGTCGGAGCCGAGCAACGGCGCTGATTTCGGAGTAGGACGGTAGGCATGATCGAAGTGTTAGAAGACATGCCCGAGGGAGTCGCCGGCATTCGGGTGTCCGGCAAGGTGACCGGCGACGAGATCAGTGCGTTCAAGCCCGAGATGCAAAAGCTGCTCGATGCCGACGAAGTCAGGATCGTCGAAGTCATCGCGCCCGATTACGACGGTTTCGGGCACGGAGGGTTGGTCGAAGATCTGAAGCAGGGCTTCGGCGTGCTCATCAAGCATCATTCGGCCTTCAAGCGGGTCGCCGTCGTCGCTGACAAGGAGTGGGTGCGGCACACCGTGCACGCGGTCGGCTGGATGATGCCCTATGAACTCGAGGTGTTCGGCCTCGACGATCTCGAACGGGCCAAACAGTGGGCTGCCGGCTGACTTTTCGTCGCCGGCACCGATAAATAATGAATTTGCATGGCGCTGCATAAACATGCAGAATCCCTGTATGACTTCTGTGGCAGTGGCCGGTGCCAGCGGATATGCAGGTGGAGAGATCCTGCGGCTGCTGCTGGGCCACCCCGCGTATGCCGACGGGCGGTTGACGATCGGTGCGCTCACCGCAGCGGCCAGCGCAGGCAGCACGCTGGGTGAACACCACCCGCACCTGCTGCCGCTGGCCAACCGGACGCTGGACGCCACCGACGCCCAGACGCTGAGCGATCACGACGTGGTGTTCCTCGCGCTTCCGCACGGTCACTCGGCCGCCCTGGCTGACGAGTTGGGTGCCGACACCGTGATCGTCGACTGCGGCGCCGACTTCCGCCTCACCGATGCCGGAGCATGGGAACGGTTCTACGGTTCGTCGCATGCCGGCAGCTGGCCCTACGGGCTGCCCGAGTTGCCGGGTGCCCGTGAGCGCCTTCGCGGCGCCAAGCGCATCGCAGTGCCCGGCTGCTACCCGACCGCGGCACTGCTCGCGTTGTGGCCTGCGATCGCCGAGGAGCTCATCGAGCCCGCCGTCACCGTCGTCGCGGTCAGCGGAACGTCGGGTGCCGGGCGCGCGGCGAAAACCGACCTGCTCGGCTCGGAGGTCATCGGGTCGGCGCGCGCCTACAACGTCGGCGGCAAGCACCGGCACACCCCCGAGATCGCGCAGGGCCTGAAGGCCGTCACCGACCGCGACGTCACCGTGTCGTTCACCCCGGTGCTCATCCCGACGTCGCGTGGCATCCTGGCCACCTGCACCGCCAGGACCACCGCGCCGCTGTCGCAGATCCGCGCAGCGTACGAGAAGGCTTATGACGCAGAACCTTTCATTCATCTGCTGCCGGAGGACCGGCTGCCCACGACCGGCGCGGTGATCGGCAGTAACGCCGCTCAACTCGCGGTCACCGTCGACGAGGACGCTGCGACGTTCATCGGCATCGCCGCCATCGACAACCTCGTCAAGGGAACCGGCGGTGCGGCGGTGCAATCGATGAACCTCGCGCTGGGCTGGCCCGAGACCGAAGGGCTTTCGATTGTGGGGGTGGCGCCGTGACTTCGGAGCCGGAGGCGACCAATTATGAAGTTGCCGACTCCTCAAAATTGATCCGGACTCAGGGTGTCACCGCCCCGGCCGGGTTCCGGGCCACCGGAATCGCTGCGGGCATCAAGGTTTCCGGCGCGCTCGACCTCGCGCTGGTGTTCAACGAGGGCCCCGACCACGCCGCTGCGGCCGTCTTCACCCGCAACAAGGTCAAGGCCGCGCCGGTGCTGTGGTCGCAGCAGGTGCTCACCACCGGTCGACTGCGGGCGGTCGTCCTCAACTCCGGCGGCGCCAACGCCTGCACGGGACCGGGAGGCTTTCAGGACACTCACGCAACCGCGGAGGCCGTCGCCGCCGCACTCTCCGACTGGGGAACCGAGACCGGGGCCATCGAGGTTGCGGTGTGCTCCACGGGTCTCATCGGCGATCGGCTGCCAATGGACAAGGTGCTGGCGGGTATCACCGCGATCGTCCACGAGATGGCCGGGGGGCTGACCGGTGGCGAAGAGGCCGCGCGGGCCATCATGACCACCGACACTGTGCCGAAACAGGTGGCGCTGCACCACAGTGGCAACTGGACGGTGGGCGGTATGGCCAAGGGGGCGGGGATGCTGGCGCCGTCGCTGGCGACCATGCTGTCGGTGATCACCACCGACGCCGCCGCCAGTTCCGAGGCGCTCGATCAGGCGTTGCGCAAGGCGACCGCCCGCACGTTCGACCGGCTCGATGTCGACGGCAGCTGCTCCACCAACGACACCGTGCTGCTGCTCGCCTCCGGGGCCAGCGAGATCACGCCGAGCCAAACCGATCTCGAGGATGCGGTACTGCGGGTCTGCGACGATCTCTGCGCACAGCTGCAGGCCGACGCCGAGGGTGTCACCAAGCGCATCCTCGTCACCGTGACCGGGGCCGAATCGGAGCAGGACGCGCTGACCGCGGCACGTGTGGTCGCCCGCGACAGCCTTGTCAAGACCGCACTGTTCGGGTCGGACCCGAACTGGGGCCGCGTGCTGGCCGCGGTGGGCATGGCGCCGGTGGCGCTGGAACCCGATCGGATCACCGTGTCGTTCAACGGATCCGCGGTGTGCGTGGACGGTGTCGGCGCCCCCGGTGCCCGAGAGGTGGACCTGTCCGGCGAGGTCATCGACGTCACCATCGACCTGGGCGTCGGCGACAGCCAGGCGTCGATCCGCACGACCGACCTTTCACACGCCTACGTTGAAGAGAACTCGGCCTACAGCTCATGACACCCGCGACGCCCGTCAAGGCGCAGGTCCTGGCCGCGGCCCTGCCCTGGCTCAAACAGCTGCACGGCCGCATCGTCGTGGTGAAGTACGGCGGTAACGCGATGACCGACGACACCCTCAAGGCCGCGTTCGCCGCCGACATGGTGTTCCTGCGCAACTGCGGCATCCGGCCCGTCGTCGTCCACGGCGGCGGCCCGCAGATCAGCGCGATGCTCAAAAAGCTTGGTATCGAGGGTGATTTCAAGGGCGGCTTCCGCGTGACCACCCCTGAGGTTCTCGACGTCGCGCGGATGGTCCTGTTCGGGCAGGTCGGCCGCGAACTGGTCAACCTGATCAACGCGCACGGTCCGTACGCCGTCGGCGTCACGGGGGAGGATGCGCATCTGTTCACCGCGGTGCGGCGTGACGTCACCGTCGACGGGGTGGCGACCGACATCGGTCTGGTCGGAGACGTCGAGCGGGTCGATGCGGACTCACTGCTCGATCTCATTGTTGCGGGACGGATTCCAGTGGTCTCGACGATCGCACCTGACGCCGACGGCGTGGTGCACAACATCAACGCCGACACCGCTGCGGCCGCGCTGGCCGAGGCCCTCGGCGCCGAGAAGCTCGTGATGCTGACCGACATCGAGGGCCTCTACACCGATTGGCCGGACCGCAACTCGTTGGTCAGCGAGATCGACACCGCCGCACTGACGCAGCTGCTGCCCACGTTGGAGTCCGGCATGGTGCCCAAGATCGAGGCCTGCCTGCGTGCGGTGTCCGGAGGTGTGCCGAGCGCACACGTCATCGACGGCCGCGTCGAGCATTGCGTGCTGGTGGAATTGTTCACCGACGAGGGGACGGGAACGAAGGTGGTGCGTCCGGCGACGACGCCGGAGCGAGGTACGAGCTCTGGCAAGGAGACGGACAGGAGTGGTGAAGCATGAGCCTCACTCAACGCTGGGAAGCGGTGATGATGAACAACTACGGCACGCCGCCACTGGAATTGGCCAGCGGTGACGGCGCCGTGGTGACCGATGTGGACGGCAAGTCCTATCTGGATCTGGTCGGCGGTATCGCGGTCAACGTTCTCGGACACCGCCATCCCGCGGTCATCGAGGCCGTCACGAGGCAGCTGAACACGCTGGGCCACACGTCGAATCTGTATGCGACCGAGCCCGGCATCGCACTGGCCGAGGCGTTGGTCAGCCTGTTCGGCGCCGACCCAGACGTGGGGGCGCGGGTGTTCTTCTGCAACTCGGGTGCAGAAGCCAACGAGGTCGCGTTCAAGATCTCGCGGCTCACCGGCCGCACGAAACTCGTTGCCGCTCAGAACGCGTTCCACGGCCGCACCATGGGCGCGCTCGCCCTGACCGGGCAGCCGGCCAAGCAGGCACCGTTCGCCCCGCTGCCCGGTGACGTCACCCACGTTCCGTACGGCGACGTCGGGGCGCTCGAAGCCGCGGTGGACGACGAGACTGCGGCAGTGTTCCTCGAGCCGATCATGGGGGAGGGCGGTGTCGTGACGCCGCCCGCCGGTTACCTGGTGGCAGCCCGCGAGATCACCGCTGCACATGGAGCCCTGCTCGTGCTCGACGAGGTGCAGACGGGAATGGGCCGTACCGGAGCATTTTTCGCTCATCAACACGACGGCATCACCCCCGATGTGGTGACCCTGGCAAAGGGACTCGGCGGCGGGCTGCCCATCGGCGCGTGCATCGCGACGGGGAAGACGGCCGCACTGCTGACCCCAGGCCTGCACGGCAGCACCTTCGGCGGCAATCCCGTCTGCACGGCCGCGGCCCTTGCGGTGCTACAGGTCCTCGCCGACGACGACCTCGTCGGCCGGGCCGGGGTCCTCGGAAAGACGCTGCACCACGGCATCGAGTCGATTCGCCATCCGCTCGTCGATCACGTCCGCGGCCGCGGGCTGATGTGCGGCATCGTCCTCACCTCCGAGGTCGCCAAGCCGGTCGAGGCCGCGGCCAGAGAGGCGGGCTTCCTCGTGAACGCCGCCGCCCCCAACGTGATCCGGCTGGTCCCGCCGCTGATCCTGACCGAAGCGCAGGTCGACGACTTCGTCGGCGCGCTACCGAAGATGCTGGACGCCGGCGCGACTGGAGGTTCTCAATGACCCGCCATCTCCTGCGTGACGACGACCTCACACCCGAGGAACAGGCGGAGGTGCTCGCGCTTGCCGCGGAACTGAAGAACGCACCCTTCGGCCGTCGGCCGCTGGACGGTCCCCGCGGTGTCGCCGTCATCTTCGACAAGAACTCCACCCGTACGCGGTTCTCCTTCGAGATCGGCATCGCCCAACTCGGTGGTCACGCCGTCGTGGTCGACGGACGCAGCACACAGCTCGGCCGGGACGAGACGCTGGAGGACACCGGCCGGGTGCTCTCACGTTACGTCGACGCCATCGTGTGGCGGACGTTCGCCCAAGATCGTTTGACGGCAATGGCTTCCGGGGCGACGGTACCGATCGTCAACGCGCTTTCCGACGAGTTCCACCCGTGCCAAGTGCTCGCCGACCTGCAGACGCTCGATGAGCGCGTCGGCACGTTGAACGGCTTGCGGCTGTCGTACTTCGGCGACGGCGCAAACAACATGGCCCACTCGTTGATGTTGGGCGGAGTCACCGCGGGCATCCACGTCACCATCGCTGCCCCCGTCGGTTTCGAACCGGACCCGGGGGTGGTCTCCGCTGCGAAGAAACGTGCCGCCGAAACGGGTGCCTCGGTGACCGTGACGACGGACGCAGACGCCGCTGCTGACGGGACCGACGTGCTCGTCACCGACACGTGGACATCGATGGGCCAGGAGAATGACGGCCTGGACCGGGTGGGGCCGTTCAAACCGTTCCAGGTCAATTCGGCGCTGCTCGCGCGGGCGCAGATGAATGCGATTGTTCTGCACTGTCTTCCGGCGCATCGCGGCGAAGAGATCACCGACGACGTGATCGACGGACCACAGAGCGCGGTGTGGGACGAAGCCGAGAACCGGTTGCATGCGCAGAAGGCGCTGCTGGTGTGGCTGTTGGAGCGATCATGACGAACGCGGCCACCCGAGCGGGGCGGCAGGCTCGTATCGTGTCGATCCTGTCATCGCAATCCATTCACAGCCAGGGCGAGCTGGCGACCATGCTCGCCGACGAGGGCATCGACGTCACGCAGGCGACGTTGTCGCGCGACTTGGAAGAACTCGGCGCCGTCAAGCTCCGTGGCGCCGACGGCGGTGTCGGCGTGTACGTCGTTCCCGAAGACGGTAGCCCGGTCCGCGGCGTTTCCGGTGGCACCGAACGGATGTCGCGGCTGCTGGCCGACCTCCTGGTGTCCACCGACGCCAGCGGCAATCTCGCGGTGCTGCGTACACCGCCGGGGGCCGCGCATTACCTTGCCAGCGCGATGGATCGCGCTGCGCTGCCCTACGTGGTCGGTACCGTGGCCGGCGACGACACCATCCTGGTGATCGCCCGCGAGCCGATGACCGGCACCGAACTGGCAGCGAAACTCGAAAGCATCCAACAAGGAGGAGATTAAGTTGCCAAAATCGGCGTCCGAGCGCGTCATCCTGGCGTATTCCGGCGGTCTGGACACCTCGGTCGCGATCAGCTGGATCGGCAAGGAGACCGGGCGTGAGGTCGTCGCTGTGGCCATCGATCTGGGCCAGGGCGGCGAGGACATGGAGGTGGTCCGGCAACGCGCGATCGACTGCGGCGCCGTCGAAGCGGTCGTCGTCGATGCCAAGGACGAATTCGCCGAGCAGTATTGCCTTCCAGCCATTCAGTCCAATGCGCTGTACATGGACCGGTACCCGCTGGTGTCGGCGCTGAGTCGGCCGCTGATCGTCAAGCATCTGGTGGCCGCGGCGCGTGAGCACGGCGGCGGGATCGTGGCGCACGGTTGCACCGGCAAGGGCAACGACCAAGTGCGTTTCGAGGTCGGATTCGCCTCGCTGGCGCCGGATCTCGAGGTTCTCGCACCCGTTCGCGACTATGCGTGGACCCGCGAGAAGGCCATCGCGTTCGCCGAGGAGAACGCGATCCCGATCAACGTGTCCAAGCGCTCACCGTTCTCCATCGACCAGAACGTCTGGGGCCGTGCGGTGGAGACCGGCTTCCTCGAGCACCTCTGGAACGCGCCGACCAAGGATGTCTACGACTACACCGAGGATCCCACCGTCAACTGGAACACCCCCGATGAGGTCATCGTCGGGTTCGAACGCGGCGTGCCCGTGTCGATCGACGGCCGCGACGTCAGCGTGCTCCAGGCCATCGAGGAACTCAACCGCCGCGGCGGCGAACAGGGCGTCGGCCGGCTCGACGTCGTCGAGGACCGGCTCGTCGGCATCAAGAGCCGCGAGATCTACGAGGCGCCCGGGGCGATGGTGCTCATCACCGCGCACACCGAACTCGAACACGTGACCCTGGAGCGCGAGCTCGGCCGGTTCAAGCGCGGTACCGATCAGAAGTGGGGCGAGCTGGTGTACGACGGTCTCTGGTACTCCCCGCTGAAGGCGGCGCTGGAGTCGTTCGTCGCGAAGACTCAGGAACATGTCTCCGGGGAGATCCGGATGGTGCTGCACGGCGGGCACATCGCGGTCAACGGGCGGCGCAGCGCGGAGTCGCTCTACGACTTCAATCTCGCGACCTACGACGAGGGTGACACGTTCGACCAGTCGTCGGCCAAGGGTTTTGTCCATGTGCACGGCCTGTCGTCGAAGATCTCCGCACAACGAGACCTCGCAGGTCAGTGATGAGCCGCTTGCGCGAAGAGCATCAGCTATGAGTACGAACGAGGGTTCGCTGTGGGGCGGCCGGTTCACCGACGGACCATCGGACGCCCTTGCCGCCCTGAGCAAATCGACCCACTTCGACTGGGTGCTGGCGCCATACGACATCGCCGCGTCGAAGGCGCACGCGCGGGTGTTGTCCCGGGCCGGGTTGCTCACCGACGAGCAGCGCGACGGCCTGCTGGTCGGCCTGGACAACCTGGCCTCCGATGTCGCCGACGGCAGCTTCGGCCCGCTGGTCACCGACGAGGACGTGCACGGTGCGCTGGAGCGCGGGCTGATCGACCGGGTGGGGGAAGATCTCGGCGGACGCCTGCGGGCGGGCCGGTCACGTAATGACCAGGTGGCCACGCAGTTTCGGATGTGGCTTCGCGATGCGATCAGGCGCATCGCCGACGGAGCTCTCGAGGTCGTATCCGCGCTGGCGACTCAGGCCGCGGCGCATCCGACCGCGATCATGCCCGGCAAGACGCATCTGCAGTCCGCGCAGCCGATCCTGCTCGCACACCATCTGCTCGCCCACGCACACCCGCTGCTCCGCGACGTCGATCGGCTGGTCGACTTCGACAAGCGAGCCGCGGTATCGCCCTACGGGTCCGGGGCACTGGCGGGGTCCTCGCTCGGGCTCGATCCCGATGCGATCGCCGAGGAGTTGGGCTTCGACGCCGCTGCCGACAACTCCGTCGACGCCACCGCGTCGCGCGACTTCGCTGCCGAGGCGTCCTTCGTCTTCTCGATGATCGGTGTCGATCTGTCGCGGCTGGCCGAGGACATCATCCTCTGGAGCACAACAGAGTTCGGCTATGTGACGCTGCACGACTCATGGTCGACCGGAAGTTCGATCATGCCGCAGAAGAAGAACCCCGACATCGCCGAGCTGGCACGCGGCAAGTCGGGCCGGCTGATCGGCAACCTGACCGGGCTGCTGGCGACGCTGAAAGCCCAACCGCTGGCGTACAACCGGGATCTGCAGGAGGACAAGGAGCCGGTGTTCGACTCCGTCCTCCAGCTGGAATTGCTGCTGCCCGCGATGGCGGGTCTGGTGTCGACCCTGCGTTTCGACGTCGACCGGATGGCAGAACTGGCCCCGCTCGGCTACACGCTGGCGACCGATGTCGCCGAGTGGTTGGTGCAACGAGGCGTGCCGTTCCGGGTGGCGCACGAGGCGGCGGGCGCTGCGGTGCGCGCCGCGGAGGCGCGCGGGGTCGGTCTGGAAGATCTCGAGGACGCAGAGCTCGCCGGTATCCATCCCGAGCTGACATCGCAGGTGCGCGAGGTGCTCACCATCGACGGGTCGGTGAACTCAAGGGATGCCAGGGGGGGCACCGCCCCCATCCAGGTGGCCAAGCAGCTCGGCGTCGTGCATGAGACCGCCGACCGGCTCCGGCATCGCCTCCGTCGTTAGTCCTCGGCGGCGGCCAGCCATGCCTCCTCGAGAGATTCCTTGCGCGTCAGCATGTCCTGTAGTTCGGCGTTGAGTTCGCCCACCCGCACGTGATCGGCGGCCGCCTCGGCCATCGACTCGTGAATCGCGGCGATCTGTTTCTCGAGCTTTTCCAGCTGACCTTCGATGCGCGCCATTTCCTTCCCGGTGCGTCGCTCCCGCGCCGAGGCCGACTCGCCGCGCTGCGGTTCGGCCGCGGCCGGCTCGACGGACTCCCGCGCCGCGCGATCCGCAAGGTACTGCTCGATACCGCCGGGCAGCAGATCGCATCGGCCGCCGCCGGTGAGCGCATACGTGACATCGGAGACCCGTTCCAGGAAGTATCTGTCGTGCGTGACGACGATCAGCGTCCCTGCCCAGCCGTCGAGGTAGTCCTCGATCACCGTCAAGGTATCGATGTCCAAATCGTTGGTCGGCTCGTCGAGTAGCAGCACATTGGGCTCGTCGAGCAGCAGCCGCAGGAACTGCAGCCGTCGCCGTTCCCCACCGGACAGCTCGGACAGCCGCGTGGTCAGCTTGTCGCCGGTGAATCCGAAATCCTTCAACAAAGTGTCAGCGGAGATCTCCCGGCCACCGGCCAATTCGGTGATCCGGCGGCGGTTCTCGACCGCATCGAGCACCCGCTCGGAACCGTCGAGCTCGACCAGCGCCTGGCTGAGGTAGCCGATCTTGAGCGTCTTGCCCCGCTTGATGTTGCCGGACGCGGGCTGCAGTTCATCCGCAAGGAGCCGCAGTACCGACGTCTTTCCGGTGCCGTTCACACCGACCAGCCCGATCCGCGCCCCGGGCCCGATCGACCAGTCGATGCGATCCAGCACGACGTTCGATCCGACTTCCAGCCGGACGCGGTGCAGATCGAAGACGTCCTTACCCAAGCGCGTGGTCGCAAACGTCTGCAGCCCAAGCGAATCGCGTGGCGGCGGCTCGTTGGCGATGAGGTCGTTGGCCGCCTGGATTCGGAACTTCGGCTTGGACGTCCGCGCCGGCGGGCCGCGCCGCAGCCACGCCAGTTCCTTTCGCATCAGGTTCTGACGTCTGGCCTCGACTCCGGCAGCCACCCGGGTGCGTTCGGCGCGGGCCAGGACATACGCCGCGTACCCGCCCTCATACGCGTCTACGACGCCGTCGTGCACCTCCCACGTACTCGTGCACACCGCATCGAGGAACCAGCGGTCGTGGCTCACCACCACCAACGCCTTGGCGCGCCGCGCGTTCAGGTGCTGCGCGAGCCAGCCGATCACCTCGACGTCGAGATGGTTGGTGGGCTCGTCGAGCACGAGCACGTCATGGCCGGCGATTAGTTCGGTCGCCAGCGCCACCCGCCGCCGCTCGCCGCCAGACAGCCGGCCGACCTCGCTGTCGAGGTCGACACCGGAGAGTAGATGCGATACGACGTCACGGGTACCGGGCTCGGCAGCCCAGACATGGTCGGGGCGCCCGCCGACGATCACGTCCCGCACGGTCGCGCCGCCGAACTCGTCGCTCTGGCGCAGATAACCCACCGACAACCCCGAGGTGTGCGTCACGCGCCCCGAGTCGGGCGACCGAGTGCCGGTCAGCACCTGCAGCAGCGTCGTCTTACCGTCGCCATTTCGTCCGACGACACCCACCGCGTCGCCCTCGTCGAGCCCCAGGCTGACGGCGTTGAGTAGCGTGCGGGTGCCGTACCCCACGCTCGCGCGTTCGACATTGACCAGGTTCGCCATCGCGGCCCGATGATAGGTGGCCGGCCATGCGGCACGGTCGGGCGACTGCACCCTCGTCAATCTCGGCGTCGTCTCAGACCGCTATGCCATGATCAACTCGGCATTCGGGGGATTTAGCGGCTAGGGGAGTGTGCGCAGGTGGACCTTTCAGGACTGACCAGACCGGTGGGGCGATTGGTGGCCACCGCACAGAACGGGCTGGAGGTGCTGCGCTACGGCGGCCTGGAGACCGGGGCGGTGCCCTCGCCGTTCCAGATCATCCAGAGCGTGCCGATGTACCGGCTGCGGCGCTACTTCCCGCCCGACTCACGGCCGGAAGCCAAGAAGCCCGGACCTCCCGTCCTGATGGTCCACCCGATGATGATGTCGGCCGACATGTGGGACGTCACCCGCGAGGAGGGCGCGGTCGGGATCCTGCACCGCGCCGGCATCGATCCGTGGGTGATCGATTTCGGATCGCCCGACAAGATCGAGGGCGGCATGGATCGCAACCTCGCCGACCATGTCGTCGCGCTGAGTGAGGCCATCGACACCGTGAAAGAGGTGACCGGCCGCGACGTCCATCTGGCCGGTTACTCGCAGGGTGGCATGTTCGCCTATCAATCGGCGGCGTACCGGCGGTCGAAGGACCTCGCCAGCATCATCGCGTTCGGTTCACCGGTCGATACCCTGGCCGCTCTGCCGATGAACATGCCTGCCAGCATCGCGCCCGCGGCGGCGGACTTCATGGCAGACCACGTGTTCAGCCGCATGGACATTCCGGGTTGGCTGGCGCGCACCGGCTTTCAGATGCTCGACCCGATCAAGACCGCGCAGTCGCGCATCGACTTCCTCCGTCAGTTGCACGACCGTGAGGCACTGTTGCCGCGTGAGCAGCAACGGCGATTCCTGCAGTCCGAAGGATGGATCGCGTGGTCGGGTCCCGCGATCGCCGAGCTGCTCAAGCAGTTCATCGCGCACAACCGCATGATGAGCGGCGGCTTCTCGATCCACGGTGACCTGGTGACGCTGTCGGACATCGAGTGTCCGGTGCTGGCCGTCGTCGGCGAGGTCGACGACATCGGTCAGCCCGCGTCGGTTCGCGGGATCAAGCGCGCCGCGCCGAAGGCGGATGTCTACGAATTCCTGATCCGCGCAGGGCATTTCGGTCTCGTCGTTGGCTCCAAGGCGTCGACGCAGACCTGGCCTGCGGTCGCTCAGTGGGTCAAGTGGATCGACGGCACCGGCGATATGCCCGACGGCGTCACGCCGATGCCGTTGCAGCCGGAGGAGCCCAACGAGACCGGCGTCTCCTTGAGCTCACGTCTGGTCCACGGCACCAACGCGGCCACCGAGATGGTGTTCACCCTCGCCCGGTCGGCAACCGGTGCGCTCGTTGCCGCCAACAAGTCCGCGCGCGCGATCGTCGTCGAGACGTATCGCACCCTGCCTCGCCTCGCGCGGCTGGGCCAGATCAACGACCACACCCGAATCTCGCTGGGCCGGATCATGTCCGAACAGGCTCGCGATCTGCCCAACGGCGAAGCGCTGCTGTTCGACGGCCGTGTCCACACCTACGAGGCGGTGGACCGTCGCATCAACAACGTCGTGCGCGGTCTGATCGAAGTCGGTGTGCGGCAGGGCGCGCACGTCGGCGTGCTCATGGAGACCCGCCCGAGTGCACTGGTCGCGATCGCGGCACTGTCGCGTCTCGGTGCCGTCGCCGTGCTGATGCCGCCCGACGCCGACCTGGTGACCGCTGCCCGCCTCGGGGCGGTGTCCGACATCATCGCCGACCCGAGCAACCTCGACGCGGCACGCAAATTGAACATGCGCGTGCTGGTCCTCGGTGGTGGCGAAGTGCGCGACCTGGATCTCCCAGAACACGCCGACGTGATCGACATGGAGAAGATCGACCCCGATGTCGTCGACCTGCCCGGCTGGTACCGCCCCAACCCCGGATTGGCGCGCGACTTGGCGTTCATCGGGTTCACCTCCATCGCCGGCACGTTCGTCGCGCGTCAGATCACCAACCATCGCTGGGCGCTGTCGGCGTTAGGCACCGCATCGGCGGCGAACCTCGGGCGCGGCGACACGGTCTACTGTCTGACTCCGCTGCATCATCAGTCCGGTCTATTGGTCGCACTCGGTGGCGCGGTAGTCGGTGGATCGCGCATCGCGTTGTCGCGGGGTCTACGCCCGGACCGGTTCCTTCAAGAGATCCGTCAGTACGGCGTCACCGTCGTCTCCTACACGTGGGCGATGCTGCGCGACGTCATCGACGACCCGTCGTTCTCGCTCACGGGGAGCCACCCGGTGCGGTTGTTCATCGGCTCCGGCATGCCGACCGGCCTGTGGCAACGCGTCGTGGAGGTGTTCGAGCCCGCCCGCATCGTCGAATTCTTCGCGACGTCGGACGGGCAGGCGGTGCTGGCCAACGTGGCGGGGGCCAAGATCGGCAGCAAGGGCAGGCCGCTGCCCGGCAGCGGGGAGATCGCGTTGGCTGCCTACGACGCGGAGGACGACCTGATCCTCGAGGACGAACGCGGATTCGTGCGTCGCGCAGACACCAACGAGGTGGGTGTCCTGCTGGCCCACCCGCGCGGTCCGGTCGACCCCACGGCTTCGGTCAAGCGCGGGGTTTTCGCGCCCGCGGACACGTGGGTGTCGTCGGAGTATCTGTTCCGACGCGACGAGGACGGCGACTACTGGCTCGTCGACAATCGCAGCACGGTCATCCACACCCCCCGCGGTGTCGTCTACGCCGCGACGGTGAACGATGCCGTCAGCCGCCTCGGCGCGGTGGATCTTGCGGTGACCTATGGCGTGGACGCCGACGGGGAGCATCTCGCGGTGACGGCGCTCGCGCTGCGGCCCGGCGGCACAATCCCTTCTGCTGATCTGTCCGAAGCGCTCGCGGATCTGGCGGTGGGCAATCCACCCGACATCGTGCACGTGGTGCCGGAGATGACGTTCAGCGCATCCTGCCGGCCGCTCATCAGCCCGCTGCGCGACGCCGGGATCCCCAAACCGTCCCGTAACGCCTGGTACCTGGACCGCGATACGAATCGGTACAAGCGATTGACTGTCGCGGTACGCACCGAGATCGCTGGTGGGTGACAGTCGCGACCGTGCCGTGTTGTCGTGTCGCTGTTAGGCTCCCGCTGGCGGCAGGGTCGTCAGGGGGCGGGCACATCGCCGCTGTTGGAGAGCATGCCTATCGCGCTGGAGGATGGATGACATCGGAGACCGGTAAAGCTCGTATCGACTGGCGCCGCGCCGTCGCCGGCGGGGTGCTCGCGGTGGGCCTAATGTCCGGATTCGGCGTCTCGACGGCGTTCGCACAACCCGCGGCCCCAACCGAGACCGAAACGCCTACCGCACAGGACACCCGCCAGCCCGGTGAGTCATGCACGGGGGAGGATTGCGCGAAGCCCGTGGCGGGAGAGCCCGAGACCCGTGCGCCGGGGGAGTCGTGCACGGGAGAAGATTGTGCGAAGCCCGTGGCGGGTGAGGCCGAAGTGCCGGGTGGACGCCAAGCGAACATGACCGCCGACGAGGCGCTGATGATCATCTACAACGAGTACAACATGGGTGAGGGCGGCGGCCAACTGTCGAGGCTGATCGACGACGTGATGAACCTGCGGGCTCAGGGTTTCAAGGCCTCGAATGCGAACAAGCTGGCCATTCAGGATGCGCTCGACCACCGCCCGAACCAGGCGCCGCTCATCGAGGCGTTGAAAGCGACGCTGCAATACCAGCGCAAGCTGCAGGCGCAGCAGCAGATGGCAGCTGCACAGCAGCAGCAACAACAGCAACAGCAAGTGCCGGGTGCTAACTTGCCGGTCAGTCCCGGCGGCTGACGCGCTGCCGTGCTCGACGACAAACTTCTGGCGATCCTGGTCTGTCCGGAGGACCGCGGACCGCTGCTCCTCGTGAACAATGAATGTCTGTACAACCCGCGGCTGCGGCGCGCGTACCGCATCGAGGACGGCGTCCCGGTCCTGCTGGTCGACGACGCCGTCAGCGTCACCGACGACGCCGAACACGCCCGACTGCTCGAGCGGGCATCAGGCGAATCCGGGTAGCTCTCCGGTCAGGTAGTGCTGCAGATTCGGCGCGATTGTCTCGGCGATCTGCTCGACCGCAAGCGATTTGAACGGGTCGAGTTCGAGGATGTAGCGCGCCATCACGACGCCCACCAGTTGCGAGGCGACGAACTGCACGCGAAGGGGCCCGCTGCCCGGCGGATTGTCCACGCGCGAGCCGACTTCCTTGGTGATGACCTCTTGCAGGAACGACCGGACGAGCGAGGGGTCGCTGCCGGCGAGAATCGATCGCAGCGTGGCGATGAACCCCTTTCCCATCTCGGAGTCCCACAGCGGCAACAGAAGCAATGGAAGCGTGCGACCGATCTCTTCAACGGGGATCTGCTGTAGTGGGCCGATCACCTGCATCGGGTCGATAGGGATGTGGATGGCCGCGGCGAACAGCTCCGTCTTGGTGCCGTAGTAGTGGTGCACCAACGCAGGATCCACATCCGCGTCGGCGGCGATCGCGCGAATGGAAGTCTTGTCGATCCCGTTGCGGGCGAACAACTCCCGCGCACTGCTCAGGATGCGCTCGCGTGTGTCGGACGTCCCGCGCGGCCGCCCGGGACGTTTGCGTTCTGCGTTCGTCGTCAAGGTCGTCACGGTGTCCTTCGTCGAAGTGTCGCGGCGGCCAGGCACAGTGCCACGACGGCGAACCCGATAACGACGGCGATGTCTCGCACCGCGATGAACGTTGGCTCCGCGTACGCACCCACCTGTTGCAGCGCTTCCAGAGCGTAGCTGGCAGGCAATACGTTGCTGACCCATTGCAGCCAAACGGGCAACACGTCGCGGGGCACGATGATGCCGCACAGCAACAGCTGCGGAGCAATCACCAGCGGCATGAACTGCACGGCCTGAAACTCGGTGCGGGCGAATGCACTACACAGTAAGCCGAGGCCGACGCCCAGGACCGCGTTGATGATCGCGATGATGAACACCAGGATCGGGCTGCCTGCGGTGTCCAGTCCGAGGAACCAGAACGACACGATGCAGGCCAGCGTCGCCTGCGCTGCGGCGGCGATCGAGAAGGCGGTGCCGTAGGCGGCGAGCAGGTCCAGGCGGCGCAGGGGAGTGGTGAGGATCCGTTCCAAGGTGCCCGAAACCCGTTCCCGCTGCATGGTGATCGACGTGATCAGAAACATCACGATAAGCGGGAAAACGCCCAGCATGATCAGGCATGCGTTGTTGAACGGCGACGGTGCACCGGGCCGATGCGGCGCATCCTGAAACATGAAATACATCAACGTGATGACGAGACTCGGGACGACGAGGATCATCGCGACGCTGCGGTGGTCGGCGGCCAGCTGGCGCAATATTCGCGTCGTCGTCGCCAGGTATGCCTGCGGGCTCAGCCGGTTGCGGGCTTTCAGGCTGCGGTGCTGTGCCGGATGACGGACAGGAACGCTTCCTCCAGTGACTGACATCCGGTGTCCTCTCGTAGTTTCGCGGGTGTGGTGTGCGCCAGAAGGTGGCCCTCGCGCATGAGCAGCAGGTCGCCGCAGTGGTCGGCTTCGTCCATGACGTGGCTCGACACCAGCAGCGTGGTGCCGTGTTCGGCCAGTTGATCGAACCGCTCCCAAAGGTCCACTCTCAGAACGGGATCGAGTCCGACAGTGGGCTCGTCGAGTACCAGCAGATCGGGGTGTGACACCAGCGCGCAGGCCAGGGATGCGCGGGTCCGTTGACCGCCGGAAAGGTTGCCACAGAATGCGGTTCGGTGATCCTGGAGGCCGACGGTGGCGACCGCATCATCGGCGTCCGAACTGTCGGCACCGGTCAGTGCCGCGAAGTAGCGGACGTTGTCGATGACCTTCAGGTCGTCGTAGATCGTCGGATTCTGGGTGACATAGCCGACCCGATGCCGCAGGTCGGCGGAGCCGGCCGGGTGGCCGAGCACCGTCACGGTGCCCTTCTCGATGATCTGCGTTCCGACGACGCAACGCATCAACGTGGTCTTCCCGCATCCGGACGGGCCGAGCAATCCGGTGATCGTGCCTCGTGCGATCCGCACCGAGATGTCGTCGAGGGCGACTCGTTTACCTCGCTCAACACGCAGATCGTTGACGTCTATCGCGACGTCCGAGGATCTGCGGGTTAATTCATCACGTGATGAACTCATCATGCGATGAATAATGCTCCCCGGTGGTAGCGGTGTCAAGAAGGGCGGGCAGAATCGCTGCGATGAGTGCGCGACGGTTGTCCGTGGATCCACTGAGCGCAGCGGGGCGGCTACTTGGCGCGACGCTGGTCGGTCGCGGCGTGAGCGTCATGATCGTGGAGGTCGAGGCGTACGGCGGCCCTGAAGGTCAACCCTGGCCGGACGCGGCGGCGCATTCGTATCGCGGCGTGGGAGGACGCAACGCGGTCATGTTCGGGCCGCCCGGGCGGCTCTACACCTACCGCAGCCATGGCATACACGTCTGCGCCAACGTCGTCTGTGCGACCGACGGGGTAGCGGGTGCGGTATTGCTGCGAGCGGTGGCGATCGAATCCGGTGCCGATGTCGCCCAGGCCCGGCGTGGTGAGTCGGTCCGGCCCGCAGCGCTGGGTCGAGGTCCCGGAAATCTGTGTTCGGCGCTGGGAATCACCATGGAAGACAACGGGATTGACCTGTTCGACGGGCAGAGTCCGATCCAGGTGACGCTCGGCGGAAAGCGCGACGGGGTGGCCGGCCCGCGCGTCGGCGTCAGTAAGGCGGCCGATCGTCCCTGGCGAATGTGGCTGGCCGGTCGTCCTGAGGTGTCGCTGTATCGCCGCAGCCCCCGGGCACCGGCTCCCGGCGAAAGCGACTAGTGCGGGAAGATCGGTGCTGTGACTTCTACGGGCGCATCCATCCTTGATGAGCTGGAGTGGCGTGGGCTGATCGCGCAGTCCACCGATCGGGACGCGTTGGCAGGAGAACTCGCAGCGGGACCCGTCACCGTCTACTCGGGATTCGATCCGACGGCGCCGAGCCTGCATGCCGGACACCTGATCCCGCTCTTGACGCTCCGGCGGTTTCAGCAGGCGGGTCACCGCCCGATCGTGCTGGCCGGAGGAGCGACGGGAATGATCGGCGATCCGCGCGATGTCGGTGAACGCACCCTCAACACCGCCGACACCGTCGCCGAGTGGGCCGGCCGGATACGCGGCCAGCTGGAACGCTTCGTCGAGTTCAACGATTCGGCCACCGGTGCCGTCGTCGAGAACAACCTGACCTGGACCGCAGAGATGCCCACTATCGAGTTTCTGCGCGACGTGGGAAAGCACTTCTCCGTCAACGTGATGCTCGACAGAGACACGGTGCGGCGGCGCCTGGAAGGCGATGGCATCTCGTACACCGAATTCAGCTACATGCTGTTGCAGGCCAACGATTTCGTCGAGCTGCACCAACGCTACGGATGCGGACTGCAGATCGGCGGGTCTGACCAGTGGGGCAACATCATCGCCGGCGTACGGCTGGTCCGACAGAAGGCGGGCGCGACGGTCCATGCCCTGACCACCCCGCTGGTCACCGACTCGGAAGGCCAGAAGTTCGGCAAGTCGACCGGCGGCGGCAGCCTGTGGCTCGACCCGGACATGACGAGCCCGTACGCCTGGTATCAGTATTTCGTCAACACCGCCGATGCCGACGTGGTCCGTTATCTGCGGTGGTTCACCTTCCTGACGCGTGAGGAGTTGGCCGAGCTGGAGCAGGCGACGGCGGAGCGCCCTCACGAACGCGCTGGTCAGCGCCGTCTGGCGCGGGAGCTCACGAATCTTGTCCACGGGGAGGCGGCGACGGCGGCGGTTGAGCACGCCAGCCAGGCGCTGTTCGGTCGCGGCGAGCTTTCCCAGCTGGACGAGCCGACGTTGGCCGCCGCGTTGCGCGAAGCCTCAGTCGCCGAGCTTTCGGCCGGGGAGCCCGATGTGATCACCGACCTGCTGGTGGCCAGCGGCTTGTCGGCCAGTAAGGGTGCAGCGCGCCGCACCATCGGCGAGGGCGGGGCATACGTCAACAACGTCCGCATCGAGAGCGAAGCGTGGGCGCCGCAGCCGTCGGACTTCCTGCACGGTCGCTGGTTGGTGCTGCGCCGCGGCAAGCGGAATATCGCGGGCGTCCACCGCGTTGGCTAGTGCGTCGGGCTGGAACGGCTCGGCAGAAATTGGTGTCGATTTTCGGGAACAATGGCCGCGGATGCGGCGTTGGAACCTATGAACGACGAGTCGACGCACCCTGGTGCGCACGATGGACGCGGATTCAAAAACCCGCCCCACCAGCCCATTTGACTCGGAGTTATCCCTCACGTAACTTATCGGAGTCGCTGCGACACGGGCCAAAACCCGGCGAGCGCGGCGGCTCCCAGAGGGAAGCCCCAACTTCGGTTGGGCTCCTGATTGTCCGCACTACGAGCCCGTGGCTTTAATGCCGCGGGTTGGTTGCGCGGCCAAGCGGGTGTGTTGTTTGAGAACTCAATAGTGTGTTTGGTGGTTTTTGTTTGTTGTTTTTTTGTTCACCTCTTTTTCCCGTTTAGGGGTGGATGTTTTTTGATGCCAGTTTTTGGTGTCTTGTTTGGTTTCAGATTTTTCTGAAGTGAATTCCACCTGCCCGCTGTGCGGGTTGGGTTGTTTTTGTTTGGAGAGTTTGATTCTGGCTCAGGACGAACGCTGGCGGCGTGCTTAACACATGCAAGTCGAACGGAAAGGCCCTTCGGGGTACTCGAGTGGCGAACGGGTGAGTAACACGTGGGTGATCTGCCCTGCACTTTGGGATAAGCCTGGGAAACTGGGTCTAATACCGGATAGGACTACGCGATGCATGTCGTGTGGTGGAAAGCTTTTGCGGTGTGGGATGGGCCCGCGGCCTATCAGCTTGTTGGTGAGGTTATGGCTTACCAAGGCGACGACGGGTAGCCGGCCTGAGAGGGTGACCGGCCACACTGGGACTGAGATACGGCCCAGACTCCTACGGGAGGCAGCAGTGGGGAATATTGCACAATGGGCGCAAGCCTGATGCAGCGACGCCGCGTGAGGGATGACGGCCTTCGGGTTGTAAACCTCTTTCAGCAGGGACGAAGCGCAAGTGACGGTACCTGTAGAAGAAGGACCGGCCAACTACGTGCCAGCAGCCGCGGTAATACGTAGGGTCCGAGCGTTGTCCGGAATTACTGGGCGTAAAGAGCTCGTAGGTGGTTTGTCGCGTTGTTCGTGAAAACTCACAGCTCAACTGTGGGCGTGCGGGCGATACGGGCAGACTTGAGTACTGCAGGGGAGACTGGAATTCCTGGTGTAGCGGTGGAATGCGCAGATATCAGGAGGAACACCGGTGGCGAAGGCGGGTCTCTGGGCAGTAACTGACGCTGAGGAGCGAAAGCGTGGGGAGCGAACAGGATTAGATACCCTGGTAGTCCACGCCGTAAACGGTGGGTACTAGGTGTGGGTTTCCTTCCTTGGGATCCGTGCCGTAGCTAACGCATTAAGTACCCCGCCTGGGGAGTACGGCCGCAAGGCTAAAACTCAAAGAAATTGACGGGGGCCCGCACAAGCGGCGGAGCATGTGGATTAATTCGATGCAACGCGAAGAACCTTACCTGGGTTTGACATGCACAGGACGCTGGTAGAGATATCAGTTCCCTTGTGGCCTGTGTGCAGGTGGTGCATGGCTGTCGTCAGCTCGTGTCGTGAGATGTTGGGTTAAGTCCCGCAACGAGCGCAACCCTTATCTTATGTTGCCAGCGCGTAATGGCGGGGACTCGTGAGAGACTGCCGGGGTCAACTCGGAGGAAGGTGGGGATGACGTCAAGTCATCATGCCCCTTATGTCCAGGGCTTCACACATGCTACAATGGCCGGTACAAAGGGCTGCGATGCCGTGAGGTGGAGCGAATCCTTTCAAAGCCGGTCTCAGTTCGGATCGGGGTCTGCAACTCGACCCCGTGAAGTCGGAGTCGCTAGTAATCGCAGATCAGCAACGCTGCGGTGAATACGTTCCCGGGCCTTGTACACACCGCCCGTCACGTCATGAAAGTCGGTAACACCCGAAGCCGGTGGCCTAACCCCTTGTGGGAGGGAGCCGTCGAAGGTGGGATCGGCGATTGGGACGAAGTCGTAACAAGGTAGCCGTACCGGAAGGTGCGGCTGGATCACCTCCTTTCTAAGGAGCACCACGAGAATCAGGCCCGCCCGCATCGTGTGGGGGTTCGGTGATCTGATCGATTCGTTGGATGGCCCTTTTCACCTGTAGTGGGTGGGGGTCTGGTGCACAACAGACATGTGAGCCGTCACGGGTTTCAGCTTCGGCTGGAGTGCGGCCAGGATTGCCAGACACACTATTGGGCTTTGAGACAACAAGCCCGCTATCTCTTCGTCCCCAGTGTGGGAAACCGGAGATATGGATTGGTTGTCGCCCTGCTTTGGTGGTGGGGTGTGGTGTTTGATTTGTGGATAGTGGTTGCGAGCATCTCGCACGCAGGGGCGCTCACCTTCTTTGTGGGGGTGGGTGTTGTTGGGTGCGTGGATAATGCAATTTTTGATTCTTCCGAGAATTTTTAACTGTTTTGTGTTGTAAGTGTTTAAGGGCGCATGGTGGATGCCTTGGCACTGGGAGCCGATGAAGGACGTGGGAGGCTGCGTTATGCCTCGGGGAGCTGTCAACCGAGCGTGGATCCGAGGATGTCCGAATGGGGAAACCCGGCACGAGTGATGTCGTGTCACCCACTACTGAATACATAGGTAGTGGGGGGGAACGCGGGGAAGTGAAACATCTCAGTACCCGTAGGAAGAGAAAACAAAAGTGATTCCGTGAGTAGTGGCGAGCGAAAGCGGAGGATGGCTAAACCGTGTGCATGTGATACCCGGCGGGGGTTGTGTGTGCGGTGTTGTGGGGCCTGTGTTCCTTGATCCGCCGATCAGGGCAACAGTGATAAAGCAGTGTGTTAGGTGAAGTGGTCTGGGATGGCCTGCCGTAGAGGGTGAGAGCCCCGTAACCGAAAACTCATTGCCTGTTGTCGCAGGATCCCCGAGTAGCAGCGGGCCCGTGAAATCTGCTGTGAATCTGCCGAGACCACTCGGTAAGCCTGAATACTTCCCAGTGACCGATAGCGGATTAGTACCGTGAGGGAATGGTGAAAAGTACCCCGGGAGGGGAGTGAAAGAGTACCTGAAACCGTGTGCCTACAATCCGTCAGAGCCTTCGACTTTGTCGTGGGGTGATGGCGTGCCTTTTGAAGAATGAGCCTGCGAGTCAGGGACATGTCGCGAGGTTAACCCGGGAGGGGTAGCCGCAGCGAAAGCGAGTCTGAATAGGGCGTATCCAATTCATAGGAATTGGTGTAGTGGTGTGTTCTGGACCCGAAGCGGAGTGATCTACCCATGGCCAGGGTGAAGCAGCAGTAAGATGTTGTGGAGGCCCGAACCCACTTAGGTTGAAGACTGAGGGGATGAGTTGTGGGTAGGGGTGAAAGGCCAATCAAACTCCGTGATAGCTGGTTCTCCCCGAAATGCATTTAGGTGCAGCGTCGCATTTTTCTTGTTGGAGGTAGAGCTACTGGATGGCCGATGGGCCCTACTAGGTTACTGACGTCAGCCAAACTCCGAATGCCGACAAGACAGATAGTGCGGCAGTGAGACGGCGGGGGATAAGCTCCGTGCGTCGAGAGGGAAACAGCCCAGATCGCCGGCTAAGGCCCCTAAGCGTGTGCTAAGTGGAAAAGGATGTGCAGTCGCGAAGACAACCAGGAGGTTGGCTTAGAAGCAGCCACCCTTGAAAGAGTGCGTAATAGCTCACTGGTCAAGTGATTGTGCGCCGATAATGTAGCGGGGCTCAAGCACACCGCCGAAGCCGCGGCAACGACCATCCCTTCGGGGGTGACGTTGGGTAGGGGAGCGTCCTGCATCCGGTGAAGCCACAGAGTGATCTAGTGGTGGAGGGTGTGGGAGTGAGAATGCAGGCATGAGTAGCGATAAGGCAAGTGAGAACCTTGCCCGCCGAAAGACCAAGGGTTCCTGGGCCAGGCCAGTCCGCCCAGGGTGAGTCGGGACCTAAGGCGAGGCCGACAGGCGTAGTCGATGGACAACGGGTTGATATTCCCGTACCCGTGTATCAGCGTCCCTGATGAATCAGAGGTACTAACCGCCCAAACCATGCGTTACCGATCACCTTCGGGTGTGAGGATTGCATGCGCTGCGCGGGACCTTCTTTGGTAGTAGTCAAGCGATGGGGTGACGCAGGAAGGCAGCCGTACCAGTCAGTGGTAATACTGGGGCAAACCTGTAGGACGAACGATAGGCAAATCCGTCGTTCACATGTCTGAGAGGTGATGCATAGCCGAGTGAGGCGAATTCGGTGATCCTATGCTGTCGAGAAAAGCCTCTAGCGAGCGGATACACGGCCCGTACCCCAAACCAACACAGGTGGTCAGGTAGAGAATACCAAGGCGTACGAGTGAACTATGGTTAAGGAACTCGGCAAAATGCCCCCGTAACTTCGGGAGAAGGGGGACCCACACCACGTGACAGACCCTCGCGGTCTTGAGCGTGCGTGGGTGGCACAAACCAGTGAGAAGCGACTGTTTACTAAAAACACAGGTCCGTGCGAAGTCGCAAGACGATGTATACGGACTGACGCCTGCCCGGTGCTGGAAGGTTAAGAGGACCCGTTAACCCCTCGGGGTGAAGCGGAGAATTTAAGCCCCAGTAAACGGCGGTGGTAACTATAACCATCCTAAGGTAGCGAAATTCCTTGTCGGGTAAGTTCCGACCTGCACGAATGGCGTAACGACTTCTCAGCTGTCTCAACCATAGACTCGGCGAAATTGCATTACGAGTAAAGATGCTCGTTACGCGCGGCAGGACGAAAAGACCCCGGGACCTTCACTACAACTTGGTATTGGTGCTCGATACGGTTTGTGTAGGATAGGTGGGAGACTATGAAGCAGTCACGCCAGTGATTGTGGAGTCGTTGTTGAAATACCACTCTGATCGTATTGGGCCTCTAACCTCGAACCGTATATCCGGTTCAGGGACAGTGCCTGGTGGGTAGTTTAACTGGGGCGGTTGCCTCCTAAAAAGTAACGGAGGCGCCCAAAGGTTCCCTCAACCTGGACGGCAATCAGGTGTTGAGTGTAAGTGCACAAGGGAGCTTGACTGCGAGACCTACACGTCAAGCAGGGACGAAAGTCGGGACTAGTGATCCGGCACCCCCGAGTGGAAGGGGTGTCGCTCAACGGATAAAAGGTACCCCGGGGATAACAGGCTGATCTTCCCCAAGAGTCCATATCGACGGGATGGTTTGGCACCTCGATGTCGGCTCGTCGCATCCTGGGGCTGGAGCAGGTCCCAAGGGTTGGGCTGTTCGCCCATTAAAGCGGCACGCGAGCTGGGTTTAGAACGTCGTGAGACAGTTCGGTCTCTATCCGCCGCGCGCGTCAGAAGCTTGAGGAAACCTGTCCCTAGTACGAGAGGACCGGGACGGACGAACCTCTGGTCCACCAGTTGTCCCACCAGGGGCACCGCTGGATAGCCACGTTCGGACAGGATAACCGCTGAAAGCATCTAAGCGGGAAACCCCCTCCAAGACCAGGCTTCTCACCCATCAAGTGGGATAAGGCCCCCCGCAGACCACGGGATCGATAGACCAGACCTACACGCACCGCAAGGTGTTCAGGGAACTGGCACTAACCGGCCGAAAACTTACACACAACCTCGCAACCACACCACACACACAAACACCCACCCCACCACCAAAAAACACGGCGAGAACAACAGTCTCACCACCTCCCCCACCACACATGGGGACACTCAAAAACGAGTGAATACAGTTACGGCGGTAATAGCGACAGGGAAACGCCCGGACCCATCCCGAACCCGGAAGCTAAGCCTGCCAGCGCCGATGATACTACCCACCCGGGTGGAAAAGTAGGACACCGCCGAACACAAATTAGGATCACCCCCCACAATTGCGTGGGGGGTGATTCCTTTTGCGGCACAATTTGTCTCGAATTCTCAATTGTCGCGTGATCGGGTAGAAAGGCATACGTGGTCCAGGACGGAAACAACGGCAACCGTGGGCGCGGCTCTCGGGGGTCGGCGCCGCGCTCGTCGGGTCCCAACCGGGCCCGGCGCGCCCAGCCGAGATCCGTCGAAAACACACCGCAGGACGACGGTCCGCCGATCCCGGCCGACATCGAAGCCAAACAGTTGGCGCCCGATATCCGCGGTGAACTGACGACGTTGGATCGCAGCACCGCCGACACGGTCGCGCGACATCTGGTGGTTGCCGGCCTGCTCCTCGACGAGGACCCCGAAGCCGCGCTGGCTCACGCTCGCGCGGCCCGTGCACGTTCCGGCCGCATCGCCGCGGTCCGCGAAGCCGTCGGAATAGCCGCTTACCACTCCGGCGACTGGGCTCAGGCGCTGGCTGAGTTGCGTGCGGCGCGCCGTATGGGCAGCAAGTCGGCGTTGCTTCCGCTCATCGCCGATTGTGAACGGGGAGTGGGACGCCCGGAGCGGGCAATCGAGCTGGCTCGTAGCCCCGAAGCCGCCGCGCTCACCGGGGATGACGCCGACGAGATGCGCATCGTCGCGGCCGGCGCTCGCTGCGACCTCGGTCAATACGAGCAGGCCATGGCCATTCTGTCGACGCCCCAGTTGGATCGGACACGAGTCGGTCAGACCGCCGCACGACTCTTCTACGTCTACGCCGAGACGCTACTGGCGCTCGGGCGCAGCCAGGAGGCGCTTCAGTGGTTCATCAACGCGGCCGCCGCGGACCTGGAGGGGCTGACCGACGCCGAGGACCGGATCACGGAGCTGAGCTGACATGAGTGAGCTTGCGCAGGAACATGATTGCCTCCTGCTCGACCTCGACGGCACCGTGTTCCGTGGGCACGAGGCCACCGAAGGTGCGGTCGAAACACTGTCCACCGTCCAGGCTCGCACGCTCTATGTCACCAACAACGCATCACGCAGCCCGGCCGACGTGGCCAAGCATCTGCACGAGCTGGGATTCACCGCCGAGTCCGAAGACGTCGTCACCAGCGCACAAAGCGCGGCGAACCTCTTGGCGGGCCAATTGCCCTCGGGCGCATCGGTTCTCATCGTCGGCACCGACGCGCTGGCCGCAGAAGTGTCGGGTGTCGGACTCAAGCCGGTGCGGCAGTTCTCCGACGGACCCGACGCGGTCGTCCAGGGCCACTCTCCGCAGACCGGCTGGTCCGACCTCGCCGAAGCGGCGTTGGCGATCCGAAGCGGAGCGCTGTGGGTCGCGGCCAATGTCGATCTGACGTTGCCGTCCGAACGCGGCCTGCTGCCGGGCAACGGCTCGATGGTCGCAGCACTCCGCGCGGCGACGAACGCGGAGCCACAAGTCGCAGGTAAGCCCCAGCCCACGCTGCTGAACGACGCCCTGGCGCGCGGCACATTCTCCGCGCCGCTGGTCGTGGGAGACCGACTCGATACCGATATCGCGGGAGCCAATGCCGCCGGCCTGCCGAGTCTGATGGTGCTGACCGGCGTCAGCACGGCCGACGACATGATCCGCGCGGTCTCGTCGGAGCGACCTGATTACCTCGCTGCCGACCTGCGCTCGCTCAATGACCGCGTGGACAGCCTGCGCGTCGGGCCGCATCCCGGTTGGCGTATCGACATCGATGCGTCGGCGGTGGCCGTCCACGCCACGGGCAGGGATGTCGGGGATTCGCTCTCGGTCGTGCGCGCGATCGCCAGCGCGGTCTGGGAGGCCGACCTCGACGGCCGGCCGTTCACCATTTCGGCGGGTGACGACACAGCGCGACAGGCCCTGGAGCCATGGTCCGTGCTCACCCCGGCAGATCGGCTAGCGTGAACACCGACATGAGTACCGATCCGGACCAGATTCGCGCCCAGATCGCGGAGTTGCTGGCAGATCTGCCCGACCCCGCCCAGGAGGGCTCCGGCTTCGACGAGCTCGCCGACGCCGAGATCGACGTTGTCGCCGCTCGGCTGGAGCAGGCGCACGAGCTGCTGGTGCAAGCGCTCGAGTCGGTCGAGAAGGGGTGACCGTTCGTGGCGCGGCGGGCACGTGTTGACGCCGAGCTGGTGCGACGTGGGCTGGCCCGCTCCCGCCAGCAGGCCGCCGAGCTGATCGGCGCCGGGCGGGTCAGCATCGACGGCATGCCGGCCGCCAAACCCGCCACCGCCATCGCGGTGAGTGCCGCGCTCACGGTCGACAACACCGACGAGCGCAGCTGGGTATCCCGTGGCGCCCACAAGCTCACGGGCGCACTGGATGCGTTCGGGCTGTCGGTCGCCGACCGCCGGTGCCTGGACGCCGGGGCGTCGACCGGCGGGTTCACCGAGGTCCTGCTCGATCGCGGCGCTCGCGAAGTCGTCGCCGTCGATGTCGGCTACGGCCAGCTGGCGTGGCCGTTGCGCAACGATCCACGGGTCAACGTCATGGAGCGAACCAACGTGCGCGATCTGACGGCCGACGCGATCGGCGGCCCGGTCGGTTTGGTGGTCGCCGACCTGTCATTCATCTCGCTGTCCACAGTGCTACCGGCACTGACGTCGTGTGCGGATGCCGACGCCGATATCGTTCCCATGGTGAAGCCGCAATTCGAGGTGGGCAAGGATCGGGTGGGCGCGGGAGGCGTCGTATCCGACCCGCAATTGCGCGCCGACGCAGTGCTCACCGTTGCGCGTCGCGCCGCCGCACTGCAGTGGCATACGGTCGCTGTCACCGCCAGCCCGCTGCCCGGTCCATCCGGCAATGTGGAGTACTTCCTGCAGCTGCGGTCGCGAACCGATAGCCCGCTGGAAGGGGAGTTGCTCGAACAGGCCGTGCTACAAGCCGTCGCGGAGGGTCCCCAATGACGACCGAGCGTGACATCCTGCTGGTCGTGCACACCGGCCGTGACGACGCCACCGACGTGGCGCGCCGCGTCCATAAAGTACTCGGAGACAACGGGATTCGACTGCGAGTGCTCTCCGCTGAGGCGGTCGACCGTGCTCCCGAGCACCTGTCACCCGACGACGCCCGCGCCCTCGGATCCGGGATCGAGGTCGTCGACGCCGACGAGGGGGTCGCCGAAGGATGCGAGCTGGTCCTCGTACTCGGCGGTGACGGCAGCTTCCTGCGTGGGGCCGAGCTGGCCCGCAACGTCGAGATACCGGTCCTCGGAGTGAATCTCGGCCGCATCGGCTTCCTCGCCGAAGCAGAAGCCGAGAACATCGACTCCGTACTCGACCATCTGATCACGCGTGACTATCGCGTCGAGGAGCGAATGACCCTCGACGTCGTCGTGCGCGCCGAGGGCGAGATCATCGACCGCGGTTGGGCACTCAACGAGGCCAGCCTCGAGAAGGGCCCGCGGCTCGGTGTGCTCGGCGCGGTGCTCGAGGTGGACGGCAGGCCGGTCTCGGCGTTCGGTTGTGACGGGGTGCTCGTCGCGACGCCGACCGGCTCGACAGCGTGGGCGTTCTCCGCGGGTGGGCCGATCGTGTGGCCTGATCTGGAAGCAATCCTGGTGGTGCCCAACAATGCTCACGCACTGTTCGCGCGACCGATGGTCACCAGCCCCGACGCCTCGATCGCGATCGAGGTCGAGGCGAGCGGCCACGACGCGCTGGTGTTCTGCGACGGCCGTCGCGAAATGGTCGTGCCCGCGGGTGGCCGGCTGGAAGTGACCCGGTGCGGCACACCGCTGAAGTGGGTGCGGCTGGACAGCGCACCATTCACCGACCGCCTGGTACGCAAGTTCCGGTTGCCGGTCACGGGGTGGCGCGGGCAGTAGTGCTATCGGAAATCCGTATCGAGTCGCTCGGCGCGATCAGCACCGCGACCGCCGAGTTCGACCGCGGACTCACCGTGCTCACGGGCGAGACCGGCACCGGCAAGACGATGGTGGTCACGGGTCTGCACCTGCTCGGAGGCGCCCGAGCGGACGCCACGCGGGTGCGGTCCGGCGCGGAACGGGCGGTCGTCGAGGGTCGGTTCACCACCGGTGATCTGGGCGAGGACGTCACATCGCAGATCGACGAGATCCTGGATTCGTCGGGAGCCGAGCGTGACGACGACGGCAGCGTCATCGCCGCCCGGTCCGTCGCCCGCGACGGCCCGTCGCGGGCCTACCTCGGAGGCCGCAGTGTGCCTGCGAAATCGTTGGGCACGTTCACGACTGAACTGCTCACCCTGCACGGCCAGAATGATCAGCTCAGGCTGATGCGCCCCGACGAGCAGCGCGCGGCGCTGGACCGATTCGTCGACGTCGAGAAGCCGCTGAAGCGATATCAAAAACTGCGCGAAGACTGGCTGGCTGCGCGTCGCGACCTCGTCGACCGCACGCAGCGGGCACGTGAGCTCGCGCAGGAGGCGGACCGGCTCAAGTTCGGATTGAACGAGATCGATGCGGTCGCACCACAACCCGGTGAGGACGACAGTCTCGTCAACGAAATCCAGAGAATGTCGGAGCTGGACGCGGTGCGGGAAGCGACGCAGACCGCGCGTGCTTCACTGTCCGGATCCGATGATCCTTCACCGGAGTCCGCGTCGGCGCTCGGCTTTGTCGCACAGGCGAAGTCGGCGATCGAGACCACCGACGACCCCGCGCTGCGCGCACTGGCCGCACAGCTGGACGGTGCGCTCGTCGTGATCGGCGATGTGGCAAGTGAACTCGGGGATTTCCTTGCTTCGCTGCCCACCGATGCGAGCATGCTGGAGACGAAGCTGCTACGCCAGAGCGAGTTACGCACGCTCACAAGGAAATACGCGGCCAACATCGACGGTGTCCTGCAGTGGGCACAAGAGTCGCGCGATCGCCTGGCGCAGCTCGACGTCTCCGAGGAGGCGCTCGCCGATCTGGAGCGGCAGGTCAATGCGCTGCACGACGAGGTCGTCGTCGCGGCCAACGAGCTGACCAAGGTGCGGACCAAGGCCGCCAAGGGCTTGTCGAAAGCGGTGACCGCGGAACTGTCGGGTTTGGCGATGGCCGACGCCGAGTTCACGGTGTCGGTGGCGCCGCTGCCCGCACGCGCCGACGACGCGGCGCCGCTGACCGTGTCTGCGGGTGTGACCCTGCACGCCGGCCAGTACGGCGTCGATGCGGTGGACTTCGGCTTCGCCGCGCACCGGGGCATGGATGTACTGCCGCTGAACAAGAGCGCTTCCGGCGGCGAGCTGTCGCGCGTCATGCTCGCGCTCGAGGTTGTGCTGGCCGCATCGACCGAAGGCACGACGATGGTCTTCGACGAGGTCGACGCGGGTGTCGGTGGACGGGCCGCGGTGCAGATCGGCCGTCGGCTGGCGCGGTTGGCCAGGACGCATCAGGTCATCGTCGTCACCCACCTGGCTCAGGTGGCCGCCTACGCCGACGTGCACCTGATGGTCGACAGCGGTGGGCGCGGCAAGGCCAGTGGGGTACGCCGGCTCGACGACGACGACCGCGTGGCCGAGCTGGCGCGCATGCTCGCGGGTCTGGGTGAGTCCGACAGCGGGCGCGCTCACGCCCGTGAACTGCGCGAGGCGGCACAGCACGAACGCGAGGCCGGCGCGTAGGCGTCATGCCCCTAGAACGGTGTCGATCAAGTCGGCGATGAAGTCGGCGTCGGGGGCATCGGCCGTCATCAGCCGTCGATAGAACAGGGCACCGGACAGCGCCACCGAAGCCGCCTCGGCGTCGACGCGGGCAGGAAACTGTCCGTCGGTGACACCCGCGGCGATCGCATCTGTCAGACGCCGGCGGCGCTGAGCTGAATACCCGTGGAAGAAATCCCGGACGTCCGAATCGGTTTCCGCCCCATGAATGAGTGCGGGGATGCACGCCGCGACCGGCGAGTCGGTGAGCGCGCGCGCGAGGTGGCCGAGGAGCAGCTCGACTTGCTGCCGGGCTGTGCCGGAGACGAGTTCGCGATTGGGGTCCGGTTGCACGTTGAGCGTCTCGAGTGCATCGGCGATCAATGCGGCTTTTTCCGGCCAGTGCCGATACAGAGTGCTGCGTCCGACGCCGGCCCGCGCCGCCACCGCCTCCATGCGGAAGCCTGCGTATCCCGCGCTCGCAAACTCCTCGAGGGCGGCGCGGCATATCACCCGCCGGGAGTGCCCGACTCTCGGATCGGGCTGCCTTTTCTGGGACATTTATGTATCATAATGCCTAGGAGGTGCAAAGATGACTAACACCAGCGTTCGCTACATCGTCGACGATGTCGATGCTGCGGTGGACTTCTACACATCCCGATTCCAGTTCGAGGTCGCGATGCGGCCGGGTCCGGGCTTCGCGATGCTTCGCCGGGACGGATTACGACTTCTGCTGAACTCGCCGGGTGCCGGCGGCGCCGGCCAGACGCTTGTCGACGGCAGTCGGCCAGAACCCGGCGGCTGGAACCGATTTCAGCTCGAAGTGGACGACCTGGACACGGCCGTGGCCACTCTGCGACGGGCCGGCACGGAGCTACGCGGCGAGGTGATCACCGGCAGGGGTGGACGCCAAGCGCTCGTACCGGATCCGTCGGGCAACCTCGTCGAGCTTTTCGAGGCGTACACCTAACCGTGTTGCAGTTGTGACAAGAGTGAACTTCTGAGGCGGATGTTACGGCGCGCCTCCGACAGACAACGTGCGGCTGTCGACAGAATCGCCGCATGAAGATGTCAGCGCTGCTATCCCGTAATGCCAGCTCTCGCCCGGGCATCACCGGCACCGCCCGTGTCGACCGCGACATCGATCGGTTGCTGCGCCGCATCAACCCCGGGGACATCGTCGTCCTCGACGCCCTCGATCTGGACCGGATCACCGCAGACGCCCTCGTCGAGGCCGGCGTCACCGCGGTCGTCAACGCGTCGCCGTCGATCTCGGGCCGGTATCCCAATCTGGGACCCGAGGTCCTGGTCGCTAACGGGGTGACCCTGATCGACGACACAGGCGCTGAGGTGTTCAAGAAGATCAAGGACGGCGCGCGGTTGCGTCTTCATGACGGTGGCGTCTATGCCGGGGACAAGCTGTTGATCCAGGGTGTCGAGCGAACCGATCACGAGATCCACGAGCTGATGCACGAAGCCAAGAGCGGGCTGGTTGCGCACCTGGAAGCCTTCGCCGGTAACACGATCGAGTTCATCCGCAGCGAAAGCCCGTTGCTGATCGATGGCATCGGAATCCCGGACATCGACGTGGACATGAATCGCCGTCACGTCGTCATCGTGGCCGAGGAACCGAGTTCGGCCGCCGACCTCAAAGCCCTCAAGCCGTTCATCAAGGAGTACCAACCGGTGCTGGTGGGCGTCGGCACCGGTGCCGACGTGCTTCGCAAGGCCGGATACCGCCCACAGCTCATCGTCGGCGACCCGGACCGCATCAGCGCCGACGCCCTGCGATGCGGAGCTCAGGTGGTGTTGCCCGCCGATGCCGACGGGCACGCCGCGGGTCTGGAACGGATCCAGGACCTCGGCGTCGGTGCGATGACGTTCCCGGCCGCGGGGTCGGCCGCCGACCTGGCGCTGCTGCTCTGCGATCACCACGGTGCTTCGTTGATCGTGACCGCGGGTCACTCGGCGAGTATCGAGGAGTTCTTCGACCGCTCACGCCAGCAGAGCAATCCGTCGACCTTCCTCACCCGGTTGAAGGTCGGGGAAAAGCTGGTGGATGCCAAAGCCGTCGCCACGCTGTATCGCAGCCGGGTGTCCGGCGGTGCGATCGCGTTGCTCGTGCTCGCGATGCTGGTGGCGGTGATCGTCGCGCTATGGGTGTCACGCGCGGATGCGGCTCTGCTGGATTGGGTCGTGGACTACTGGAATCAGTTCTCGCTCTGGGTTCAGAGCTGGGTCACCTAGGGATGGCGACGAGCGCTTGCGCGAAGAGGAGAAGATGAAGTGATTTCCCTGCGCTCACACGCGATTTCGCTCGCGGCGGTGTTCCTTGCGTTGGCCATTGGAGTCGCGCTGGGCTCCGGTCTGCTGTCCAACACCGTGCTTTCCGGTCTGCAGGACGACAAGCACGAGTTGCAGAACCAGATCGACACGCTTACCGATGACAAGAATGCCCTCAACGAGAAGTTGAGTGCTGCAGGAGAATTCGATGCCTTGATGGCGCCCCGGATCCTCCGTGACTCGCTCGGCGGGAAATCGGTCGTCATGTTCCGGACACCGGATGCGGCAGACGATGACGTCGAAGGGCTGGCACGCCTGGTGGCTGACGCCGGCGGGTCGGTCGCTGGGACAATCGATCTGACGCCGGAGTTCGTGAGTGCCAACTCGGCCGAGAAGCTGCTCTCGGTGGTGAACTCGCCGATCGTGCCGGCGGGTAAGCAGCTGAGCACCACCTCGGTGGACCAGGGCTCGCAGGCCGGTGATCTGCTCGGCATCAGCCTGCTGATAAACCGGGATCCGAAGGTCTCGGTCGTCGACGACGCACAACGTGAGACCGTGCTGGCGACGCTGCGCGACACGGGTTTCATCACCTATGGCAACCAGCGCATCGGCGCGGCCAACACCGCATTGATCGTGACCGGCGGCAAGCTCGGCGAGGACGCAGGGAACCAGGGAGCGACGGTCGCCAGGTTCGCGGCCGGAATGGCTCCGCACGGCAGCGGCACCGTGCTGGTCGGGCGCGACGGGTCGTCCTCCGGTACCGCCGCGGTGGCGGTCGCGAGGTCGGACGCCGCATTGAGCACCGCGGTCAGCACGGTCGATGACATCGATTCGGAGTCCGGTCGGCTCACCTCGGTGCTGGCACTGGGTGACCTGGCCGCCGGCGGCAAGCCCGGCCAGTACGGCGTCGGCCAGGGTGCCGCATCGGTGACCATCCCGCAATAGTCCCTTTGCACGCGGGGGCCCACCTTTGCACGCGGGGGCCCACCTCTGCACGCGGGGGCCCGGCGCGTCAGCGACGGCTTGTCGCCGTCGGTGTTAGGGTTAAGTTCCGTGGGTCGGCAGGCCCCAGCTATTTCACAGCGAGCCCCTGCCGCGTCGTCACGGAGGTTGCTCTTGCCAGCTCTACGCAAGCACCCGCAAGCCCCCACCAAGCACATGTTCGTCACGGGTGGCGTGGTTTCCTCCCTCGGGAAGGGTCTCACCGCGTCCAGCCTCGGGCAGTTGCTGACGGCGCGCGGCCTGCAGGTGACCATGCAGAAGCTGGACCCCTACCTCAACGTCGACCCGGGCACCATGAACCCGTTCCAGCACGGCGAGGTGTTCGTGACGGAGGACGGTGCCGAGACGGACCTCGACGTCGGCCACTACGAGCGGTTCCTCGATCGCAACCTGTACGGGTCGGCGAATGTGACCACCGGGCAGGTGTATTCATCGGTGATCGCCAAGGAGCGGCGCGGTGAGTACCTCGGCGACACCGTGCAGGTGATTCCGCACATCACCGACGAGATCAAGCGACGCATCCTGGAAATGGCCGAGCCGGATCCAGCAGGGAACCGTCCCGACGTGGTGATCACCGAGATCGGCGGCACCGTCGGTGACATCGAGTCGCTGCCGTTCCTGGAGGCCGCACGCCAGGTGCGCCACGAAGTGGGCCGGGAGAACTGCTTCTTTCTGCACTGCTCGCTGGTGCCGTTCATGGCGCCTTCGGGTGAGCTGAAGACCAAGCCGACACAGCACTCGGTGGCCGCACTGCGCAGCATCGGCATCAGCCCCGACGCGCTGATCCTGCGGTGCGACCGCGACGTGCCTGAACCGTTGAAGAACAAGATCGCCCTGATGTGCGACGTGGACATCGACGGCGTCATCTCCACGCCGGACGCGCCGTCGATCTACGACATCCCCAAGGTCCTGCACCGCGAGGAGCTCGACGCCTACGTAGTGCGCAGGCTCAACCTTCCGTTCCGCGACGTGGATTGGACGCAGTGGAACGACCTGTTGCACCGAGTGCACGAACCCCGTGAAACCGTCCGAATCGCGTTGGTGGGCAAGTACATCGACCTGTCCGATGCGTATCTATCGGTCGCCGAGGCCCTGCGTGCGGGCGGCTTCGCCCATCACGCCAAGGTCGAGATGCGCTGGGTCGCCTCCGATGACTGCGAATCCGAAAGCGGTGCTGCCGCGGCGCTGTCCGACGTCCACGGCATTCTGATTCCGGGCGGGTTCGGCATCCGCGGTATCGAAGGCAAGATCGGCGCGATCCGTTATGCGCGCAAGCGGGGTCTGCCGGTCTTCGGGCTGTGCCTCGGACTGCAATGCATCGTCATCGAAGCGGCGCGCTCCGTGGGGATCGCCGACGCCAACTCCGCCGAGTTCGACCCCAAGACCTCTGACCCCGTCATCTCCACCATGGCGGATCAACGCGACGCCGTCGCCGGCGAAGCCGACCTCGGCGGCACCATGCGGCTGGGGGCCTATCCGGCGGTGCTTGAACCGAATTCGATTGTGGCGCAGGCGTACGGGTCCAGAGAGGTGTCCGAGCGGCACCGTCACCGCTACGAGGTGAACAACTCCTACCGTGAGCGCATCGCCGAAAGCGGACTGCGATTCAGCGGGACGTCGCCGGACGGTCACCTCGTGGAGTTCGTCGAGTATGCCCCCGAGGTGCATCCGTTCATCGTCGGCACCCAGGCGCATCCGGAACTCAAGAGCAGGCCGACGCGGCCGCACCCGCTGTTCGTTGCCTTCGTCGGCGCGGCGCTGGACTACAAGGCCGAGGAGCGACTGCCCGGGATGGACATTCCCGAGCACTCGAACGGTTCGGAGCATCCCGAGGAGGTCGGGCAACCGCTGCGCGAGGCCGGCCTGCAAAAAACGGAAGCCCGTGGCTGAACACGATTTCGAGACCGTCAGCTCCGAAACCGTCTACGTCGGAAACATCTTCGCGTTACGTGCCGATGAGGTGCGCATGCCCGGCGGCAAGACCGCCAAGCGCGAGGTCGTCGAACACTACGGTGCGGTCGGCGTCGTCGCGCTCGATGACGAGGACAACGTCGCGATGGTCTACCAGTACCGGCACCCGATCGGCCGCCGGCTCTGGGAACTGCCCGCGGGCCTGCTGGATTCGGGTGACGAACCGCCCCATGTCACGGCGGCGCGCGAACTCACCGAGGAAGCCGGCCTCGCCGCATCGGATTGGCGCGTCCTCGCTGATCTGGTTTCGACGCCGGGCTTCACCGACGAGAGCGTGCGCGTGTATCTCGCGACGGGTCTGCGTGACGTCGAGCGGCCCGAGGCTCACGACGAGGAAGCCGATCTGACGCTGAAGTGGCTCCCGCTGCGCGAGGCGGTCCGGATGGTGTTTGCCGGTGAGATCGTGAATTCGCTTGCGGTTGTGGGCATCCTGGCTGCACACAGTGTGGAGGACCGATCGTCGCTGCGGTCGGTTGACGCGCCCTGGAGCGACCGCCCGCACGCCTTCGCCGAGCGCAAGGGCAAGGGCAGGACATGACGACATTCAGGTCGACCCTCGACGACCAACTCCAGGGCTACTTCGACCACCTGACCATCGAGCGCGGCGTCGCGACCAACACCTTGAGCTCCTATCGCCGGGACTTGCGGCGCTACTCCGAACATCTGGCTCTGCGCGGGATCGACGACCTGGCCAAGGTGACCGAGTCCGACGTCAGCGATTTCCTGGTCGCGCTGCGCCGCGGCGATCCCGATGCCGGAACCGCACCGCTGTCAGCGGTATCCGCCGCGCGCGCCCTGATCGCGGTTCGCGGGCTGCACCGCTTCGCGGAGGCCGAGGGAATCACCGAACTCAACGTCGCATCGGCGGTCAAGCCGCCGACGCCGAGCCGACGGCTGCCCAAGAGCCTGACCCTCGACGAGGTGCTCGCACTGCTCGACGGCGCCGGCGGTGACAGTGAGGCCGACGGGCCGCTCACCTTGCGCAACCGAGCGCTGCTCGAATTGCTCTATTCGACCGGGGCGCGCATCTCAGAGGCCGTCGGCCTCGACATCGACGACATCGACACCAGGGCCCGGTCGGTGCTGTTGCGAGGTAAGGGCGGTAAGCAACGGCTGGTGCCCGTCGGCCGGCCGGCCGTCACAGCCCTGGACGCCTACTTCGTGCGTGGACGTCCGGAGCTGGCCCGCCGTGGCCGCGGCACTCCGGCGATCTTTCTCAACGCCAGGGGCGGCCGGCTGTCGCGGCAGAGCGCATGGCAGGTCCTGCAGGACTCCGCGGAACGCGCCGGGATCACGTCCGCGGTCTCGCCGCACGTGCTGCGCCACTCGTTCGCAACGCATCTGCTCGACGGCGGAGCCGACGTGCGCGTCGTCCAGGAACTGCTCGGGCACGCGTCGGTGACCACGACGCAGATCTACACGATGGTGACGGTGTCGGCGCTGCGCGAGGTGTGGGCGGGCGCGCACCCGCGGGCGCAGTGAACCCGTCGGTGCTGTGCGGCGTAGGCGCGGGATCACGGCTCCGGGGAGCGCACCGCTGAGTGCCAACCTCTGAGCGACAATGTCGCTCGACCGATAGGTGTGCGAACTAGTCAGCGACTTTGTCGCTCGTAGGTTGGCACCAGGTCACTATGGGTCGGCGAGGCGACGCCCTCGCGCAGTGAACGGCTAGCCCAGGTATTCCGACTCGAGCACGAGGTCGGGTGCCAGCGTCTGATACTCGCCGTGCGTTTTGTGCTCGGCGGTGTCGAAGAGCTTGCCCTGCTGCTCGCGCATGTATTCGCGGTACTTGGGGGAGCCGGGAATGAGCATGTTGTCGGCGACGACGATCCCTCCGGGATGCAGCCAGCCGCGCTCCAGGATGGATTGCAGGTCGGGCAGGTAGGCGGCTTTGTCGTGGTCGATGAACAGCAGGTCGAGCTTTCCGGCGGAGAAGCCGTGCTCGTTGGCCAGCGCGTCGAGTGTCTTCCCGCCGTCACCGATCGTGCCGACGACACACGTCACCCGGTCGGCTACTCCGGCGTGCGCCCAGATGCGCTGTGCGACTCGAGCATTCGCCTCAGACAGCTCGACGGAGAACACCGTGGCGGTGGGTGCTGCACGGGCGATCCGCAGCGAGCCGTAGCCACAGTAGGTCCCCAACTCCAGTGCCAGTTCGGTGTGGGCGCGGCGCACAGCGGCGTCGAGCAGTTCGCCTTTCTCGTCCCCGATGTTGATCAGAAACGACTTGTCGTAGGCGAAATCGTCGATCTTGGCGATCACGTCGTCGATGTCGCCCCGGCGGGCATTGGCCACCACGTAGTCCGCGGCGGCGGCTTCGCGTCCGTCACCGATCTGGCCGGTCTTGGTGATGTTGCGGGATCCGATGGCCAGCCGCCAGAACGACCAGCGCAGGAACGGGATGCGGCGCTTCAGGCTCACGTCCGTCAGCCTAGGCGCGATCGCGCCAGAAAAGTTGCCTGCGGGTCTGGCAGACCAGGCAGTCACCTCCCGTTAAACTTGCCCGGATGTTCGCCATGGGGATGCCTAGCCTGACCAGCGATGGTCGGGCATGAGTGACGACCCCGAAGTCCCCAACGTCGGGCTGACCGGCAGGCCACCGCGAAAAATCCCCATCCCCGAACCGAAGACGTCGCACGGTCCGGCCAAGGTCATCGCGATGTGCAATCAGAAGGGCGGGGTGGGCAAGACCACGTCCACCATCAATCTGGGCGCCAGCCTGGCCGAATACGGACGACGCGTCCTGCTGGTCGACCTCGATCCGCAGGGGGCGCTGTCGGCGGGCCTCGGAGTGCCGCACTACGAACTGGAACACACAGTCCACAACTTGCTGGTCGAACCGCGGGCGTCGATCGACGACGTGCTGATCAGTACTCGGGTAAAGAACCTCGACCTGGTGCCGAGCAATATCGACCTATCGGCCGCGGAGATTCAGCTCGTCAACGAGGTGGGCCGCGAACAATCCCTGGCACGCGCGCTGTATCCGGTGCTGGACCGCTACGACTACGTCCTGATCGACTGCCAGCCGTCGCTGGGCCTGCTCACGGTGAATGGGCTGGCCTGCAGCGACGTCGTGATCATTCCCACAGAGTGCGAGTTCTTCTCGCTGCGCGGGCTGGCGCTGCTGACCGATACCGTCGACAAGGTGCACGACCGGCTGAACCCGAAACTGTCCATCGGTGGCATCCTCATCACCCGGTACGACCCCCGCACCGTCAACTCCCGCGAAGTGATGGCCCGCGTCCTCGAAAGGTTCGGCGACCTGGTGTTCGACACCGTCATCACCCGAACCGTACGCTTCCCCGAGACCAGCGTCGCCGGCGAACCAATCACCTCGTGGGCGCCGAAATCCGTTGGCGCCGAGGCGTATCGGTCTTTGGCGCGCGAGGTCATCGACCGGTTCGGCGCGTGACTGAGGCGGTGACCACGGCCGAACCCGAAGAATCGCAGCAGGCGGGCTTTCAGGTCCGGCTCAGCAACTTCGAGGGTCCGTTCGACCTGCTGCTGCAGCTGATCTTCGCGCATCGGCTCGACGTCACCGAAGTCGCCCTACACCAGGTCACCGACGAGTTCATCGCCTACACCAGGGCGATCGGCCCGCAGCTCGAACTCGATGAGACGACCACGTTCCTGGTGATCGCGGCCACGCTGCTCGATCTCAAGGCGGCCAGGCTGTTGCCGGCCGGCGAGGTGCACGACGAGGACGACCTCGCGCTACTCGAAGTGCGCGACCTGCTGTTCGCCCGCCTGCTGCAGTACCGCGCGTTCAAACACGTCGCCGAGATGTTCGCCGAACTCGAGGCCGCGGCGTTGCGCAGCTACCCGCGGTCGGTGGCACTCGACGAGCGCTACCAGGAGCTGCTGCCCGAGGTCATGATCGGCGTCGACGCCGAGACGTTCGCCCAGATCGCGGCGGCGGCGTTCACACCGCGTCCGGTGCCGACCGTCGCGACCGAGCACATGCACCTGGTGTCGGTGTCGGTTCCCGAACAGGTCAACAACCTGATGGCGCTGCTGGAAGGGCGCGGCATCGGCCAGTGGGCGTCGTTCCGCGACCTGGTCGCCGACTGCGAGGCGCCGATCGAGATCGTCGGCCGGTTCCTGGCGCTGCTCGAGCTGTACCGGGCCAGGGCAGTAGCATTCGAGCAACCAGAAGCGCTTGGTGTGCTCCAGATTTCGTGGACCGGCGAGCGGCCCACCCATCAACACCTTGCGGTGGAAGAAGACCACTATGACGGATAACACTCCGACCGACGTCGCGGCCGACAGCCCGGCCGAGACGCCACCGGAGACCGAGCTCGATGCTGATCTGGACCTCGGCATCGACGTTGCCGAACCACCCGAGATGGGAGACTCCGAACTCGGGGCGGTGCTCGAGGCGCTGCTCTTGGTGGTGGACACCCCGGCGACCGTTGAGCAGCTGGCCGCCGCGACCGGGCAACCCGCCTACCGGGTGGGGGCCCGCCTGCAGACGATGGCCGCGGAACTGCGCGAGCGGGACAGCGGGATCGACCTGCGCGAGGCCGGCGGCGGCTGGCGGATGTACACCAGGGCACGGTTTGCGCCGTATGTGGAGCGCCTGCTACTCGACGGTGCACGATCGAAGCTGACGCGTGCGGCGTTGGAAACGCTGGCCGTGGTGGCCTACCGCCAGCCGGTGACAAGGGCGCGGGTCAGCGCCGTGCGCGGGGTGAACGTCGATGCGGTCATCCGGACGCTGCTCGCGCGCGGGCTGGTCACCGAAGCGGGTGTCGACCCCGACTCCGGCGCGGCGACGTTCGCGACCACCGAACTGTTCCTCGAGCGGCTGGGCCTGACGTCGCTGGCCGACCTTCCTGATATCGCGCCCCTACTGCCCGACGTCGACGTGATCGACGATTTGGCCGAATCGCTCTCCGATGAGCCGCGTTTCATGAAACTCGGTGCTGCACCAGCGGCCGCGGCGCCGATGTCCTTCGATGTGGACAAAGACGCCGATGGCTGATTCAGACGGCGTGCGACTGCAGAAAGTGTTGTCGCAGGCGGGAATTGCGTCACGCCGGGTAGCCGAGAAGATGATTCTCGACGGTCGCGTGGAGGTCGATGACCGGATAGTGACCGAGCTGGGGACCCGCGTCGATCCCGACGTGTCGGTGATCCGGGTCGACGGTGCGCGGATCACCGTCGACGACACGCTCGTGCACCTGGCGATCAACAAGCCGAAGGGTATGCACTCGACGATGTCCGACGACCGCGGTCGTCCCTGTGTGGGGGATCTGGTCGAGCATCGGGTTCGCGGGAACAAGAAGCTGTTTCACGTCGGTCGTCTGGACGCCGACACCGAAGGCCTGATGTTGTTGACCAACGACGGTGAGTTGGCGCACCGGCTCATGCACCCGTCGTACGAGGTTCCCAAGACGTACCTGGCGACGGTGCTGGGTTCGGTGCCGCGCGGGTTGGGCCGCAAGTTGCGCGACGGCATCGAGCTGGACGACGGACCCGCGCGGGTGGACGACTTCGCCGTGGTGGACACGGTGCCGGGTAAGACGCTGGTGCGAGTCACGCTGCATGAGGGCCGCAAGCGAATCGTGCGACGGATGTTGGCCGCTGTCGGTTTCCCCGTGAAAGAGTTGGTGCGCACCGATATCGGGGCGGTGTCGTTGGGGGACCAGCGTCCGGGCAGTATCCGGGTGCTGAGCCAGAAGGAGCTCGGGTCGCTGTACAAGGCGGTGGGCATGTGAGCACATCGCTGGTGATCGCGGTCGACGGTCCAGCCGGTACCGGAAAGTCCTCGGTGTCAAGGGGTTTGGCCCGGTCACTCGGCGCGCGCTATCTGGATACCGGCGCGATGTACCGCATCGTCACACTGGCAGTGGTGCGTGGGGGCGTCGATCTCACGGATACGCCGGCGATCGAGTTGGCCGCTGCGGATGTCCCGTTGTCGGTGGGCTATGACCCCGATGAGGACAAGGCTTACCTTGACGCAGAGGATGTTTCGCGCGAGATCCGGGGCGACGCGGTGACGAAGGCGGTGTCGGCGGTGTCGGCGGTGCCTGCTGTGCGCGCTCGGCTGGTCGGTCTGCAGCGCGAGCTGGCGTCAGGCCCGGGCAGTGTCGTGGTCGAGGGTCGCGACATCGGCACGGTTGTGCTGCCAGACGCTGACCTCAAGATCTTTCTCACCGCGTCGGCCGAGGAGCGGGCGCGACGACGGAACCAACAGAACATCGCGGCCGGACGCGCCGATGAATACGAGACGGTGCTGGCCGATGTGATGCGGCGGGATCATCTCGATTCCACTCGCGCGGTCTCGCCGTTGCGCGCTGCCGACGATGCCGTCGTCGTCGACACCAGTGGCATGAATGAGTCCGAGGTGATCGCGCACCTGACGGACCTCGCTCAGCAGCGCGCGGGTGTGTCGCAATGAGCTCCTCGGATTCTGACGGCACGTGGGCCGACGAAAGCGATTGGGAGCTCGGCGCTGAGGATGTCGCCGAAGCCATCGAGGAGGCCGCGGCCCCTCCGCCGGTAGTGGCCGTGGTCGGGCGGCCGAACGTCGGCAAGTCGACCTTGGTCAACCGCATCCTGGGCCGGCGCGAGGCGGTAGTGCAGGACGTTCCCGGTGTGACGCGCGATCGGGTGTCCTACGACGCGAACTGGTTGGGACGGCGCTTCACGGTGCAGGACACCGGCGGTTGGGAACCCGACGCCAAGGGGCTGCAACAGCTGGTTGCCGAGCAGGCGTCGGTGGCGATGCGCACCGCCGACGCGATCATCTTCGTGGTCGACGCCGTCGTCGGTGCGACCGCGGCCGACCAGGCAGCGGCAAAGTTGCTGCAGCGGTCTGGCAAGCCGGTGTTCTTGGCAGCCAACAAAGTTGACAGCGAGCGGGTCGAAGCGGACGCCGCCGAACTGTGGTCGCTGGGCCTCGGCGAGCCCAACCCGGTCAGCGCGATACACGGCCGTGGGGTGGCCGACCTGCTCGACAAGTTGATCGACGTGCTGCCGACGGTGTCCGAGATGGCATCAGGCGGGGGAGGGCCGCGCCGCGTCGCACTGGTGGGCAAGCCGAACGTCGGCAAGAGTTCGTTGTTGAATCGCCTCGCCGCAGAGGAACGCTCGGTGGTGCATGATGTGGCGGGCACGACCGTCGATCCGGTCGACTCGTTGATCGAAATGGACGGCAAGGTCTGGCGATTCGTCGACACAGCCGGATTGCGGCGCAAGGTGGGACAGGCGAGTGGGCACGAGTTCTACGCCTCGGTGCGCACGCACGGCGCCATCGATGCCGCGGAAGTAGCCATCGTGCTGATCGACGCGTCACTGCCGCTGACCGAGCAGGATCAGCGGGTGCTGTCGATGGTGATCGAGGCAGGGCGGGCGCTGGTGTTGGCGTTCAACAAATGGGACCTGGTCGACGAGGACCGCCGCTATTTGTTGGAGAAGGAGATCGACCGGGAACTCGCGCAGGTGGCGTGGGCGCCCCGGGTGAACATCTCGGCGATGACCGGCAGGGCGGTGCAGAAGTTGGTACCTGCCCTGGAGAAGTCGCTGGAGTCGTGGGACACCCGGGTGCCCACCGGCCGGTTGAACACGTTCTTCAAGGAGATCGTGGCCGCGACCCCGCCGCCGGTGCGTGGCGGTAAGCAGCCGCGCATTCTGTTCGTCACCCAGGCGACCGCACGGCCGCCGACCTTCGTGCTGTTCACCACCGGGTTCCTGGAGGCGGGCTATCGGCGTTTTCTGGAGCGGCGGTTGCGTGAGACGTTCGGATTCGAGGGCAGCCCGATCCGGATCAACGTCCGGGTGCGCGAGAAGCGCGGGTCGCGCTCTCGTTAGCTGCGATTTCGGTGCGCGGACGATCGCTCAGCGGTCGTGCGCGCACCGTAATCCCTCGGAATCACGCTGATTGCAACCCTGCTCGTCGCGGTGGTGCGTGGGTAACCTCCCCACGTGATCGGAGTCGACCGACGGTGTTGTCCGCGTTCTTGATACGCGTCCGATAGCAGCCGTCGTCGCCCACAGCGCCTCATTCGAAAGCAGTTCACGTCAATGCGTTCACTACTGATATTCACGTTCGTCGGCCTCGGCGCGCAGATAGTCGACGGCGCGCTCGGCATGGCCTTCGGAGTCACCGCCTCGACGCTGTTGGTGCTCAGCGGGGTCGCGTCGGCGCAAGCCAGCGCGGCGGTGCACCTTGCCGAGGTCGGCACCACCTTCGCCTCGGGTCTGTCGCATTGGAAGTTCAAGAACATCGACTGGACGATCGTGGCGAAGCTGGGCGTGCCCGGCGCGATCGGTGCGTTCCTGGGTGCGACGGTCCTGTCGTCGTTGTCGACGGAGGATGCGGCGCCGTTGATGGCCGCGATCCTGTTGGCGATCGGTGTCTATGTGCTGCTGCGGTTTTCGCTGAAGACTCCGCCGGCCGTCGCGACCGGCGGCAGCAAGCTGAGCGCCAAGTTCCTCACGCCGCTCGGATTGTTCGGGGGATTCATCGACGCGTCCGGTGGCGGCGGCTGGGGGCCGGTGACGACCAGCACGCTGCTGTCGCGGGGCAAGACAGCGCCGCGAACGGTGATCGGATCGGTGAGCGCATCGGAGTTCCTCGTCGCGGTGTCGGCGTCGCTGGGGTTTCTTGTCGGTTTGCGCGAAGAGTTCCTGCACAACGTGCCCATCGTGCTCGGGCTGACCCTCGGCGGTGTGATCGCTGCACCGTTCGCGGCGTGGTTGGTCAGCCGGGTCAGCCCCGCGCTGCTGGGCACCGCGGTCGGCGGCGTGATCGTGCTGACCAACTCTCAGAAGCTGGTCAAGTACTTCGAGGTCACGGCGCCGTGGTCGACGCTGATCTACACCGGCATCGTCGCGGCGTGGGCCACGTTCGTCTTCCTGGCCTGGAGGCTGTCGAAGGCACCGGCCTTCGTGCCCGCCGAACTGGAGACACGGGTCGCAGAAGCCGAGGCGGAACGCATCGACGCGGTCGACGAGGCGCGCTGACCTGGTCCTGAGTCGCGGGCACTAGGCTCGTTCCAGTGCCCGTCGTCGACTTGATCCTGATTGCCCTGGCGGGCGTCGGGGCAGGTGCGATCAACGCGATCGTCGGGTCGGGAACCCTCATCACCTTTCCCACCCTGGTTGCCCTTGGCTATCCGCCGGTGACCTCGACGATGTCCAACGCCGTCGGTCTGGTCGCAGGCAGTGCGTCGGGGACGTGGGGCTACCGGCGCGAGTTGCGCGGACAGTGGAATCGCCTACGGTGGCAGCTGCCGGCGTCGTTCTTCGGGGCGGGACTGGGCGCGTGGCTGCTGCTGCATCTGCCGGAGAAGGTGTTCCAGCAGATCGTGCCGGTGCTGCTGATCCTCGCCCTGGTGTTGGTGGTGGTCGGTCCGCGGATTCAGAACTGGGCCCGACAGCGATCCGAGGCGGCCGGTGAATCGGCAGAGCACGTGTCGCCACGGAAGATGGTGATGCTCGTTGTCGCGACGTTCGCGGTCGGCATCTACGGCGGATACTTCACTGCCGCACAGGGAATCATGCTGATCGCCGCGATGGGCGCGTTGCTTCCCGAGGACATGCAGCGGATGAATGCGGCCAAGAATCTGCTGTCGCTGGTGGTGAACATCGTTGCGGCAGTGGCTTACACGATCGTCGCCTTCGACCGGATCAGCTGGCTGGCCGCCGGTTTGATCGCGCTCGGGTCGACGATCGGCGGGTTCCTCGGCGCGCACTACGGGCGGCGGTTGTCGCAGAACGCGCTGCGCGCGGTGATCGTCGTGGTCGGCCTCATCGGTCTATGGCGGTTGTTGACCGTCTAGAAGTGCGTCCGCGCCCGTTCCTGTTCGAGCACCGCGTCGAGATCCTTGAGCCGGTCCATCGAAGACACGGCGCGTTGGGTGCGGTTGTTCTTCGCGAGCATGTCTCGATGGCGATGCACGAACGCCCAGTAGCCCGCGGTGAACGGGCAGGCGTCGTCACCGAGGCGTTTCTTCGGGTCGTACTCGCAGTCCCCGCAGTGGTCGCTCATCTTGTTGATGTAGGCGCCGCCGGAGGTGTACGGCTTGGTGGCGAGCTTTCCGCCGTCGGCGTGCTGGCTCATGCCGATGACGTTGGTCGGCATCACCCACCTGAACCCGTCGACGTAGGCGGTCGCGAACCAATCGGTCAGCTGGCGCGGGTTGTAGCCACGCTGCAGGGCGTGATTGCCGAGCACCATGAGCCGCTGGATGTGATGGGTCCAGCCGCGGTCGCGCACGCCGGCGAGCGCGTGCCGCAGGCATTCGGCGGTGACGGTGTCGGCGTCGAGGTTCGTCCACCAGTTGGGCAGCCTGGTTCGCGCGTCGAGCTTGTTGTTGTGGGTGTACGACGGACCGAAATGCCAATACAGATGCCACATGTACTCACGCCAACCGAGGATCTGGCGGATGAATCCTTCGACGGCAGCCAGTGGTGCGTCGTTGTTGCGGTACGCATCCTCGGCGGCGTGCACGGCGTCAAGTGGATGCAGCACACCGAGATTCAGCGGGACGGACAACAGTGAGTGCGACATCGCCCAGTCCTGTCCCATGATCGCGTCTTCGTACTTGCCGAAGATGTGCAGGCGGTGGTCGATGAATCTGGTCAGCGCGCGTTTGGCTTCGGTGGGTGTGACGGCGAACAGTCGCGGTCCGTCGACGCCGACGGTGTTGAGGTCCATGCGGTCGAGGTCGGATCGGACTTGCTCGTCGATGTCGTCCTCGCGCGGTTGGTAGGGCTTCGGGGCGCCGAGGGTGGCTTGTTTCTTCGGTGGGGGTTCGCGGTTCTCCTCGTCGTAGTTCCAGCGGCGTCCGACCGGGTCGGGTCCGTCCATCAGGATGTCGAAGCGGCGGCGCTGGTCGCGGTAGAAGTCCTCCATCCGGAAGCGGGCGCGGTCTCCGGCCCAGTCGGTGAACTCGGCGCGGGGGAGCGCGAAGGTCGGCGTGGGCAGGACGTCGGTGACGAGTTTCTGCTTCTTGAGCCGGTGGACGAACTGTTCGGCGGCGTGCGATGTGGGCTCGTGCACCAGTACGGGACGCCCGTACCGTTCCAGGGCGTCGGTGTAGGTGTCGGCCTTGATGAGGGTCGCGCGGTCGCCGAGGTCGCGCTCGGCGTGACGCAGGGCCGATAGGACCAGGTGCAGCTTCTGGCGGTGGTAGGGCCGCTTACTCAACGCGGAGGTGGCCTCGACGAGCAGGATCTCGCGATGGGAGTGCTCGCCGCCGTACACCGCCGGACCGAGCTGGTCGGCGAAGAGCCAGAGCGGTGTGTCATCGCGGGTGGTCACGACCGCGGGGTACCCCGCGTGAGCGATTGCAATTGTGACGGCGCGCTGCGGTAGGCTTTCGATCTGCTGCCGGCGATCCCGGCAGCACCGCGGGCTGTGGCGCAGCTTGGTAGCGCACTTGACTGGGGGTCAAGTGGTCGCAGGTTCAAATCCTGTCAGCCCGACCAAGAGAAATTAACTCGCCGGCGAAGCCGAGCGAGTTTTTCGTGTCGTGGGACATGCTGCTGAGAGCCGAAGCGCAGCGACTACCCGGTTTTGGCCGCAGCTCTTTCGGGCATGGACACCGGCACCAACTGCGGACACATCGGCTCTATGTCGATCATCGAGGAACGCGGTGCGGCGGCGTTCACAAGCTCCTACCGTGAGAGCGACGAGGCCACGAGAGAAAGTAAGGTCGCGATCGTGCGATTAGCTCTGAGCGATGAAGATGCGAAGTTCCGGGACGAACTGCGGGACTTCTTCACCACCAAGATCCCGGCCGAGATCCTCGAGCGGGCGCGTAACGATGAGTTGCGCTTTCCCGAGGACATGGTGACCAGCCAGCAGATCCTCAATGCCGCGGGTTTGGCGGTGCCGAACTGGCCGGTCGAGTGGGGCGGCAAAGACTGGACTCCACTGCAGCGCCAGATCTGGTCTGATGAGTTGCGGATGGCCCGCGTCCCCGAACCGCTGGCCTTCAACGCGAGCATGATCGGACCCGTCATCGCACAGTTCGGTTCCCAGGAGATGAAGCAGCGGTTCCTGCCCCCGACGGCCAACCTCGACATCTGGTGGGCCCAAGGCTTCTCCGAGCCAGAGGCCGGGTCGGACCTGGCGAGCCTCCGGACCACGGCGGTGCGCGACGGCGACCACTACGTGATCAACGGCCAGAAGACCTGGACCACGCTCGGCCAGTACGCCGACTGGATCTTCGTGTTGGCGCGTACTGATCCCGACGCGCCCAAAAAGCAGGCCGGGATCTCGATCCTGCTTGCCGAGATGAGCACTCCGGGCATCACCCTGCGGCCGATCAAGCTGATCGACGGCAGCTACGAGGTCAACGAAGTCTGGTTCGAAGACGTCCGCGTGCCTGCCGATCAGCTCGTCGGCGAAGAGAACGCGGGCTGGGGCTACGCGAAATTCCTGCTGTCCAACGAGCGCACCGGTATCGCCCGGATCGGCACCACCAAAGTCTGGCTAGACGAGGTCAAGCAACACGCGGCCACCGTACCTATCGGCGACGGTGACACCACCTTGTTGCAGGATCCGATCTTTGCCTCCCGCGTCGTCGAGGCCGAATGTGAGCTGCTGGCATTGGAACTCACACAGTTGCGAGTCAGCGGCGACGAAGGAACGGGTAAGCCGAACCCGGCATCGTCGATCCTGAAACTGCGCGGTAGCCAGTTGCAGCAGACCGTCACCGATCTGATGGTGGAGGTCGCCGGCCCGAACGCGTTGCCGTTCGGCGCAGCCGAAGCCGCATCGCCCGTCTGGGCGCAGCACGCCGCGCCGAAGTACCTGAACTATCGCAAGACCTCAATCTACGGCGGCAGCAGCGAGGTACAGCGAACCATCATCGCCTCGACCATCCTTGGACTGTGAACAATGAACTTTGATCTGACCGATGAGCAGCAGATGCTGGCCGGCACCACCCGCGACGTACTGGCGAAGGCCTATGACACCGAGACGCGGAACAAGGTGATTGAATCCGAGGACGGCTGGAGCCGCGAGGTGTGGCAGCAACTCGCGGAGATCGGCATTCTCGGAATGGGTTTCGACGAGGACTCCGGTCCCACTGAGGTGATGGTCGTGATGACCGAGATCGGCCGCCGCCTCGCGCCCGAACCGGTCGCGGCCGCCGCGCTTGTTCCCGGCGCGGTGATAGCCGCCCACGGTACCGACGGGCAGCGCGCGCTTCTCGATGGTGTCGCCGCCGGGGAACAGCTGCTTGCCTTCGCTCACGCAGAGGGCGACCGCCGCGGCGCGAAGTCCCTGAGCACCAAAGCTGCCAAACAGGGCGATGCGTGGACCCTCACCGGCCGCAAGAGCCCGGTGATCGCCGGCGACAGTGCCGACGTGATCCTGGTCAGTGCCGCGTTACCGGACGGCGGCTCGGGTCTGTTCCTGGTGGACGGTTCTCAAGGAGATTCCGGGGTGACGCGCACTCCGTACCGGACCTTCGACGGGCAGCGCGGGGCGGATATCACCTTCGACGACGCGGCTGCCCAGCAGCTGGGTACGGGCGGGGACGCCTCGGCAATCGTCGACGAGACCGTGATTCGCTTCCAGTCGGCGCTGTGCGCCGAAGCGGTTGGCGCGATGGACGAAGCCTTGAGGTTGACCACCGATTACCTCAAGACGCGCAAGCAATTCGGCGTGCCGCTCAAGACGTTCCAGACCCTGACCCAGCGGGCCGCCGACATGTACGTCTCGTTGGAGCTGGCGCGCAGCATGAACTACTACGCGGCGGTGTGCGTCGCGGACGGGCGTTTCGACATGATGGCTGCCGCCCGGGCCAAGATACAGATCGGCCGCTCGGGCAAGCACATCGCACAGGAGGCGATTCAGATGCACGGCGGCATAGGCGTCACTGCCGAGTACCCGATCGCGCACTACGCGGCGAGGCTGACCGCCATCGATCAAACCTTCGGCTCCGCAACCGACCATCTGCGTTATCTCAGCGGTGGGCTGGCTGAGTACGGAGTCGTTGCGCTGTAGCATTCGCAATCGGTGCGTCTAGCGGCCGTTGGATCGCATTCTTTCTGGTGCCTTCGTGGCAACCTGGTTCACGACGTGGTCTGCAGGGCACTCTTCGATTGCTCGGCTTGAGCGTGCAGTCGACGTGCCCGGGTCCTCATCGGCCGTTACTCGACGTTGAGTCGCTGTCTAGAGTCCGCCAGAGATCTCCAGGAGGAAATTGCATTGATGATCGAACCTGCCAAGACGTTTTCCCGCACATTCAGGGGCTACGAGCCGACCGCGGTCGATGCGTCTATCGAAGCGTTTGCCACTAAGCAGCAATTCCTGCTCAACGACATCGAGAGCCTGACGGGCCGGCTGAAGGAACGCGACCGTGAAGTCACCGTCCTGCGGAAGGAGCTGGCTGATCTCGTCGAAACCTCGAATTCTCCCCGGGCGATGCAGCAGCGAATGGCCATGATGCTGCAACGGGCGGTCGACGAGGTTTCCGAGATGCAAGCGGAGGCGCAGGCTGAGGCGGAGGCGCTGATCGCGGCAGCGGCAGCCGAAGCAGAGGCCGACCAGCGAAAGCACCGAGAGTTGCTAGCGGAGATGGTCGCAAAGCGAGACGCCCTATCGGCCGAGTACGAAGAGGCCAAGAATCAGCTCGAAGAAGAATTGGCCGCGATGCGCGCCGAAAGCGAGTCACAAATCGATGCGGCGCGGCAGGACGCGCAAGAGCGGCGCGAGCAGCTCCTCGCCGATGCAAAACAGGAGGCTGACTTTTATCGCGATCAAGCCCGGCAGGAGGCTCAGGAGGCGCGAGAGCAACGGGTCCGAGTTCTGGAGCAACTGATGGGCGTTTACCGCGACCTCGAAGAGGTTCCGGCCACTCTCGAAGCGGCATACCGAGAGGCAAAGGATTCGCAAGAGGCGAGCACCTGACCAGTTATTGGGCAGCTGATTCGCGAGACTCTCCAGCCAACGCAACACTGAGTCTGCGCGTTGCCGTCGCGAGTTGCGATCCCATTCGCACGACCGCCGAGCCGCTGATCGGCGCGGCGGTAGGAACCAGACTGAGCATCAGCACAACGCGAGAATCCGGCCCGAGGATCGGGGAGTCGATGTGGCTCACCTCGTAGGTGCCATCCGGCTCCAGGCTGATCGGGAACCACTCCTCCTGGTGAACAAGTTCGTCGGTCAACTCCTGCGCCAGCTGGCTCAGCCGGTTGGACCGTACTTCGGCGCTACGTACGATCAGGGCCAACTCCTGCAGCCGTAGATCAGGCAGGATGTGAAGTCCGACAGCGTATCCGCGCTCTCGCGCGGCTGCGATCGCGGTGCGGTAACGATCGCGCACCTCCTCGGGCAAGGCCGTCAGCCAATCCTCCCGCACTTCTGGTTCAGCCCAGGCCGCGGTGGCCGCCCCATATGGCGGGCGGTGCGGGAACTGGGTGCCGATCGGCATCGGGTGACCTCCGCCGTGCACGCTTCGCACCTGATCGACGACCGTCGAATAGTTCTCATCCACCGAGAACGCCACGCAATGCGCACCCGTCGCCGCCGACAGTTCCGTCATCACCGAGCGCGCCAACACGAGTGCCGGATAGCGGCCGGCCGCTTCCCGTCCAAGCCGAACCAGCGCGGGCCCGAGATGATAGGTCTTGCGCACCGGATCGCGCAGCAGCCACCCGGCCCGCAACAACTCCGACAGCATCGAATGACAGCTGGCCTTGTGAACGCTCAAATGCCGCGACACCTCGGCCAAGGTAACGCCACGGCTGCCGTCCTCGGCCAAATGCTCGAACAGATTGACCACCCGCTCGGTCTGCGGTGAGGGACGAGGAGCCATCCGGTGATAGTCGCATAGTGCGACTGCTTGCGGTGTTATAAGCGACCATGTGACCATGGCCACAATGAACGACCTTCAAGGCAAAGTGGCCGTCGTGACCGGGGGAGCCGGTGGGATCGGCCGGGCGATGGGCAGGCGTTTCGGCCAGGAGGGAATGAAGGTCGTCCTCGCCGACGTGCTCGCTGAACCGCTCGACGAAGCGACCCGAGCGCTGGCGGACGACGGGATCGAGGCCCTCGGCGTGGTCGCCGACGTCACTGACTATTCGTCGGTCGAATCACTCGCCAAGGAAGTGCTCGACCGCTTCGGCGCGGTGCACGTCGTGTGCAACAACGCAGGCACCGGCGCGGTCTCCGAGGGCTACATGTGGGAACACGACCTCGCCGACTGGCGCTGGGGGATCGACGTCAACGTGCTCGGCGTCATCCACGGCATCAAGGCGTTCGTGCCCATCCTGCTGGAGCAGGGCGAGGGGCACGTGGTCAACACCTGTTCGGGCAACGGCGGATTCGCACCGATTGCGCGGGGTGCGATGGGCGGGGCCGCCACGGCGGTCTACCCGATGACCAAGGCGGCGGTGCTGTGCCTGACCGAAAGCCTCTACACGCACCTGGAGATGACGGGCACCCGGGTGCGGGCGCACGTGCTCTTTCCCGGCGGCTTCTTGAACACCGGCATCTGGGAGTCGTGGCGGCACCGACCGACCCAGTACGCCGCGACGCAGGAACGCCACACCCCAGATACGACGCTGGAAAAGGTCGTCGACCGCTTCGAATCTGCCGGCGTGCACATCGAATTCACGCCGCTGGAGACGGTCGCCGACCAGGTAATCGACGGAATCCGGGCGGACAACTTCTGGATGATGGGTCCTCCCGCACCGTCCGATCAGGTCGTCAGCAAGAAGGCGGCATCGATCCTGGCTCGAGGCGAGCCCGACTACTTGGTCGACGTGCTCGGTAAGTCCGCCGAGAACACTTCGGAAAGCGAAGGGGGAAAGCGCCGATGAGCGCTTGCGCGAAGAGGAGAAAATGCCGATGAGCGCTTGCGCGAAGAGGAGGAAATGCCGATGAGCGCTTGGGCGAAGAGGAGAAAATGTTGAGCACCAACACAGTTCGGTACGGTCCCCGCCCACCCGAGGCCCGGGTCGACCACGAGATCGACGCCACCAAGGCGCCGATTGCCACCGAAGCGGTCTCCGTCACCTACCTCACCGACCCGGAGATCGTCGCGGCCGTCCTGCCCAAGCCGCTGCAGCCGGCTGCCGAACCGCTCGTGCGCATCTCGCTTCAGCGAGTCCAGATCGAAGGCAGGCCGCCGTTCGGGTCGGCGGTGTTCTCGGTGACTGCGAGGCACGGCGATCTGGCCGGTGACTATCCGCTCTTCATGCCCCAATCCACCGAACAGTCGGTCACCGGCGGCCGTGAAACCTTCGGAGAGCCAAAGAAACTGGCCGATATCGCCGTCGATCGCGACGGAGACAGCGTGACGGCTTCCGTTGCTCGGCTGGGATACCCGCTCATCGCCGTGAGCGGCCGCATCACCGGGCCTGCCGAGTTGCCTCCCGATCAGGTGAACACCGAGTTCTACTTCAAGTTCCTGCGCGCACCCGACGGCGGCGGCATCACCGACCCACACCTGGTCTACGGCGAATACCACCGGCACTACGAGCTGCTCGAGAACATCGATGGCACCGTCGAATTGGGGGAGTCGCCGCTGGACCCGGTCGCCGACATCGTCGTCCGCGAAGTCAGATCGATCACGTGGTGTCGTCGGCGCACCGTCCAGGTAGGCCGGATCGCAGAACGGGTGCCGCAGGAGTGGCTCCTGCCCTACGTCCACCAGCGCTACGACGACGTGGCGCTGCTCGCCGCGCCCAGGCCCGAGCCGACGACGGTGTAGCGCATGGACCGCTACACCGTCATCTCGGCAGACTGCCATGCCGGCGCCGATCTGCTCGATTATCGCGAGTACCTCGACCCCGTCTTCAGGGACGAATTCGACAGCTGGGCAGCGGCATACGTCAACCCGTACGCCGACCTCGTCGATGGGGACGCCGAACGCAACTGGAACAGCGACCGGCGCAACGCGGACTTGGACACCGAAGGAATCGCGGGGGAAGTGCTCTACCCCAACACCATTCCGCCGTTCTTCCCTTCGTCGAGCCTGGCGGCGACACCACCGGAGACCGCCAGCGAGTTGGAGCTCCGCTGCGCTGGTCTGCGTGCGCACAACCGCTGGCTGGCCGACTTCTGCTCGCTGTCGCCCGAGCGGCGCGCCGGAGTGGGACAGGTCATGCTCCAAGACCTCGACGATGCCGTCGCCGAGGTCAAGCAGATCGCCAAACTCGGTCTGCGCGGCGGTGTTCTGCTGCCCGGGATCCCACCCGGCGCGGCCATTCCGCAGCTCTACGCCGAGCACTGGGAGCCGCTGTGGGCGGCGTGCGACGATGTCGGTCTCGTCGTCAACCACCACGGCGGAAATGCCGGACCGAGCCCGCTCGACGGATGGGGCAGCTCGTTCGCGATATGGGTGTACGAGACGCACTGGTTCGCCCATCGCGCGCTGTGGCACCTGATCTTCAGCGGTGTCATGGATCGTCACCCCGACCTCACCGTCGTTTTCACCGAGCAGGGCGCCGGTTGGATCCCCGCCACCCTCGACTCGCTCGACGTCGCGGCAGCCCGCTATGCGCGCGAGGGCTCTGCGATCGCCCGCTTCGCCGGCCCCACCGCCGGCTCGCTGAGCCTCAAGCCGAGTGAGTTCTGGGCCCGCCAGTGTTACGTCGGCGCTAGCTTCATGCGTCCCGTCGAGTGTGCCGAGCGCCACGACATCGGTGTCGACCGGATCATGTGGGGAAGCGACTACCCGCATCTGGAGGGCACGGGCTTCTTCACCCGAGAAGCGTTGCGCTACACCTTCAGCGGTGTTCCCGCCGCAGAGGTAGCGGCCATCCTCGGCGGAAACGCGGCAACCGTCTACGGCTTCGACCTGGCGGCGCTTCAGCCTTTGACCGATCGGATCGGCCCGACGGTGGCCGAGGTGGCCGAGCCGCTGGACGCCGTCCCAGCCGGCGCGAGCAGCACCGTCTTCGAGCCCGACCCCATCCGTACCTGGTAGCGAAAGGTCCCCGCATGGAGAACTACGTCATCATCTCGGCCGACACGCACGCCGAGCTCCCGACCGAGCAGTACCGCGAATACGTCGACCCCGAATACCAGGACGACTTCGAGGCCTACCTCGCCGAGAAGAAAGCCGCGGCGCAGGCCGGTGGCTTCATCGACGAAGAGTTCGCCGAGCAGTGGTTCGAGGAGCATGGCGAGGGCATCTCCGGCGGATGGGATGTTGCACAACGAGATAAAGAGCTCGACGGCGATGGTGTGGTCGGCGAGGTGATCTTTCCCGACGCCGATGCCGTGACAGGTGTCGCCGGCGCTCCCTTCGGCGCAGGCCTGGGTCAATCGGGAGATCTGGATCCGGGCCGCGCGATGGCCGGGGCCCGGGCTCACAACCGCTGGCTGGCGCAGCTGTGCAGCCACAGTCCCGAACGACGGGCAGGGGTTGCGGTCATCCCGATCCTCGCGGACGTCGACGCCGCGGTCACCGAGATCACGCGAGCCGCGAAATCCGGTCTGCGCGGCGGGATCCTGATACCGGTGCTGTGGGGCGACTACCCGCCGTACCACGATCGCCGGTACGACAAGGTGTGGGCGGTCTGCCAGGAACTGGAGATGCCGGTGCACACGCACGTCGGCCCGGCGCCCAGTGCGGAATACGGAGAGCACCTGGGCATCTACACCACGGAGGTGCGGTGGTGGGGTGCCCGTCCGCTGTGGTTCGCGTTGTGGTCCGGCATCTTCGAGCGCTTCCCGACACTGCGCTGGGGTGCCACCGAGTGCGGAGCCTTCTGGGCCAACGACCTGCTCTGGTTGATGGACACCCGCTTCCTGCGTGAGCACTCGGCGAAGAAGATGAGTCGGCTGCTCGAAGGCCAGCTGACGATGCCGCCCTCGGCGTACTTCGACCGGAACTGCTTCATCGGGGCCACCACGACAGAGCGCAGAGAACTGGCGCGACGCTACGAAATCGGCGTCTCGAACATGCTGTGGGGCAACGACTATCCCCATCCAGAAGGCACCTGGCCGAACACCCGCAAATGGCTCCGCCACGCGTTCTGGGACATTCCCATCGAGGAAACCCGGCAGATGCTCGGATTGGCCGCGGCGGAGATCTACAAGTTCGACCTCAAGGCTCTTGCGCCACTCGTCCAACGAATCGGTCCGACGCCCGCCGACCTCGGCCAGGACGACTCGGTGAGCATCCCCAAGTGGGAAGCGGCCCGCCAGGCCGGGCGCACCTGGTTGACGGAAGCGGCATCGATGCCCGACCTCGTGCAGAGCTGAGTGCCGTCGGTGGACGAACCGCACTTGAAATTCGAGCGCGACGGCCACGTCGTCGTGCTGACGATGAACAATCCGCGGAAGCGAAACGCCCTGACGCCGTCGATGATCGAGTTGATGGCGCAGGCCTGGGACGAGATCGACGGCAACGACGACATCCGCGTTGCGATCCTCACCGGGGAGGGCTCGTCGTACTGCGTCGGAGGTGATCTGGCCGACGGCTGGATGGTCCGGAAATCGTCAGACGACGATGACAAACCACAGCGCGAACGCAACGGCAGCATCATCACCGACGGACTCCTGCTGAGTCGATCCTTGGCCAAGCCGCTGATCTCCGCTGTCAACGGCGCTTGCCTCGGAGGCGGCTGTGAAATGCTGCAGCAGACCGATATTCGGATCGCCGAAGAGCAGGCCGTGTTCGGGTTGCCCGAGGCGAAGTGGGGGATGATCGCCGGTGCGGGATCGACGGTTCGCCTCAAACGCCAGATTCCCTACACGAAGGCCATGGAGATGATCCTGACCGGCGAACCGCTGACCGCGACGGAGGCATACCACTTCGGTTTGGTCGGGCACGTGGTGCCGCAAGGCAAGTCACTCGACAAGTCGCGCGAGATCGCGGCTGTCGTCGCAGCCAACGGTCCGCTCGCGGTGCGCAATGCGAAGGCGTCGATCCTCGCCAGCGGCTGGCTCGACGAGGAGGACGCCCGGAAGATCGAACAGCGCTTTGTCGTGGAGGTCATGCGGTCCGAAGACGCCAAAGAGGGGTTGGCGGCGTTCAGCGGCAAGCGCGCTCCGCGATTCACAGGAAGCTAGGCATGGAACATACTGGGCCGCTCAGCGGCGTTCGCGTCCTCGAATTGTCGATTGCACTCACCGGTCCGTACATCGGCGCCCTGTTCGCAGACCAGGGCGCGAGTGTCGTGAAGGTTGAGCGCCCCGACATCGGCGACATCATGCGGTGGATCGGCCCGAGCGTCAACGGGTTGAGTGCCGTCTTCCGGGTCTGCAACCGCGGCAAGCAGTCCATCGCCATCGACATTCGCACTGACGTCGGACGAGAGATCGTGCTCGAGTTGGCCGAGCGAGCCGACGTCGTCATGCAGAACTTCCGGCCCGGGGTCGCGGACCGGCTCGGTGTCGGGTACGACGACATCCGCAAGATCAACTCCGAGGTCATCTATCTGTCGCAGACAGGCTTCGGCGAGGTCGGACCCTACCGCGACCGAAGTGCCTACGACACGGTGATTCAGGCTTACGCCGGAGTCGCGTCCAGCCAGGCATCAAAGGACGGCGAACCGAAGTTCCTGCAGCAGGTCATCGCGGACAAGGTGTCGGCGCTGTACGCGAGCCAGGCCGTCACTGCGGCGTTGTTCGCCCGCGCGATGGGACGCGGGGGTCAGCACATCCACGTATCGATGGTCGACGCGGTGGTGTCGTTTCTCTGGGCCGACGCTGCGGGCAATGAGGTCTTGCTGGACTCTGATGGTTCGCAGCCTTCGAGCTTCACGATCGGGCTGCGGCCATTCCCGTTCATCGACGGATGGGGCGTGGTGACGCCGATTTCGGACTCCGACTTCACCGGGATGTGCCGCGCGTTGGAGGCTGCCGGCGCCGACGATCCGCGCCTGGGGACCGCTGAGCTCCGCAATCAGCACCGACCGTTGATGGCGGAGGTCATGGAGCACTGCTACGAAGGCGCCGCGAAGCTCACCGTCGAGCAGGCGACGGCGCGGTTCGACGCCGAGGATGTGCCCTACGCGATGATCGTCTCGCCGCCGGAGCTTCCGGACGATCCGCACGCTGTCGCCATGGGGTTGTTCGTGGAGGTCGATGACCCCGTCGTCGGTCGCACCCGCATTCCGCGGCACCCAGCGCTGTTCGATGCAACGCCCGCCCAACTCGCAGGTCCGGCACCGGCATTGGGGGAGCACACCGCCGATGTGCTGGCTTCGCTGGGCCGCGCCGATCAGGAGGCCGAACTTCGTCAGGCGGGCGTGATCGCGGGATGAGTATTACCGAGCGCACTCCGACCAAGGCGCGGCCGATCTAGAGTCAGTTGCCGTGCTGGCCTGGCTGACGCCCCTCATCGTCCTCGTCGTCGTCGCGACGGCGGTTACCGCGAAGCTGATCGTGCGCACCCGCGCTCCCGAAGGTGGGTGGTTCACCGACCTGACGCGCAGCGCGGGATCGCTCTCGGTGATCGGCACGATGTTCGCGGTGATGCTTGCGTTCGTCATCCTGTTCGCGCTGCAGAGCTTTCAGCGCGCTCGCGACGGCGCGAACATCGAGGCGATCGCCGTGACCGAACTGAACTCCGTCGCCAAGGTTCTTCCCGAACCCACCAGCGACCGTCTCCGCGGCGACCTGATCTGTTATGGGCGAGCGGTCATCAACGACGAGTAGCCCGCAATGCGCGACGGTCGGCCGAGCGAACTCACCGAGTCGTGGATCGACAGGATGCACACCGACTTCGCCGCTGCGAAGCCCGGGGATGCGCGTCAGGATGCGGCCTACGGTCAGTGGCTAGACCAAGAGGCGCAGCGCCGAGACGGCCGACGCGCGCGGATCGCCGAAGCGACGCCGACCCTTCCCGTGCCGCTGTGGTTCGCACTGGGCATCGGTGCCACACTTACGTTGACCTACATGGTCGTTCAGGCCGACCCGCGAGAGAACCGCTTTATCCAAGCGCTTCCGATCGCCTGCGTATCGGCTCTCATCAGCGCCGGCATGGTCGTCGTTTCTTCCTCGACCGTCCCTACGCTGGTGAGCACGGCAGCATTGCGCCAATGGAGATGAGCCGCACACTGGATCGCATCGATACCGGAGTGCAAGCTCCGTGCGACGAACTCGGAAAGCTCCGCTAGGTCAGCTGCGGGAACTCGACATCGAGAACTTCGGCGCGGGTTGTCTGAACGGCCTAGGTGTCGGCTGCAGGGCCGATCTTGGTCAACTGAAGTTCGTTCGCGCCGCTGTAGGCATCTCCGCATAGCCCCGGTTCGTAGTAGGAGCGGACACCCTCGCCGGTCGCGGCGTCCCATGCGTAGTTCATCGGCAACGAGTGTTTGGAACCGTCCTCGCACGTGATCGAGTCGGTGATGGGAACGCGCAGCATGATCCACCAACCCACCTGCCAATAGGCGTCGGCACTCCACCCCGGATACTTCCGTTCGGTGTCGCCGGGGCCGTACTCGACCACGTGGACGCATTGGTTCGCGTTGTTGGCGCACGGCGTGACGACCCAGGTGTTGGTCGCCCACGGGTATTCGGCGGAGTACGTGCCCACCGCGTTCAGCGTTATCGGATCCGTCGCGGACGCCGGGCTCGCCGTCCCCACTGCCAGACCGCCCCCGGTGAGCAAGGCCGCTGCAATCAATGCCGAATACTTCATCGTGTTTCCCTCCCGAATCTCACACTCCCTAACGGGAGTATGCATCTCGGAGTGGCGAACCTTGAGCGAATCGCCCGTCAGGTTTCCCTGCGTGTCAGCGGTCGTCGCGTGGCTTTCTCCAGTCGGCCCGGCAGGTAGCCCGCCGACGGACGGCGCCTATCGCACTATGCCTATCGCACAATGATGAGAAGCGGCAATCGAATTACTGAGGGCCGCACCGGAATCAGACGACGCCGGATTCGTCGGCCATCTCGACGGGGTCCGCTTCGCGCCTTCCACGAGCGCTCGGCGCCGCGGTGAGGTGGTCGAGAATTCCGGTGATGTCCAGGATCCGCTCGAGGAAGTTCGGGCGCCGGTCCAGATGTAAGTGCACACCCGCGGCGGCGGTCCGCTGATGGATGGTGAGGAGTCCGGAGATTCCGGCCGAGTCGCACAATGTCATCTGGGCGCAGTCCAGGTGAAGATCCCGCAGCACCGGGTGCTCGACGAGAAGTTTCTCGGCGGTCTCGACCAATTCCGGCGTGGTCGTGTAGTCGACGTCGCCGGCGATGTGCAAGATCGCCGATTGTGATGTGGTGTCAGATTTCAGTGTGAAATTCATACGCGCTGTTCGTCTTTGGTGTCGGTGAGTGCGGTCAGTGCTGCGCTGATTATTCGTTGGGTGCGTGGGAAGTCCCGGAGCTGCGCAGCGAGGAGATCTAGCGCCGGGTCAAGCGATTCGGTCGGGACGCCGCGGGCGGACAGAATGCCCGCGGTCCAGATGACGAACTCGGTGAAGAGTTCGTCGTCGTCGGTGTACAGCGCGGTCGCGAGGAAATCGACGATATGGGCGATGTCTTCGACGGTGTGCTGTCGTTGCGCATCGGTGTAACCGGCCATCGCCGGGAATCGGCGTTCGAGGTCGCCGACGGTCGTTTCGACCAGTCGCGCCGCGCTGCGGCTGACCATCGTGAATTCCTGGTCTGCAAGGTGGGGCAGGTCGTCGATCGGCTGATGGTTCGAGGTGAAGCGCACGCGCGGGAAGTCACCGCTCAGACATTGCGCGGCCGACTGCGCGTCCGGTGCCCACGCGTCGGCGCCGAGCAGTCGGGCGTACCGGCCGTCGGGGCCAAAGGCCGCCCCTCCGGCGAGCACATATACCCCTGCGGCTTGGCAGGCGGTGATTGCGGCGTGAGCCGTCGGCAACCGGGTGGGGATGGAGCAGGACAGTGCGACAGCATCCGGTCCGTGCTGGTGCAGGTGCGCGATGAGGTGCGGGGTGGGCACCTGCGCCCCGAGGAAGTCGACCTGCCAACCCTGTAGCCTCAGCACCTCGGCGAGCAATCTGGCGGGCAGCGCGTGCCATTCGCCGTCGACGCACGCCACAGTGACTCGGCCGGCGTCGGGAGTGCGCCGGCAACTCGGATGGTGAGCCAAGGCGGCGATCACACGTTCGTTGATCGCGGTGGCCGCGTGTTCCTGTGCGACGGTGAGCCTGTTGGCGGCCCACTCCGTCCCGATGCGGTGCTGGACCCGCGCGATCAACTCGAGCAGCACGCTTTCCGGGGCGAATCCGTCGTCAAGTGCGGCGAACACCGTCCCCACAGCCGCGTATTCATCCCCGTCGATGACCGCGCCCCACAGGCGCTCCAGGGCCTCCGACTTGGTAGCGGATCGCGTCACCTGACTCGTCACGCGGTATACCTGCCCGCGGTGTGGCCGTTGACGGCGGCGAGGTGGTTGCGGTGCGGGGAGGCGATGGCCACCACGGCCATGTCGTCGTGGGTTCGATGGCCGACCCACTGACTGGCGAGCATCATGATTCGTTCGACGACCGCTTCAGCGGGCATGCCTGCGCATTCGGCCAGCGCGGCCGACAGCCGATCTTCGCCGAAGACGTCCCTCTGAAGCGGCCCGCCGCGCGACTCGGTGACCCCATCGGTGAACAGCAGGCACACCTCGCCCGGCGCCAGAGCAGTCTCATAGGACCGCGCCCTGAACTGCGGCAGCGCTCCCACCAGCGTGCCGCGGGTGTCGGCGCGCTCCAACGTGCCGTCGTGGCGCACGATCATCGGCGCCGGGTGTCCGGCACACGTCAGCCGCAGCAACAGCTGACCGTCGCGGCGGGCGACCGACGCCAGGACCACGGTGGCGAAGCGGCTGTTGTCCGGAGACAACAGTGCGCTGTTCAGCAGCTTGAGCACGTCCTCGTGCTTGTCGGCGAGCGGCGCGAGCGCCTGCAGGGTGTTGCGGATCTTGCCGGTGAGCACGGCCGCATCCAAACCCTTGCCGCAGACGTCACCAAGCACCACGAGCGTCTCATCCTCGGGGGTCGATGCGGGATGGACGTCGTAGAAGTCGCCGCCGACTTGTTGGTGGTCTTCTGAGGCCCGGTAACCGCCGGCGAGTTCGAACCCATGCTGGCGATGCAGTTGCGGGGGCATGAGTTCTCGCATCAAGGTGCGGGTGATGGCGGATTGCTCGCCGTACAGCCGGGCGGCCGACAGCGCCGTACCGGCGCGAGCGGCGAACAACCGCGCGAACAGCTCCTCACCCTCGCTGAACGCTGTGTGGGAGCTGCGCCGCAAGAGCACCAGTGCGCCGGCGGGCACACCGTGGCCGGGCAGCGGGGTGATCACGACCGATCCCACCGGACCGGTGAACTCACGCGGGATCAACCAGGCAGGCAACGTGACGGGATCGATCCACCGCGACGGCACTGGCGGGAACCCGCGCAGCGCCTCGGCCAGACCTGCGACTTCGGCGGGGTCGGCATCGACGCTGCGGTGCTCGACGGCGCCGGCCGCGACACTGCACACCACCGGGACATGCGGACCGTTCGTCGGCGCCACCACCACCGCGGCGTCGGCCAGATGGCGTGCGGCCATCTGAACCGTCGCCTCCATGCACCGGTCGAAGTTCAATGACGCCATCAGCACGGCGGACGCCTCGTCGAGGAATGTCGCGCGTTCACGCTCGCGCGCGAGGGCCTCCTGGGCGTCCTGCAGGGTGCGGTCGGTGTCCTCGATCAGCCACCATGCGATCTTGTGGCCGGGCAGCACGGTTGGGCGAGCGGTGAACGCGCGTTGGTCGACGGCGCCGGCCACCACGCCGGCATCTTCGTCCGCATTCGGTTGGGTCTGCACGACGTCGTGGTGCGCACGCGAGAGCCAGGACGGTCCAGTCTCTCGAAGGAGGGTTCCGCGTAGCACCTCGGGCAGCAAGGGCTGGGCGAGTGCGCTCACCGCGCGTACGACACCGGCGCGGTCAACGACGAGCACTGGATGGGGGACATTGGTCCACGCGGCGTCGCGCGCCACGTCGAAGGCGACGGCCTGTTCGCGCATTACATCCTTCTGGCGGCATTGCCGCTCGGCGCACAGCGCGCCACAGTCAAGGTGACCGGCGACCACGGTCAGAAGCGAGTCCCTGTTTTCGAGACCGGTCGCATCGCTCACTGTATTGGGTGCGGGCGCAAACAGACAGCTTTGTCCGTAATTCGTAAGGAGTTCGGCAGGTCGCGCCTAGTCCCGTTAGCGAACGTACGTTGACAACTTGCGAAGCGAATCCTCGTTTTGGAGACAGCTGTCGATAGCGTCGGTAATCTCGGCCTAGGAGGCAGCGAAGAGGCCCGGCGGTGTTCACTGTCGCAAAGTTTCCGTGTCATAGCCTTGGGGTCAACTAATTTGGCGGAGGCTGTCAATTGGAACCTGTCACCAGTTGTTTGCATTGATCTTGCGTCAATGGTCCGCGGGTGATTCGACGGAGTTTGTGTACTTAGCAAATATTATCGAGTTAGTCAAACCACATCCCCAACCAGTTGTTCGGCACTACGTTTGTAACAGTTGACGGGTGTCCGACTGGACGTGTGGCGAACAGGAGCAAGGAACTGTCGACGGCGATACAAGCCCTGCGCCGGAACTCGGACGCGTAATACCGGCGTGGCGAGGTAGTCGTATGGAGCTTGATAACCCGGACTTTCCGCTTACCCGCGGGCAGCAGGGAATTTGGTTATCGCGGGAGACGGGTCATACCGGCGCCGAATGGCAACTTGGCCTTTTCGTGCGAATCGAGGGCATGGTTGACCGTGCTGTCCTCGAGCGCGCGATCTGCCAAGCAGTGGCCGAGGCCGAACCCGGCAGGGTCGGGTTCTTTGAAACGGACGGCCGGGTCCACCAACGCGCGGTCGACTATCCGGACGTGGAGCTGGCCTTCCATGACCTGAGCGGCTCGCCTGATCCGGTGCTCGAAGCGGAGGCGATCGCGTCTTCGATACGGCGCACACCGATGCCACTTTCCGGGCCGTTGTTCGAATTCGTGCTGTTCCAAACGCATTCGGACGAATTCTATTTGTTCGCGTGTTGCCACCACATCGCCATCGACGGGATGGGCATGGTGCTGGTGAGTCGCCGCGTCGCGACGATCTACTCGGCGATGGTTTTCGGCAAGCCGATACCTCCTGCATATTTCGGCTCGCTGCGGGACTTGGTGGGTTACGAGTCAGAATACGAAGCCTCCGCCGAATACCAAGAAGATCAGGAATATTGGAGCGGCAACCTCCCCACGGAGAACGAAGCTCATTATCCATTGCCTCGCGTCTCGAGCGAGCCGGATTCATACCTGCCTTCGGCGGCGGTTCAATTGGACCCGTCCATCGTCGGCCGAATCAAAGAGTTGTCGAAAGCGCTGGGTATCCGCCGGCTTTCGGTCATCACAGCGGTGTGCGCATTGCTGGTACGCGGCCTGACCGACAAGGGTTCGGAAGTTGTGCTCGATTTTCCGGTCAGCAGGCGGGTGCGTCCGGAGTCGAAGACGGTGCCCGGGATGTTCGCCGGAGTCGTGCCGCTGGTGTTGAAGGCGCCGCCGGAGTCGACGGTGGCCGATTTCTGCCGGCGCGTGGACGTGCGAATTCGGGAACTCACCAAGCATCAACGGTTTCCGGTGCAGACCCTCGAGCGCCCTGGCGGGTTGAACCCGACAAGCAATCGGGTCGTGGTCAACTTCATCCCGTCGAGATTGACGCTTAATCTCGGTGACGCTCCGGCGACGGCGACGTATACGAATTTCGGGCCGGTCGGCGACTTCGGACTGTTCTTCCTCGGCGCCGGCGACCAACTCTTCCTGCTGACGGCCGGACCGGGTCTCTCGTTCCCGAATCTCGACGTCTCGGACGTGGCGGGACGGCTGGAGCGGCTGTTGGCAGCAATGACCGCCGATCCGAGTCAGCGACTGTGCTTTGTTGATTCACTCGATGAGGCCGAGTACGCCCGACTGGATCGGATCAGCAACCGCGCGGTGTTGAGTGCGTCGGGGGCCGCCCCGGCGTCGATCACGGCGTTGTTTGCAGCTCAGGTCGAGAGCGCCCCTGAGGCGGTGGCGCTCACCTTCGAGGGACACTCGATGACCTACCGCGAGGTGGACGAGGCGGCTAACCGGTTGGCGCACTTGCTGATCGGCCATGAAGCCCGTCCTGGCGCGTTCGTGGGGCTCTTTCTGCCCCGATCGGCTGACGCGATCGTGGCGATCCTTGCGGTGCTCAAGACCGGGGCGGCGTACCTGCCCATCGACCCCGCGGTACCCGATGCGCGGATCGGGTTCATGCTCGATGATGCCGCAGCCGTCGCGGTTGTCACCACAACGGAGCTGGCCGGTCGGCTTGGTGGTCACGACGTTGCGGTCGTCGATGTCGACGACCCGGTTGTCGAGACGCTACCCGGTACCGCGTTGCCGGCGCCGGCACCCGACGACATCGCGTACCTGATCTACACGTCAGGCACGACCGGGACGCCGAAAGGTGTTGGCGTCAGCCATCAGAACGTCACCCAGCTGCTGAAGTCGTTGCGGGCCCAACTGCCGACGGGACCGGGACAGGCGTGGTCGCATTGGCACTCCCTGGCTTTCGACGTGTCAGTGTGGGAGATCTGGGGTGCGCTGTTGCACGGCGGCCGCCTGGTGGTAGTGCCCGAATCAGCAATGACGCCCAACGCTTTTCACGAGCTGCTGGTCAGCGAAAAGGTGACTGTGCTGTGCCAGACCCCGTCCGCGGTGGGACTGTTGTCTCCCGAGGGACTGGAGTCGACGACGCTGATGGTGGCAGGGGAGGCCTGTCCCACCGCGGTGGTGGATCGGTGGGCTCCGGGCCGGGTAATGATCAACGCGTACGGCCCCACCGAAACCACGGTGTGTGTGGCCATTTCTGGACCCCTCACAGCCGGTTCGGATGTGGTGCCGATCGGTTCACCGGTAACCGGCGCTGCATTGGTTGTGCTCGACAAGTGGTTACGACCGGTACCGGAGGGTGTGATCGGTGAGTTGTATGTGGCCGGTCGTGGCGTCGCAAACGGCTATGTGCGTCGGGCCGGCCTGACCGCGTCACGATTTGTGGCGTGCCCCTTCGGAGCACCCGGCACGCGGATGTATCGCACCGGCGATCTGGTGCGGTGGGGCGAGGACGGGCAACTGCAATACCTGGGCCGTGCCGATGAGCAGGTCAAGATCCGCGGATATCGCATCGAACTCGGTGAAATCCATTCCGTATTGAGCGATGTGGATGGAGTCACGCAGGCAGCAGTGATCGCCCGCGAGGACCGCCCGGGTGACAAGCGTATCGTCGGATACGTCACTGGCACAGCAGATCCGATGCAGATCCGCAGCATTCTCGCTGAGCGACTGCCGACGTACATGGTGCCGGTCGCGGTGGTCACGGTCGACGCAATCCCGTTGACCGTCAGCGGCAAACTCGACAAACGTGCTCTCCCCGCGCCGGAATACGCCTCTGGTGACTACCGGGCGCCAAGTACCGCGATCGAAGAGGCCCTCGCCGACGTCTACGTCCAAGTCCTGGGTGTCGATCGGGTTGGAGTCGATGACTCCTTCTTCGATCTGGGCGGCGACTCGTTGTCGGCGATGCGTCTAGTCGCGACGGTCAACACCGTTCTCGGCGCAGGTCTTTCGGTGCGGATGGTGTTCGAAACACCCACCGTCGCGCAGTTGGCGCCGCGGATCGGCTCGGACGCGCGCAGGCTCGAGCCGTTGGTCGCGGTGCAGCGTCCGGCGGTTGTGCCGCTGTCGTTCGCCCAGAACCGGTTGTGGTTCATCGACCAACTGCAGGGCCCCTCGCCCGTCTACAACATGCCGGTGGCGGTGCGGCTGCGTGGCCGGCTGAAAATCGACGCGCTGGGTGCGGCGCTGGGGGATGTGGTGGTGCGCCACGAATCTCTGCGCACATTGTTCGCCGCTCCTGACGGATTACCTGAACAGGTCCTGGTCGAGCCTGATCGCGCCGATTTCGGTTGGGACCTCATCGATGCCACCGGCTGGTCGGTAGACGAGCTGGACCAGACCGTTGGGGAGGTTGCGAACCGCTCTTTCGATCTCGCGAATGAGATCCCGTTGCGGGCCAAACTCTTCCGCGTCGGCGACGACGAGCACGTCCTGGTAGCGGTCGCGCATCACATCGCTGCCGACGGGTGGTCGATCACGCCGCTGATCCGTGATGTGGGGACTGCGTACACCAGTCGCAGCGCGGGCCGGATGCCGGACTGGGCGCCACTGCCGGTGCAATATGCCGATTACACGGTGTGGCAGCGGGCGCAGCTGGGGGATGTGCGTGACCCCGACAGCCTGATCGCCGCTCAACTCGGTTATTGGCAGACGGCGTTGGCAGGGATGCCCGAGCGCCTGCAGCTGCCTACCGACCGTCCGTATCCGCCGACCGCAGATCACCGCGGCGCCACAGTGGCCTTCGATTGGCCGTCCGAAGTGCAGACGCAACTGGCTCGGGTGGCGCGTGCGCACAATGCCACCAGTTTTATGGTGGTGCAGGCCGCGTTGGCGGTGGTGCTGTGCAAGCTCAGCGGCACAAGCGATGTCGCGGTGGGGTTCCCGATCGCCGGGCGGGGTGATCCTGCGCTCGAGGATCTGGTGGGGTTGTTCGTCAACACACTCGTACTACGTGTTGATCTGACCGGCCATCCGACCGTTTCCGAGCTGCTGGAACGGGTACGACAGCGTTCCATCGCCGCCTACGAGCACCAAGACGTGCCTTTCGAGCTCCTGGTTGACCGGCTACAGCCGCGCCGGGACCTGAGCCACCATCCGCTTGTGCAGGTCATGTTGGCCTGGCAGAACTTCGCCGACGATCCGTCTGCCGCATTGCGCCTGGGCGATGTGCAGGCTTCGGCTCTGGCTCTGGAAACCCGCACCGCGCGAATGGATCTGACGTTTTCGTTGGCCGAACGCTTCACGGAGGACGGTGAGCCCGCAGGGATCGGCGGCACCGTGGAGTTCCGCACCGCTGTCTTCGACGCCAGCAGTATCGAGACGCTGATCGGGCGGTTCGAGCGGGTGCTCGGCGCGATGACCGCCGATCCTGCAAGGCCACTGTCATCGATCGATGTGCTCGACGAGACCGAACACGACCGGCTGGATCAGATCGCCAACCGTGCCGCGCTGACCCAGTCCCCGCATTCGTCGGTGTCGATTTCGGCGATGTTCTCTGCCCAGGCGGCACGCACTCCCGATGCGGTTGCGGTCAGCTTCGCGGGCACCTCGACGACCTACCGCGAGCTTGATGAATCAGCTAACCGGTTGGCGCGCTTGCTATCCGACCACGGAGTGCGCTTCGGCGATCGGGTGGCTTTGTTGTTGCCGCGGTCGGCTGACGCAATTGTGGCGCTGCTGGCTGTCCTCAAGTCCGGGGGTGCCTATCTGCCGATCGACCCCGTCCTGCCCGACGCGCGGGTCGGCTTCATGCTCAGCGATGCGGCGGCGGTCGCGGTCGTGACGACCTCCGGCCTCCGGTCGCGGCTGGACGGGCACAACCTCCCGGTGATCGAGGTCGATGATCCCCGCGTCGAGCAGCAATCCAGCACACCGCTCGCAGGGCCGAAACCCGATGACGTCGCCTACGTGATCTACACCTCGGGGACGACCGGTGTCCCCAAGGGGGTGGCCGTCAACCACCTCAACGTCACCGAGTTGATGAAGTCCCTGCATGCCGAAGTGCCGCCCGGCGGGGTCTGGACACAGTTCCATTCCCTTGCCTTCGACTTCTCGGTCTGGGAGATCTTCGGCGCGTTGCTCAGTGGTGGGCGGCTGGTGGTCGTCCCCGACGCGGTGGCGCGCGCACCGGAAGAACTTCACGCCCTGCTGGTGGCTGAACGGGTCACTGTCCTGAGCCAGACCCCGTCGGCGTTCGATGCCCTGCAGGCCGTCGACGAGCCGGAGGCCCAGCTGTCACTGCAGACAGTGGTGTTCGGTGGGGAAGCGCTTCAGCCGCAACGGCTCGCGCCGTGGCTGAAGGTTCACCCGGAGTCTCCACGTCTGATCAACATGTACGGCATCACCGAGACCACGGTGCACGTCACGTCGCGAGAGATCGGTGCGAATGACGTTGCGAACACAGTGAGCCCGATCGGTTCGCCGCTGGAACACCTAGGCGTGTGTGTGCTGGATCAGTGGTTGCGGCCAGTGCCGGCCGGTGTGGTCGGTGATCTGTATGTGGCAGGCCGCAGCGTGGGTGTGGGTTACGTAAAGCGGGCGGGGTTGACTTCGTCGCGGTTTGTGGCTTGCCCGTTCGGTGCGCCGGGGGCCCGGATGTACCGCACCGGGGATCTCGTGCGTCAGCGCGCTGACGGGCAGCTCGATTACCTCGGACGCGCCGATGAGCAGGTCAAGATCCGCGGCTATCGAATTGAACTCGGCGAAATACAGTCCGTATTGGGCGAATTGGACGGTGTCGAGCGGGCGGTCGTGATCGCCCGCGAGGACCGCCCCGGTGACAAGCGCCTGGTGGGTTACGTCGTGGGCACGGCGGATCCAGCCGGGATTCGTCCGGTGTTGGCCGACCGGCTACCCGATTACATGATTCCGACTGCGGTTGTGGCGATGGACACGCTGCCGTTGACCATCAACGGCAAACTCGATGTTCGCGCGCTGCCGGCACCGGAGTATCAGGACGCTGCAGAGTACGTTCCGCCAGGCACTGTCGTAGAGGAAGTGCTCGCCGGCATCTTCTCTGACGTCCTCGGTGTCGGGCGGGTCGGGATCGAGGACTCCTTTTTTGATCTCGGCGGGGATTCGTTATCGGCGATGCGTTTGATCGCCGCGGTCAACACGGGCCTGGATGCCGACCTTTCGGTGCGTGCAGTGTTCGAGACGTCGACGGTAGCGCAGCTGGCGCAGCGGATCGGTGCGGATGCGCGTCGGCTTGCACCCTTGGTGGCGGTCGAGCGCCCGGCGGTTGTGCCGCTGTCGTTCGCCCAGAATCGATTGTGGTTCATCGACCAACTGCTTGGCCCTTCGCCGGTCTACCACCTGCCGGTGGCGGCGCGCCTGAGGGGCAAGCTCGATGTCGAGGCGCTTGGCGCGGCGCTGGCCGATGTAGTGGGCCGTCACGAGTCCTTGCGCACAGTGTTCGCGGCCGTCGATGGTGTTCCGCGGCAAGTGGTCATCGACATGGATCATGTCGATCTCGGGTGGCGGCTGGTCGATGCGACCGAGTGGTCGACAGCCGAGGTGGAACAGGCTGTCGAAGTAGCGGCACTGCAGAGCTTCGACCTTTCCGCCGAGGTGCCCATGCGGGCGAGGCTCTTCCGTCTTGGCGACGATGAGCATGTGTTGGTGGCGGTGGTGCACCACATCGCTGCCGACGGGTGGTCGATCACCCCGCTGGTCCGAGATTTGAGCATCGCGTATACCAGTCGGTGCGCCGGGAAGGCTCTTGGCTGGGCCGACTTGTCGGTGCAGTATGTCGACTACGCGCTGTGGCAGCGCGCGCAGCTTGGTGCGTTGGACGACGAAAAGAGCTTGATCGCAGGGCAATTGGCGTACTGGAAGGACATGCTGGCGGGGATGCCCGGGCGATTGGCGCTGCCCACCGATCGTCCCTACCCACCGGTGGCGGATCATCGAGGCGCCACGGTGGCAATCGAATGGCCATCTGAGCTGCAGCAGCGGGTTGCTCAGTTGGCGCGTGCGCACAATGCCACCAGTTTCATGGTGATGCAGGCGGCCTTGTCGGTGCTGTTGTCCAAACTCGGAGCGACCAGCGATGTGGCGGTCGGGTTCCCGATCGCGGGACGGCGCGATCCCACGCTCGAGGATCTGGTGGGGTTGTTCGTCAACACACTCGTGTTGCGGGTTGATTTGGCCGGCAATCCGGCAGTTGCCGATCTTCTGGTGCAGGTTCAACAACGCTCGCTGGCCGCATACGAACACCAGGATGTGCCGTTCGAGGTGCTGGTGGAGCACCTGAATCCGGACAGGTCGCTGACCCATCATCCGCTGGTCCAGGTGATGCTGGCGTGGCAGAACTTCGCAGGCGATCCGGCTGCGGACCTTGATTTGGGTGATCTGCAGGTCACCGCGCTGCCGCTGGAGACCCGTGCCGCGCGAATGGATCTGGCGTTTTCGTTGGCCGAACGCTTCACGGAGGACGGTGAGCCCGCGGGGATCGGCGGCACTGTGGAGTTCCGCACCGATGTCTTCGACGCCGTCAGCGTCGAGACGCTGATCGCCCGGTTCGAGCGGGTGATCGACGCGATGACTGTCGATCCCGCCCGCCCGCTGTCGTCGATCGATGTGCTCGACGAGACCGAACACGCCCGGCTGGATCAGATCGCCAACTGTGCCGCGCTGACCCAGTCCCCGCATTCGTCGGTGTCGATTTCGGCGTTGTTCTCTGCTCAGGCGGCACGCACTCCCGATGCGGTTGCGGTCAGCTTCTTGGGCACCTCGATGACCTACCGCGAGCTTGATGAATCAGCTAACCGGTTGGCGCACTTGCTATCCGATGACGGTGTCGGATCAGGCGATTGTGTTGCACTGTTGTTGCCCCGCTCGGCTCAGGCGATCGCGGCGATTCTCGCGGCACTCAAGACGGGTGCGGCGTATCTGCCGATCGACCCTGCACTGCCGGATGCGCGGGTCAAGTACATGCTCACCGATGCCGCGGCGGTCGCGGTGGTAACGACGGCCGGCGTGCGCGCGCGGCTGGATGGGCAGAACCCCCAGGTGATCGATGTCGACGATCCCCGCATTGCTCAGCAGCCCACCACGGCGTTGCCGGATCCGTCGCCTCGCAACATTGCGTACGTGATCTACACCTCGGGATCCACCGGGACACCGAAGGGGGTGGCAGTCAGCCACCACGGTGTGGTGCGGCTCTTGGAGTCCCTGGATACCGAGCTGGAGCGCGCAGGGGTCTGGAGTCAAACCCATTCGCCTGCGTTCGACTTCTCTGTCTGGGAGATCTTCGGCGCGCTGCTGGCCGGCGGCCGATTGGTCATAGTGCCCGACGAGATCGTCCGTGCGCCCGAGGAATTCCACGCGCAGCTGCTAGCCGAACAGGTCACGGTTTTGAGCCAGACCCCGTCGGCGTTCTATGCCTTACAGGCTGTTGACGGACCGAGTGCGCAGCTGTCGTTGCGCACAGTGATTCTCGGCGGCGAAGCGCTTGAACCACAGCGACTCCGGGAATGGCTGGACAGCCACCCGGAATCGCCACGGCTGATCAACATGTACGGCATCACCGAGACGACGGTGCATGCGTCGTTCCGGGAGATCGTCACAAGCGACGCGGACAGCATTGTCAGTCCGATCGGTGTGCCGTTGGCGCATCTCGGCCTCTTAGTGCTGGATCATCTGTTACAGCCGGTGCCGCCGGGCGTGGCGGGGGAGCTGTATGTGGCCGGCGAGGGACTGGCTGTCGGTTACGTGCGCCGGACGGCATTGACCTCCTCGCGGTTCGTCGCCTGTCCCTTCGGTGCGCCGGGGGCACGGATGTACCGCAGCGGCGACCTCGTCCGGTGGCGTGGCGATGGCCAGCTCGACTATGTGGGCCGTGCTGATGAGCAGGTGAAGATCCGCGGGTATCGCATCGAACTCGGCGAAATCCGTGCAGCGTTGGGCGAATTGGAGGGTATCGATCAGGCGGTGGTGATCGCCCGCGAGGACCGCCCGGGCGATAAACGTCTGGTGGGTTACATCACCGGGACCGCCGATCCGGCGCTCGTTCGTAACCGGTTGGGTGATCGCCTACCGGCGTACATGGTTCCCGCCGCCGTCGTCACGCTCGACGCACTCCCGTTGACCGTGAACGGCAAACTCGACAAACGCGCCCTTCCCGCACCGGAATACACCGCCGGCGAGTATCGGGCCCCGAGCACCATTACCGAGGACACGCTTGTCCGCGTCTACGCCCAGGTCCTTGGCGTCGATCGGGTCGGGGTCGACGATTCCTTCTTCGATTTGGGTGGGGATTCGTTGTCGGCGATGCGACTGGTCGCTGCGGTCAATACCGTTCTGGATGCCGGCCTCTCGGTGCGTACGGTGTTCGATGCGCCGACGGTATCCGAGTTGGCCCAGCGGATCGGCGCGGAGGTGCGCCGGCTCGAGCCGTTGGTGGCGCTCGAGCGTCCCGTCGTGGTGCCGTTGTCCTTCGCCCAGACCCGGTTGTGGTTCATCGACCAATTGCAAGGTCCCTCAGGGGTTTACAACATACCGGTGGCGGTGCGGCTGACCGGCGCTCTTGATGCAGAGGCGTTCGGCACGGCGCTGAGCGACGTGGTCGGCCGCCACGAGAGCTTGCGCACGATATTCACCACTCTTGATGGCGAATTGCGGCAGGTTGTGCTCCCTGTTGAGCAGCTCGACACCGGATGGACGGTGGTCGATGCGACCTGCTGGCCGCCTGGCCAGCTCGAACAGGAAGTCGCGGACGTCGCGCGTCTACCGTTCGATCTGTCAACCGAGATTCCACTGCGTGCCAAGCTTTTCCATGTCGCCGGTGATGAGCATGTGCTGGTGGCGGTAGTGCACCACATCGCTGCTGACGGCTGGTCCATCACCCCGCTGATTCGGGACTTGGGTGTCGCATACACCAGTCGGTGCGCCGGAAAGGCTCCCGCCTGGGCCGACTTGCCGGTGCAGTACGTCGATTACACGCTGTGGCAGCGTGCGCAGTTCGGTCTGCTGTATGACGAGAACAGTTTGGTCGCAGGCCAACTGGCCTACTGGCAGGAGATGCTGGCGGGGATGCCTGAGCAGTTGGCATTGCCCACTGATCGGCCCTATCCGCCGGTAGCCGATTATCGCGGCGCGACGGTGCAGGTCAGCTGGCCAGCGGGGCTTCACGCGCGGATAGTTGGCGTTGCGCGCGAGCAGAGCGCGACCGTGTTCATGGTGATGCAGACCGCATTGTCGGTGCTGCTGTCCAAACTCAGCGCGAGTTCGGATGTCGCGTTGGGATTTCCGATAGCTGGACGGCGCGATCCCGCGCTCGATGACCTGGTGGGCCTGTTCGTCAACACGCTCGTGCTGCGGGTCGATCTGACGGGCAATCCGACAGTTGCCGATCTCGTGGCGCAGGTTCGCCGACGCTCCCTGGCCGCTTACGAGCACCAGGATGTGCCGTTCGAGGTGTTGGTGGAGCGACTGAACCCGCACCGGTCGTTGGCGCATCATCCACTTGTGCAGGTGATGTTGGCCTGGCAGAACTTCGCAGGCGATCCGACGGCGGAGCTGGGCCTGGGTGAGCTGCAAGTTACGTCCTTACCGCTCGAGACCCGCGGCGCGCGGATGGATCTCACGTTCTCGTTGGCCGAGCGCTTCACCGATGGCGGTGCGCCAGGGGGGATTTCTGGCGAGGTGGAGTTCCGCACCGACGTCTTCGACCCTGCCGCCATCGAGACGCTGATCGCCCGGTTCGAGCGGGTAATCGACGCGATGACCGCCGATCCCACCCGGTCGCTGTCGTCGATCGATGTGCTCGACGAGACCGAACACACCCGGCTGGACCAGATTGCCAATCGGGCGCGGTTGGCTCAGCCCCCGCATTCGTCGGTGTCGATTCCGGCGATGTTCGCGGCTCAGGTCGCGAAGACCCCTACCGCGGTGGCGGTGAGCTTCCAGGGTCGGTCGACGAGCTACCGCGAGCTCGATGAGGCGGCCAACCGGTTGGCGCACCTGCTCGTTGAACATGGCGTTCGTTCGGGTGACCGAGTGGCGTTGCTGCTACCGCGCTCGGCTGAGGCGATCGTGGCGATGCTTGCTGTGCTGAAGACCGGCGCGGCGTATCTACCCATCGACCCCGCGCTGCCGGACTCCCGAATCGCGTTCATGCTCGGGGATGCCGCGCCGGTCGCCGCAATCGCCGCCGCGGACGCGCTGTCGCGGCTGGAAATGCACGACCTCGTGCTAGTCGAGGTGGACGATCCGATCGTCGGCACCCAGCCAAACATCACTCTGCCGGGACCCGCCCTCGACGACATCGCGTACGTGATCTACACCTCAGGTACGACCGGTGACCCGAAAGCGGTGGCGGTCACCCACTACAACGTCACCGAGCTGATGCGTTCTCTGTCTTTAAGACTGGAACCAGAATCTGGACAGGTGTGGACCCAGTTCCACTCGTACGCCTTCGACTTCTCGGTGTGGGAGATCTGGGGCGCCCTGCTCCATGGCGGCCGCCTGGTGGTGGTGCCCGAAGAGGTGTCACGTACCCCGAGGGACTTCCGTTCGCTGCTGGACGTCGAACAAGTCGCGGTACTGAGCCAGACTCCTTCGGCGTTTCATGCATTGCAGACCGTCGAGTCGGGGGAACCGCAGCTTTCGTTGCAGACGGTTATCTTCGGCGGGGAAGCCCTTGAGCCGCATCGACTGCGGGAATGGCTGAAGATCCACCCGGACTCGCCGCGGCTGATCAATATGTACGGCATCACCGAGACCACGGTGCACGCATCGTTCCGGGAGATCGACGCACGTGACGTGGACAGTGCGGTGAGCCCCATCGGGGTGCCACTGGCCCACCTCGGATTCTTCGTACTCAACGATTTGTTGCAGCCGGTGCCGCCCGCTGTGGTGGGTGAGTTGTATGTCGCAGGCCACGGGGTGGCCGTGGGATATCTGGGCCGATCAGGTTTGACGGGCACGCGGTTTGTGGCGTGTCCGTTCGGTGCGCCGGGGACGCGAATGTATCGCACCGGGGACTTGGTGTGCTGGGGCCTCGACGGCCAATTGGTGTACGTGGGCCGTGCTGATGACCAGGTGAAGATACGCGGCTATCGCATCGAACTCGGTGAAATCCAGTCGGCGCTGCGCGAATTGGATGGCGTCGAACAGGCGGTGGTGATCGCACGCGAGGATCGTCCGGGTGAGAAGCGGCTGCTGGGATACATCGTCGGTACGGCGGATCCGGTCGGTGTGCGCAAGGAGCTAGCCGAGCGGTTGCCGGGATACATGGTTCCGGCTGCGGTGATGCTCGTCGACACGATCCCGTTGACGGTCAACGGAAAACTCGACGTCCGCGCGTTGCCCGCGCCGGACTACCGCACCGGTGAGTACCGGTCCCCGAGCACCGTCACCGAGGAAATACTGGCCGGCATTTACGCGCAGATTCTTGGCGTGCAGCAGGTGGGGGTCGACGACTCGTTCTTCGATCTGGGCGGGGATTCGTTGTCGGCGATGCGCTTGATTGCCGCAGTCAATTCGGGTCTGCACGCCGACCTGTCCGTACGAGCGATCTTCGAGGCGCCCACGGTGGCCCAGTTGGCCGAGCGCATCAGCCGCGCGGACGTCGTTCGCCTGAAGCCGCTTGTAGCCATGGAGCGCCCGGCCACTGTTCCGTTGTCGTTTGCGCAGAGCCGACTATGGTTCCTGGCTCAATTGTTCGGGCCGTCGCCGGTGTACAACATGCCGGTCGCGGTGCGGTTGAGTGGGGAACTGGACGTGGCGGCGTTGCGGGAAGCGCTCGCCGACGTGGTGGGACGACACGAGAGCCTGCGCACCATATTCACCGCCACCGACGGTGTTCCCCAGCAGGTCGTCATCGAGCCCGCATACGCCGACATCGGCTGGCAGGTCGTTGACGCCGGCAGCTGGCCGGAAGGCCAGTTGGAGCGAGCTGTGGAGGACACCGCGCAGCATTCATTTGACCTGTCCAGCGAAATTCCTTTGCGGGCAGCGCTTTTCCGTCGCGCCCCTAATGACCATCTCCTGGTAGCTGTGGTACATCACATCGCCGCCGATGGTTGGTCAATCGCCCCGCTGGTGGCCGATCTGGGAATGGCGTATTCGTCTCGGCGCGCAGGGCACGCTCCGGGTTGGGCGGATCTGGCCGTGCAGTATGTCGACTACACGCTGTGGCAGCGCGCGCAGTTCGGTGAGCTGACCGACCCCGACAGTCCCGTCGCCACCCAGCTGGACTACTGGCAAGGAGCGCTGGCCGGACTGCCGGAGCGAATTCATCTGCCCACCGATCGGCCGTATCCGGCGGTGGCGGATCATCGCGGTGCCACGGTCGCGATCGAATGGTCGGCCGAAGTGCAGCAGCAGGTGCGGCGGGTCGCCTCCGAACGCAATGTCACCAGCTTCATGGTTGTGCAGTCGGCATTGGCAGTGCTGTTGGCCAAGCTGAGCGCGAGTTCCGATGTGGCGGTCGGTTTTCCGATCGCCGGGCGGCGCGACCCTGCGCTCGACGACTTGGTGGGCTGCTTCTTCAATACGTTGGTGCTGCGGGTGGAACTGGGTGGCGATCCCAGTGCCGCCGAGGTGTTGGCGCAGGTTCAGCAGCGTGCACTGGCGGCCTACGAGCATCAGGATGTGCCGTTCGAGATGGTTGTCGACCGCGTCAACCCCGCCCGGTCGCTGGCTCACCATCCGCTGGTTCAGGTCATGTTGGCGTGGCAGAACCTGCCTACCGATCCGGCCACCGTGATCGGCCTGCCTGATCTGGAAGTCTCTGCGCTGCCCCTCGAGTCCCGCACCGCACGAATGGATCTGACCTTCTCGTTGGCCGAGCGCTACTCCGATGACGGCAGCCCCTCGGGTATTTCGGGGGCGGTAGAGTTTCGCACCGACGTCTTCGACGCTGCCAGCATCGAAGTGCTGATCGACCGGTTCGAGCGGGTCCTGGTCGCGATGACAGCCGACCCGACCCAGCCCATCTCCTCGATCGACGTGCTCGACGAGGGTGAGTGGGCCCGCCTGGATCGGATCAGCAATCGCGCGGTATTGGATGCGCCGCCAGTCACGCCTCTTTCGATCCCTGCGTTGTTCTCCGCCCAGGTCACGAAGACACCCACGGACGGGGCGCTGAGCTTCGAGGGTCACACCATGACCTATCGCGAACTCGACGAGGTGGCGAATCGACTGGCCCATGTGCTCGTCGATCACGGCGCCAGCCAAGGCCGATGCGTGGCTCTGGTGTTGCCCCGCTCGGCCGAAGCGATCGTGGCGATTCTGGCCGTGCTCAAGACCGGCGCGGCCTACTTGCCGATCGACCCAGCCCTACCTGATACGCGGGTCAGGTTCATGCTCTCCGATGCCGCGCCGATCGTGGTTCTCACGACGACGGGTCTGCGGTCTCGGATCGACGGGTGTGACTCCCGGGTGATCGATCTGAATGACCTCGGGATCGAGACCGCACCCAGTGCTGCATTGCCGGTGCCGGCAGCTGACGACATCGCGTACGTGATCTACACCTCGGGGACGACCGGTGCGCCCAAAGGTGTTGCCATCACACATTCCAACGTCGCCCAGCTGATTGGGACGCTGCCCGAGGGATTCGGCGGTTCGCGGGTATGGAGCCAGTCGCATTCGTTGGCGTTCGATTTCTCGGCCTGGGAAATCTGGGGAGCGCTGCTGCACGGCGGGCGGTTGGTGGTGGTACCCGACGAGATGCTCGGCTCACCCAGTGAAATGCACGACCTGCTGATCACCGAACACGTCGACGTCTTGAGTCAAACGCCCTCCGCAGTGGGTGGCCTGCCACCCGCTGGTTTGGATGCGGTGGCTCTGTTAGTGGGTGGTGAGGCCGTCACCGCAGATCTGGTGGATCGCTGGGCGCCGGGACGCGTGATGATCAACGCGTACGGGCCGACCGAGGCGACGATCTGGGTGGCGATGAGTACGCCGCTGACACCGGGACCGGCAGCGCCGCCGATCGGCTCACCGGTGCCGGGCGCGGGCCTGTTCGTGCTGGATCAGTGGTTGTGCCCGGCTCCCGTCGGTGTCGTCGGTGAGCTATATGTGGCCGGCGCCGGTGTCGGCGTTGGGTATTCGGGCCGGGCCGCATTGACGGCGTCGCGGTTTCTGGCATGCCCGTTTGGTGGGGTTGGGACCCGGATGTATCGAACCGGGGATCTGGTGCGGTGGCGTGCCGACGGGCAGTTGGACTATCTCGGCCGCACCGACGAACAGGTCAAGATCCGCGGTTACCGTCTCGAATTGGGCGAAATACAGGCAGCTCTCTCCGAATCGGATGGGGTCGGGCAGGCGGTCGTGCTCGCCCGCGAGGACCGCCCCGGCGACAAGCGTCTCGTCGGCTACGTCACCGGCACCGCGGATCCTGCTGTGTTGCGAAGGTCGTTGGCCGACCGGCTCCCGGTCTACATGGTCCCGGCCGCGATAGTCGTCATCGACGCAATCCCGTTGACGGTCAACGGCAAAGTCGATACCCGTGCACTGCCGGCTCCGGAATACACCGGCGGTGAGTACCGGGCCCCGAGTACGACGATCGAAGAAGTTCTGGCGGGTGTCTACGCCGAGGTGCTGGGTGTGGAGCGGGTGGGGGTCGATGACTCGTTCTTCGATCTGGGCGGGGACTCGTTGTCGGCCATGCGGCTGGTAGCTGCGGTCAACTCGGTGTTGGGTGCTGGGCTGGCGGTGCGGTCGGTGTTCGAATCGCCCACCGTCGCGGAGCTGGCGCCGCAGCTCGGTGCCGCGGAAGCGACCCGATTCGACCCATTGAGACCCGCGCAGCGCCCTGAGGTGATGCCGCTGTCGTTCGCGCAGAGCCGGTTGTGGTTCCTGGCCCAGTTGTACGGACCCTCGCCGGTTTACAACATCCCGGTGGCGGTGCGCCTGGCTGGGCGACTGGATGTCGATGCGTTGGGCGCGGCGCTGGCCGATGTGGTGGGACGGCACGAGAGCCTGCGCACGATGTTCGCCGCGCCGAAGGGGATCCCACGTCAGGTGGTGGTCCACGCCGACGACGCAGACTGCGGATGGCGGGTCGTCGACGCCCGCGGCTGGACGGAAGATCAGCTCGCCAAGGCGATCGATGACGTTGCGCACCACCCATTCGATCTGGCACTCGAAATACCGATACGCACCAATCTCTTTCACCTCGGCGACAACGAGCACGTGTTGGTGGCCGCGGTGCACCATATCGCCGCCGACGGTTGGTCGATCACCCCGTTGATACGGGACCTCTGTGCCGCCTACGCCAGCCGTAGCGGCGGCGACGTGCCGGGGTGGGCCGATCTGCCAGTGCAATACGCGGACTTCACCCTGTGGCAGCGCACGCAACTGGGGGAGCGCGAGGACCCGGACAGTCTCTACGCCAGACAGCTCGCCTACTGGCGGGACGCGTTGGCCGGGCTGCCCGAGCGGCTGCAGTTGCCCACCGATCGGCCCTATCCGGCGGTGGCCGATCATCGCGGTGCCACGGTGGCGATCGATTGGCCGGCAGAACTGCAGACGCGGGTGGCACGCCTGGCTCGCGCGCACAGCGCCACCAGCTTCATGGTGGTGCAGTCCGCACTCGCGGTACTGCTCGGCAAAGTCGGTGCGAGTTCCGATGTGGCGGTGGGATTCCCGACCGCGGGGCGTCGCGACCCAGCGCTCGACGACCTGGTGGGCTGTTTCTTCAACACCTTGGTGCTACGGGTCGATCTGGCCGACGATCCCGACGTCTCCGAGCTGCTGGCTCGCGTGCGCAATAGCAGCCTCGGTGCCTATGAGCATCAGGACGTGCCGTTCGAGGTGGTCGTCGACGAACTCAACCCCGTCCGAAACCTGGCTCATCACCCGCTGGTTCAGGTGATGTTGGCGTGGCAGAACTTCGCCGGACGGAACGCCGACCCGGTCGCGGGGCTGGGTTTGGGTGATCTCGAGGTGTCGGCGCTGCCGTTCGACACTCGCACCGCCCGCATGGATCTGACCTTCGCGGTGGCGGAACGCTTCACCGACGATGGTGATCCGGCGGGGATTTCGGGCACCGCGGAGTTCCGCACCGATGTCTTCGACCCGGCCAGCGTCACCACGCTCGTCGAGCGGTTGGAGCGGGTGCTGTCGGCGATGGCCGACGACCCGACTCGCCGTGTGTCGTTGATCGATGTGCTCGACGACGTCGAGCACGCCCGGCTCGACCAGATCAGCAACCGCGCAATACTGGACGCGCCGGAAGCCGCCCAAGTGTCGATCCCGGCCCTGTTCAGCGCACAGGTCGAGATCACCCCCGACGAAGTGGCGATCAGCTTCGAGGGCAATGCCACGACTTACCGCGATCTGGATCAGACCGCGAACCGGTTGGCGCACAGGCTGGTTGACAGCGGTGTGCGTACAGGTAGTCGGGTGGCGCTGATGCTGCCGCGATCGGCCGGCGCCATTGCGGCGATCATCGCGGTGCTCAAGACCGGGGCCGCCTATTTACCCATCGACCCCGCGCTGCCCGATGCGCGGATCGGATTCATGCTCGACGATGCCGCACCGACCGTCGTCATCACCACCGCGGCGTTGCGGACGCGCCTCGGTGGCCACAGCTTCCTCGTCATCGATATCGACGATCCCGGCCTCGCCAACTACGCAGACTCCGCGCTGCCCCTGCCGGCGCCGGACAACATCGCCTATCTCATCTACACCTCGGGTACTACTGGAACGCCCAAGGGGACGGCGGTCACCCACCAGAACGTGACCCAGCTGATGGGGAACCTTGACTTCGCCCTCCCCCGGGGAGGGGTCTGGACGCAGTGCCACTCCTTGTCGTTCGACATCTCTGGGTGGGACATCTGGGGTGCGCTGCTGCGCGGCGGCCGGCTGTTGGTGGTGCCCGACGAGGTGCTGAGTTCCCCGAAGCAACTTCACGACTTGCTGATTACTGAACAGGTCAGCGTCCTGAGTCAAACCCCGACTGCGGTGGGCGGCTTATCGCCGCTGGGTTTGGATTCGATGGCGCTGGTGGTGGGCGGCGAGGCCGCCTCGACCGATTTGGTGGATCGGTGGGCAGCCGGCCGGCTGATGATCAATGCCTACGGCCCAACCGAGGCGACCATATGGGTCGCGCTCAGTGCACCCCTGGTGGCGGGGTCGGGAGTGGTGCCCATCGGCTCGCCCGTCCCCGCGGCGGCGCTATTTGTTCTGGATCAGTGGTTACGGCCGGTGCCAGCGGGAGTGGTAGGCGAGTTGTATGCCGCCGGCGCCGGAGTCGGCCTTGGTTATGTCGGCCGCGCGGGGATGACGGCCGCGCGGTTTGTTGCGTGCCCATTTGGTTTTCCCGGCGCGCGGATGTATCGCACCGGAGATCTTGTGCGCTGGGGTGTCGACGGTCAGCTGTTGTATCTGGGCCGTGCCGACGAGCAGGTCAAGATCCGCGGCTATCGCATCGAACTCGGCGAGATACAAGCCGCTCTGAGTGAGCTGGACGGGGTCGACCAAGCCGTCGTAGTTGCGCGCGAAGACCATCCGGGTGACCACCGCCTGGTGAGCTATTTCATCGGGACGGCCGAGCCGTCGGACATCCGCGAAACGCTCTCTCTGCAGCTACCTGCATACATGATTCCGGCCGCGGTGGTCCGCATGGAGACGCTGCCGCTAACGGTCAACGGCAAACTGGACAGACGCGCGCTACCCGCGCCGGAGTACACCGGCGGCGTATACCGGGCTCCCACTACGGCGATTGAGGAGATCCTGGTCGGCATCTACTCCGGGGTGCTGGGTGTGGAGCGCATCGGAATCGACGACTCGTTTTTCGACCTGGGTGGGGATTCGCTGTCGGCGATGCGCCTGCTCTCGGCGGTAAATATCACGCTGGGTGTTGGGCTTTCGGTGCGCACTGTGTTCGAAGCACCCACCGTGGCCCAGTTGGCGCCGTACGTTGCCGTCAGTGAGCGAGTGCTCGAACCACTGACGCCGGTACAGCGACCCGATGTGATCCCGCTGTCGTTCGCCCAGAGCCGGTTGTGGTTCCTGGCGCAGTTATTGGGTCCTTCGTCGGTTTACAACATTCCGGTGGCGGTGCGACTGGGCGGGCTGCTGGATGCGGACGCGTTGGGTGCGGCGCTGGTCGATTTACTCGGACGTCACGAAAGCCTGCGTACGGTGTTTCCGGCGGTCGACGGGATACCGCAGCAGCTGGTTGTGCCCACGGGTGATGCTGACGTCGGTTGGGAGATAGTCGACGCAACTGGCTGGTCGGTGGATGAACTGGAACAGGCTGTCGGGGCGGTGGCGCGTCAGCCGTTTGACCTGACCAGCGAGATCCCGTTGCGGGCGAGGCTTTTCCGAATCAGTGACGAAGAGCACGTGTTTGCCGCGGCGGTTCATCACATCGCCGCCGATGGTTGGTCGGTCACCCTGCTGATTCGCGATCTCGGCACTGCCTATGCCAGTCGCAGCGCCGGAGAGGTTCCGGGCTGGTCCGCGCTTTCGGCGCAGTATGCGGATTACACGCTTTGGCAGCGTGCACACTTCGGTGAGATCAACGACCCGGACAGTCTTATCGCGACCCAACTGGATTACTGGCAACATGCGTTGTCTGGGATGCCGGAGCGGCTGCAGTTGCCCGCCGACCGACCGTATCCGCCCGTGGCTGATTATCGCGGCGCCACCGCAACAATCGATTGGCCCGCTGACTTGCAGGCGCGGATAGCCAAACTCGCCCGCGAGCACAGTGCAACCAGTTTTATGGTGGTGCAGACCGCCTTGTCGGTGCTGTTATCCAAGCTCTGCACGAATACCGATGTGGCGGTCGGGTTTCCGATTGCCGGGCGTCGCGATCCCGCACTCGATGATCTGGTGGGACTGTTCGTCAACACACTCGTGCTGCGGGTTGACCTAACCGGTGATCCCAAAGGCAGCGAGCTCTTGAATCAGGTGCGCGCGAACAGCCTGGCGGCTTACGCTCACCAGGACGCGCCCTTTGAAATGCTGGTGGATCGGCTCAATCCCGCTCGTTCGCTAGCCCATCATCCGGTGGTGCAGGTGATGTTGGCATGGCAGAACCTGCCGGCTGATTCGGTCGCCGCGATGGGTTCGGGTGAGCTGGACGTCTCGACATTGCCGCTGGAGAACCGCACCGCCCGAATGGATTTGACATTCTCACTAGAAGAGAGGTTCACCGACGACAACGGGCCGGCCGGGATTGCGGGCGTGGTCGAGTTCCGCACGGACGTGTTCGACACCGTCACCATCGAAACATTGGTCGACCGGTTCGAGCGGGTGTTGACGGCGATCACCGCCGATCCGAGCGGACGATTATCGTCGATTGACGTACTCGACGAAAGCGAGCACGCACAGCTACGTCAGTTCAGCCATCGCACTGCATTGGAGGCGCCGCTGGCCGCAACGGCGTCGATTCCAGCGCAATTCGCTGTTCAGGCCACGACGACTCCCGCCGCGGTGGCCATCAGCTTCCAGGGTCGGTCGATGAGCTATCGCGAGTTGGATTCGGCGTCTAACCGGTTGGCGCACTTCTTGTCTGAGCGTGGTGTAGGTCCCGGTGAACGGGTGGGTTTGTTGTTGCCGCGGTCGGCTGATGCGGTCGTGGCGATTCTGGCGGTGCTGAAGACGGGTGCTGCGTATCTACCGATCGACCCGGCAGTGCCTGATGCGAGGGTCGGGTTCATGATTGCCGACGCCGCCCCGGTTGTGGTGGTCACGACGGCAGGCCTGCGCCCGCGCCTGGACGGGCAGAGCCTGTTGGTGGTCGACGTCGATGATCCTGGCATAGCTGCTCAGCCCGACACCCAGCTTGCGTCTCCCTGGCTCGGCGACGTCGCATATCTGATCTACACCTCCGGTACCACCGGGACACCGAAGAGCGTGGCCGTCACCCACCACAACGTCGCAGCGTTGCTGTGGTCCCTGAATGCCGTGGTGGACCGCGCAGGAGTATGGAGTCAATGCCATTCGTTGGCGTTCGACTTCTCAGTCTGGGAGATCTTCGGGGCCCTGCTCAGTGGCGGACGGACGGTCGTTGTGCCTGACGAGACCGTCCGGGCCCCTGAGCAATTGCATGCGCTGCTGACCGCCGAGCAGGTCAACGTCTTGAGTCAGACTCCGTCGGCGTTTTATGCGCTGGCGGACGTCGACGGAACGAATCCGTATCTTGGGCTGCGGACAGTGGTGCTCGGTGGGGAAGCTCTCGAACCTCAACGGCTTGCCCAGTGGCTTGCGGCGCACCCGATATCTCCGCGCCTGATCAACATGTACGGAATCACCGAGACCACGGTGCACGCGTCGATCCGGACGATCCTCGCCACCGACATCGACAGTATCGCCAGCCCCATCGGGGTGCCGTTGAGCCACCTCGGTCTTTTCGTGCTGGATCAGTTACTGCAACCGGTCCCGGCGGGTGTCGCCGGTGAACTGTATATCGCTGGTGCGGGGGTGGCTGTCGGTTACGCGGGCCGGACAGCATTGACCGCGTCGCGGTTTGTCGCGTGCCCGTTCGGGAGTGCCGGCGCACGGATGTATCGGACCGGCGATCTGGTGCGGTGGCGTGCGGACGGGCAGCTCGACTATGTCGGGCGTGCTGATGATCAGGTCAAGATTCGTGGGTATCGCATCGAGTTGGGTGAAATCCAAGCAGCGCTAGGCAGTTTGGATGGAGTCGAGCAGGCGGTGGTGATCGCGCGCGAGGACCGTCCGGGCGACAAACGTCTTGTGAGCTATGTGATTGGGACAGCCCAGCCGGGCGATATCCGTGGTGCGCTGGCCGAACGGTTGCCGTCCTACATGGTTCCCAGCGCAGTCGTCGTGCTCGAGGTGTTTCCGTTGACGGGCAACGGCAAAATCGACAAGCAGGCCCTACCCGCACCCGAATATCAGAATCCTGGAAGCTACCGTTCCTCAACCACTTTCACCGAGGAGATCTTGGCCGGGATCTACACCCGGGTGCTGGGTGCGCAGCGTGTCGGGGTCGATGATTCGTTCTTCGATCTCGGCGGGGACTCCCTGTCGGCGATGAGGCTGATCAGTGAGGTCAATACGAGCCTGAACGCAGGACTTTCGGTGCGTGCGGTGTTCGAGGCGCCCACTGTGGCCTGCTTGGCTCGAAGGATCGGATCGGGTGGGCATCGATTGGACCCGCTGATCGCGAGCGAGCGTCCTGCGGTGCTACCGCTCTCGTTCGCCCAGAGTCGGTTGTGGTTCATCGACCAACTGCTCGACTCTTCACCCGTCTACAACATGCCAGTGGCAGTACGGCTGGAGGGACAGCTGGATACCGAGGCGCTGGGTAGGGCACTGCAGGATGTGGTCGGCCGCCACGAGTCGATGCGTACGGTCGTGACATCAATTGATGGCGTCCCCCGGCAGGTCGTCATCGACTCCGACCGCGCGGATTTCGGCTGGCGAGTCGTTGATGCCGGCACCTGGTCGCCAAGCGAGCTTGACGACGCGATCGGTGCACTGGCTCGTCGCACATTTACTCTGGCGAGCGAGATTCCCTTGCGGGTACAGCTTTTCCGTGTTTCAGATGATGTCCATGTGTTGGCTGCGGTGGTGCATCATATCGCGGCCGATGGGTGGTCGATCGCTCCGCTGATCCGGGATCTGGGTGTCGCTTATGCGGCCCGGTGCGCTGGGCAGGCTCCGGATTGGGTCGACCTGCCGGTGCAGTACGTCGATTACACCCTTTGGCAGCGTGCGCAGTTGGGGGATCTCGACGATCCCGACAGTTTGATCGTGGCGCAGCTGACGTACTGGCAGAACTTCTTGGCCGGAATACCCGAACGGCTTCAGTTGCCCACAGACAGACCCTACCCGCTGGTAGCGAATTATTGCGGCGCTGCGATAGCGATCGACTGGCCCGCAGAGCTACAGCAGCAAGTACACCGGATGGCCGTTGAGCACAATGTCACAACGTTCATGTTTATGCAGGCAGCGTTGGCCGTGTTGTTGTCCAAGCTCAGCGCGAGTTCTGATGTGGCGGTGGGATTTCCGATCGCCGGGCGTCGCGATCCCGCTCTCGACGACCTGGTGGGGTTGTTCGTCAACACGTTGGTGATGCGGGTTGATCTGGCCGGCAACCCCAGTGTTGCCGAGCTGCTGGGCCAGGTTCGACAACGATCCCTGGCCGCCTTCGACCATCAGGATGTTCCGTTCGAAATGCTGGTGGAGAGGATCACCTCGTCCCGATCCCTGGCCCATCATCCGCTGGTGCAGGTGTTGTTGGCCTGGCAAAACTTCGCTGATAATCCGGCTGCCGGTCTGGATATGGGTGAGCTGGAGGTCTCCACCCTACCGCTGGAAACCCGCACCGCCCGAATGGATCTGACCTTTTCGTTGGCCGAAAGCTTCTGCAGCAGCGGTGAGCCCGCGGGAATATCGGGCCAGGTGGAGTTTCGCACCGACATATTCGACGCCGCCAGCGTTGAAAAACTGATCGGCCGGTTCGAGCGGGTCTTGGGTGCCATGGCCGCCGACTCGGCCCTGCGCGTTTCGTCGATCGATTTGCTTGACGAGGCTGAGCGTGTCCGGCTGGACGAGCTCAGCAACCGTGCAGTGTTGAGTGCGCCCGCAGGCGCACCGGTGTCGGTCCCGGCGTTGTTCGCTGCGCAAGTGGTTCGTGCGCCGGACGCGGTGGCGCTGACGTGCGGGGAATTGTCGATGACCTATCGCGAACTCGATGAGACGGCTAATGGTCTGGCGTCTTTGTTAATTGGCTATGGGGTCGGTCCGGGTGATTGCGTGGCGTTGCTGTTGGAGCGCTCAGGGCGGGCCATCGCTGCGATGTTGGCGGTGCTCAAGGCCGGGGCGGCTTATCTGCCCATCGATCCCGGGTTGCCTGACCCGCGGATCGAGTTCATGGTCGCCGATGCCGCACCGGCCGTGGTGATCACCTGCATGGGCCTGCGGTCGCGGGTAGGCGGTAGCGACATGGTGGTCATCGACATCGACCATCCAGCGGTCGACGTCGAGCCCAGCGCTGCATTGTCAGCGCCAGCGCCAGCGCCTGCGCCTGAGGACATTGCGTACTTGATCTACACGTCGGGCACGACCGGGTCGCCAAAGGGTATTGCTCTGACCCACCGCAACTTGGCGCACCTGGCGGAATCACCGCCGAAAGGCCTTCCTGCGGAGCAGGTGTGGACGCAGTGCCATTCATATGCTTTCGACTTCTCGGTGTGGGAGATCTGGGCTGCGTTGCTGGGCGGGAACCGACTTGTGGTGGTGCCCGATTCTGTCGTGCACTCACCGGAAGAATTTCACGCCTTGTTGGTCAGCGAGCAGGTCAATGTACTGACTCAAACCCCGACGGCGGTCACTGCACTTCGTCGGCAGGGATTGGAATCGGTGGCCTTACTGCTCGGTGGTGAGGTCTGTTCGCCGGGGGTCGTAGATCAGTGGGCGCCGGGGCGGGTAGTGATCAATGCCTACGGTCCCACTGAGATCACGGTGTACGCCTCGATGAGTGCACCTTTGCAAGTAGGGGGGGTTGGTGTACCGATCGGCGCGCCGGTGCCGACCGCTGCGCTGTTCGTTCTCGATGAGCGATTACAACAAGTTCCAGAGGGCGTGGTCGGCGAGTTGTTTGTGGCGGGTGCGGGTGTGGGTGTTGGTTACATCAACCGCAGCGGTTTGACAGCCTCGCGGTTTGTGGCGTGCCCCTTCGGTGGGTTCGGCGAGCGGATGTATCGGACCGGCGATTTGGTGCGGTGGCGCGCTGACGGCCAACTCGACTATGTGGGCCGTGCTGATGAGCAGGTCAAGATCCGCGGGTATCGCATCGAACTCGGCGAAATCCAAGCAGCCCTATGTGAATTGGACGGTGTGCAGCAGGCGGTGGTGATCGCACGTGAGGACCGTCCCGGTGACAAGCGGCTGGTCGGATATGTCACCGGCACCGCGGATCCGGGCGGGGCTCGCGTCGCCTTGGGCGAGCGACTGCCTCAATATATGGTTCCCGCTGCGGTGGTGGTGCTCGACGCTTTGCCGTTGACGGTCAACGGCAAACTCGACACCCGCGCGCTGCCGGCACCGGAATACACCGCCACCGGATACCGGGCACCCACGACTCCCACCGAGGAACTCTTGGCCGCCATCTACGCCCAAGTCCTCGGAATCCAACGGGTCGGGATCGACGACTCCTTCTTCGACCTCGGCGGAGACAGCATTCTGTCAATGCAGGTGGTGGCACGCGCGCGGGCAGCCGGTCTGGTCTTTCGACCGCGCGATCTTTTCGTTGAGCAGACCGTTTCCCGGTTGGTTCAGGTGGCTAGCGTGCCCCTTGACGGCGGCGTGGTAGATGAGGGTGTGGGACCGGTGGTTGTCACCCCGATCATGAGTTGGTTGCGCGATGTCGAGGGACCGGTTGGTGAGTTCAACCAGGCACTAGTGGTGCAATCTCCGGCAGGGGTGACCCAGGACGATGTGGTCACCGTGCTGCAAGCGTTGGTCGATCGCCACGCAGCGCTGCGTCTATACGTCGACGATGACGGCGCCGGTGGATGGTCGATGGGTGTACCCGAGATCGGATCGTTGGATGCTACGGGATGCCTGCATATCGTGGATGAGTTGTCCGATGAGGCGCTAGTCAGGGCTCGGTCGCGGCTGAATCCCGGCGCCGGGCTGATGCTCAGTGCGCTGTGGGTGACCTCTTCCGGTCAGCTGGCGGTGATCGTTCATCACCTCGCGGTCGATGCAGTGTCATGGCGAATCTTGCTGGAAGACATCAATATCGCATGGGCGCAGTATCACAACGGGCAGCCCGTGGCCTTGCCGGGAGGCGGGACATCTTTCAAGCGTTGGTCTGCGCTGCTGGCTCAGCATGCCCACGCTCCGGTGGTAGTCGAGCGCGCCGGGGAATGGAGGCGGGTCATGCAGCTGCCTGCGGTGTTGCCGGCGGTGCAGCCGACGGTCGATATGTACGACACTGCCGGCCATTTATCGGTGTCGCTGGATGCTGAAACTACGGGGATGCTCCTCGGCGAGGTGCCTGCCGCTTTTCACGCAGGGGTCCAAGACATACTGTTGATCGCGTACGCCTTGGCCTTCACCGAGTTCTCGAGTACCTACGCGCCGATCGTTATCGATGTGGAAGGCCATGGGCGCCAAGAGGAATTGGCTGCCGATGTCGAGCTGTCACGCACGGTGGGATGGTTCACCAACAAGTATCCGGTGGCGTTAGAAGTAGCTTGTCTGGATTGGTCGCACGTGGTCGCCGGCGAAGCTTCGCTGGGAGAGCTAGTAAAGAATGCCAAGGAGCAGTTGCGTGCGCTGCCTGACGGATTGACGTACGGCCTTTTGCGGTATCTCAATCCCGATGTGGATCTCGAAGGGCCAGACCCGACGATCGGGTTCAACTATCTGGGGCGCCAAGCTGCAACGGACAATATGTCCAGTGCTCTATGGAGGATAAGTCCGGTCAGTCTATCGGCGCTAACAGAAATGCCGATGCCGTTGGCGCATACGGTAGAGGTCAACGCCAGTGCGCTAGAAACCGACGCCGGTCCGCAGCTGCATGCTAATTGGTTGTGGGCGTCGTCGGCGCTGGATCGTGAGCAGGTCACTAGGCTGAGCACGTTGTGGTTTGACGCTCTCGCCGGGATCTGTGAGCACGTTCGAAACGGTGGGGGCGGGCTGACTCCTTCGGACATCTTGCCGACCCGCCTGAGCCAAGAGCAGATCGATCAACTATCACAGCAATACGGGATCTTTGACGTGTTGCCCCTGACCCCATTGCAGCAAGGACTGCTCTTTCACGCCAGCACGACACAGATCAGCGATGTCGACACGTACGCAGTGCAGCTCTCTTTCACCGTGGCTGGCCAGCTTGATCCGGATCGACTCCACGATGCAGTGCAGACGGTGGTGGGTCGACATCCGAATCTAGTAGCCCGCTTCTCGACCGAGTTCGACGAGCCGGTGCAGATCATCCAGGCCGTTCCCGCGTTGCCATGGCGCTACGTGGCGCTGATCGCCGAGGACGGAGACTTGGCCGCACAGGTCGAGGACTATTGTGCTGCCGAACGCGCCGCAGTATGTGAGCTGGCTGACCACCCAGCCTTCCGCGCCGCGCTCTTCCGAACAGCGACAGATCGGTTCACGTTTGTTCTCACCTACCACCACATCGTGATGGACGGTTGGTCGACGCCAATCCTATTGAACGAGATCTTCGCCAGCTTCAACGGGCATCAGCTGGGTGCGGCGGCACCGTATCGCCGGTACGTCGCGTGGCTTGCCGAGCGAGATCTCGAGTGTGCCCGCGCGGCCTGGCGTGAGGCACTGGCCGGATTTGACACCCCTACCTTGGTGGGCCCACCGGGCCGCACAGTGTTGGGGCGCCGTGGCATTGCAACGTTTGGGATGTCTGGGGAGACCACGCGGGGCGTCAACGAGCTGGCACGTACAAATCACACCACGGTCAACCTCGTGCTACAGGCGGCATGGGCGCAGCTGTTGATGGGGCTGACCGGCCAGCATGATGTCGTCTTCGGCACGGTGGTCTCCGGGCGGCCTACCGAAGTGGTCGGCTCCGATTCCATGGTAGGGCTGTTGATCAACACTGTGCCGGTGCGAGCCAGCATTATCGCGACAACCACTACGGTCGACTTCCTGAGCCAGCTACAAGCTGCCTACAGCGAGACCCTGGAGCATCAGCACCTCGCACTGCCGGAGATCCACCGCATCGCCGGCCAGGACCAATTATTCGACACATTGTTCATCTACGAGAACTACCCGGTTGATTCCGCTGCGATGGCCAGCGACCACGAGCTGAAGCTAAACGATTTCAGCGCAAAGGAATCAAACCATTACCCACTTTCGGTGCAGGTTCAGCCGGGTGACCAACTAGGCATGCGCGTCGAATACGACTCCGATGTGTTCGAAGTGCACAGCGTCGAGGCTTTGTTTGAGCGGTTTGTGCGGGTGCTGGAGGTGATGACCGCTGAACCTGGGCGGCGGTTGTCGTCAGTGGATGTTCTCTCCATTGATGAGCGCGCTGCTATAGCCGCGTGTGGCAACCGAGCCGTGTTGTTCGAACCGGCGACCGCGCCGACTGCAATCACGACCCTGTTCGCAGCTCAGGTTCGGCGCACACCGCACTCGGTCGCCCTGACATTCGGATCGGTGTCGTTGACGTATCGCCAACTTGACGATGCGGCTAACCGTTTGGCACACGCGCTGATCAACCATGCTGTCGGCCCGGGTGAATGTGTCGGCTTTTTGTTGCCGCGATCAGCAGATGCTGTGGTGGCGATTTTGGCGGTGCTCAAGACGGGCGCGGCTTATCTGGCTATCAACCCCGGCTTGCCTGAAGCCCGCGTGGAGTTCATGCTCGCTGATGCGGCGCCCAGCGTGGTGCTTACGAATTCGGGATTCCGCGCGCGGTTGGACGGCCACGACGTCGTGGTCATCGATGTGAATGACCCAGATATTGCCACTCAGCCCAGCGTTGAACCTGCGGTGATGGGACCGATGCCAGATGACGTGGCGTATGTCGTTTACACCTCGGGAACCACCGGCGGACCCAAAGGCGTTGTGATTACCCATCACAACGTTACTCAGCTGATGGAAACACTCGACGTCCAGGTGCAGCGTTCGGGGGTGTGGTCGCAGTGGCACTCCTTGTCCTTCGACGTGTCGGTGTGGGAAATATTCGGCGCGTTGCTTGGTGGTGGGCGTTTGGTAGTGGTGCCCGAAGAGGTGACACGTGTACCGGAAGAATTTCATGCCCTGTTGGTCGCCGAGCAGGTCAGCGTTTTGAGTCAGACCCCCAGCGCGGTGGGCGGTGTGTCACCGCTGGGGTTGGATTCGGTGGCGCTGCTGGTCGGTGGCGAGGCCGCGTCGGCTGAGCTGGTGAATCGTTGGGCGCCAAACCGGTTGATGATCAACGTTTACGGTCCGACTGAGACGACGATGTGGGCGGCGATGAGTACGCCGCTGACGGCAGGGTCGGGGGCGCCGCCTATCGGTTCGCCCGTGCCAGGGGCGGCGCTGTTCGTGTTGGATCGATGGTTGCGACCAGTACCCGCGGCGGTGGTGGGCGAGTTGTATGTCGCCGGCCATGGGGTGGGTGTGGGGTATGCGAGACAAGCCGCTTTGACTGGTTCGCGATTTGTTGCGTGTCCGTTTGGTCTACCGGGAGCGCGGATGTATCGCACGGGCGATTTGGTGCGCTGGCGTGCTGACGGACAGCTGGACTATCTCGGGCGTGCTGATGCGCAGGTCAAGATCCGCGGTCACCGTATCGAATTGGGCGAAATTCAGGCGGCACTCTGTGAAATGAGTAGCATCAAGCAGGCAGCGGTGATTGTGCGTGAAGACCGGCCCGGCGACAAGCGTCTGGTGGGCTATGTTACTGGCGCCGTTAATGCGCGCGCGATCCGGTCGGCGCTGTCTGAGCGGTTGCCGGAGTACATGGTCCCAGCCACCATAGTCGTCATAGATGCAATCCCGTTGACGGTCAACGGAAAACTCGACCTACGCGCGCTGCCGGCACCGGACTACGCCACCGCCGAATACCGAGCTCCGGGCACAGCGATCGAGGAAATGCTCGCCGACATCTTCGCCCAGGTACTCGGGATCGGACGGGTCGGAGTTGATGATTCCTTTTTTGACCTCGGCGGAGATTCGTTGTCGGCGATGCGTGTGGTAGCGACGGTCAACAGCGTTCTGGATGACGGGCTTTCGGTGCGCACTCTTTTCGAAGCTCCGACGGTAGCCCTATTGGCACCGCACGTCGGTGCGGTAGCCCAGCGGTTCCAGTCTTTGCGACGGATCGAGCGTCCGGCGGTAATCCCACTGTCGTTCGCCCAGAGCCGGTTGTGGTTCATCGACCAATTGTTAGGGCCCTCAGCCGTTTACAACATGCCGGTCGCGGTGCGCCTGACTGGCCACTTGGACGTAGCGGCGTTGGGCGCGGCGCTGGCTGATGTGGTCGGCCGGCATGAATCGCTGCGCACTGTCTTCGCCGCTGTCGACGGTGTTCCCGAGCAAATTGTCATCGAATCCGATCAGGCGGACTTTGGCTGGCAGGTCGTCGATGCCGCCGGCTGGTCGGACCTCAAGGTGACACAGGCCATTGAGGCGATAGCTGGCCACCTATTTGATCTCGCAGGTGAGATACCTCTGCGTGCCACGCTTTTCCGTCTCACTGCCGATGAACACGTCTTGGTGGTGGTGGTGCACCATATTGCCGCGGATGGGTGGTCTATTACGCCGCTGATACGGGATGTGAGCGTGGCGTTTGCATCTCGTAGCAAGGGATATTCGCCGAGCTGGTCAGAATTGGCGGTGCAGTACGTCGATTACACCTTGTGGCAACGTTCGCAATTGGGGGATGTAAAGGACAGTCACAGTCTGGTCGCCGCCCAGTTGGGCTACTGGCGAGATGCGTTGGACGGACTGCCGGAGCGACTGGCGCTGCCGAGTGATCGGCCCTATCCGGTGACCGCTGACCAGCGCGGAGCTGCGGTTGCGTTCGAATGGTCCGCCGAATTGCAGGCGCAAGTGGCCCGGGTTGCCCGTGAACACGATGCAACCCGTTTCATGGTGGTGCAGGCTGCGCTGGCGGTCTTGTTGTCCAAGCTGAGTGCGAGTACTGATGTGGCCGTGGGCTTCCCGATTGCCGGGCGCGGCGACCCGGCACTCGATGAGTTGGTGGGGTTGTTCGTAAACACCCTCGTGCTGCGGGTCGAATTGGCCGGTGATCCCAGTATCGCCGAGTTGATGGCGCACGTCCGACAGCGAGCGCTGGCCGCTTATGAACATCAGGATGTGCCCTTCGAGGTGGTCGTCGACCACCTCAATCCGACCCGGTCAACGGCGCATCATCCGGTCGTACAGGTGATGTTGGCCTGGCAGAACTTCGGAGGTGATCCGGCCGCCGGATTGGGCTTGGGTGATCTAGAGATCACAACGCTTCCCCTGCAAACCCGCACTGCGCGGATGGACTTGAGCTTCTCATTGGCCGAACGGTTCACCGATACCGGCGAGCGCGCAGGGATTTCGGGCGCGGTGGAGTTCCGCACCGACGTGTTTGACGCCGGGAGCATCGAAAAACTGATCGGGCGGTTGCAGCGGGTGCTGGTGGCGATGACGGCCGACCCGACGCGGCGGTTGTCGTCGATCGATGTGCTCAATGGCGCCGAACATGCCTCGTTGGATCGGATCAGCAACCGCACAGTATTGAGCGCCCCGCTAGCGGTGTCGGTATCGATCCCGGCGTTGTTCACAGCGCAGGTCGCGCGCACGCCCGACGCGGCCGCGCTAACGTTTAACGGCCTGTCGATGAGCTACCGGGAGCTCGATGAGGCGTCGAACCGTTTGGCACACTTGCTGACCGAGTGCGGTGCGGGACCGGGCCAGCTGGTGGCGTTACTGCTGCCCCGCTCCAACGAGGCAATCGTGGCAATCCTTGCCGTACTGAAAGCCGGTGCGGCATACCTGCCCATCGACCCCGCCCTGCCCGATACCCGCATCGAGTTCATGCTTGCCGATTCCGCCTCTGCGGTAGTGATTGCCACCGCAGAACTGACCAGCCGCGTCCACGGTCACGGTCCGGTCATCGTCGACGTCAACGACTCGGCAATCAGCTCCCAGTCCACTATGGCTTTGCCGGACCCTGCCTCCGACGACATTGCCTATCTGATTTATACGTCGGGCACAACCGGGGTGAGTAAAGGTGTTGCGATCAGCCATTGCAACGTGACTCGCCTCTTCGATTGCATTGATATTGGCCTGGAATTGGGTCCGGGGCAGGTGTGGACGCAGGTTTCATCCTTGGCTTTCGACTTCTCGGTCTGGGAAATCTGGGGCCCGTTATTGCACGGGGGTCGCTTGGTGGTGGTGCCCGAAGAGGTAGTGCGTTCGCCGAAGGATTTCCACGCCCTGTTGGTCGCTGAACAGGTCAGCGTTCTGAGTCAGACTCCGTCGGCGGTGGCCGCATTGGCGCCCGAGGGACTGGATTCGGTGGCATTGATGGTCGCCGGTGAGGCGTGTCCGAGCAAGGTGGTGGATCGGTGGGCGCCGGGGCGGATAATGATCAACGGGTATGGGCCGACCGAGGCTACCGTCTACGCCGCGATCAGCAAACCACTGCAGGCTGACTGGGGCGCGCCGCCAATTGGAGTGCCGGTGCCAGGGACAGCGTTGTTTGTGTTGGATCAGTGGTTGCGGCAGGTGCCAATGGGGGTTATCGGTGAGTTGTATGTGGCCGGCGCTGGGGTGGGTGTCGGTTATGTCGAGCGCTCCGGGTTGACCGGCACGCGGTTTGTGGCGTGCCCGTTCGGTGGGGTGGGTGCGCGAATGTATCGGACCGGGGACTTGGTGCGTTGGCGCGCTGATGGGCAGTTAGACTACCTCGGTCGTGCTGATGAGCAGGTCAAGATTCGTGGCTACCGAATCGAGCTGGGCGAAATCCAAGCAGCGCTAAATGAATTGGAGGGTCTGGAGCACGCGGTAGTGATCGCGCGTGAAGACCGCCCGGGTGATAGGCGGCTGGTGGGCTATATCACCGGCGCCGTGGATCCGGGCGCGGCTCGCGTCGCGTTGGGTGAGCGGCTGCCTCAATATATGGTTCCCGCGGCGGTGGTGGTGCTCGACGCTTTGCCGTTGACGGTCAACGGCAAACTCGACACCCGCGCGCTGCCGGCACCGGACTACGCCACCGCCGAATACCGGGCTCCGGGCACAGCGATCGAGGAAACGCTCGCCGACATCTATGCCGAGGTTCTCGGACTCGATCGCATCGGGATCGACGACTCCTTTTTCGACCTCGGCGGTGACTCACTGTCCGCGATGCGGGTGGTTGCGGCAGCCAATTCCAGGCTGGATGCGGGTCTTTCGATCCGATCGTTGTTCGAAGCGCCGACAATAACTAGTTTGGCGCCGCGTGTTGACGCGAGTTCGGCCACTTTCGCGCCTTTGAGACCAGCACAGCGTCCAGCGGTGATCCCGGTGTCGTTCTCGCAGCATCGGTTGTGGTTCCTCGCCCAATTATTCGGTCGCTCACCTGTTTACAACATGCCGGTGGCCGTTCGTCTGAGCGGGCGGCTGAATGTGGCGGCGTTGCGTGCTGCGTTAACTGACGTGGTCGGCCGGCACGAATCGCTGCGCACGGTGTTCGCAGCATCCGATGGCGTACCCGAGCAGGTGGTCATCGAACCCGATCAGGCCGATCTCGGTTGGGATGTGATCGACGGATCCGCCTGGCCCAGTAGGGAGCTGGAACTGGCTGTACAGGAGGTGGCGCAATACTCGTTTGATTTAGCGGCCGAGCTTCCGTTGCAGGCCAGAGTCTTCCGTCTCGCCGACGATGAGTACGTCTTTGCGACGGTGGTGCATCATATCGCGGCCGATGGGTGGTCGATCGCTCCGCTGATCCGGGATCTGGGTGTCGCTTATGCGGCCCGGTGCGCTGGACAGGCTCCGGATTGGGTCGACCTGCCGGTGCAGTATGTCGATTTCACGCTGTGGCAGCGCGCGCAGCTCGGGCATCTCGAGGACAGCGCCAGTCCTATTGCCGCGCAGTTGGCCTACTGGCAGCAAGCGCTGGCCGGAATGCCGGAGCGGGTGGCACTACATACTGATCGGCCCTATCCTCCGGCATCGGATTACCGCGGTGCCACGGCGGTGATCGACTGGTCGACCGAGTTGCAGATTCAGGTTGTCAAGCTGGCTCGCGAGCACAATGTCACCAGTTTCATGGTGGTACAGGCTGCCTTGTCGATCTTGTTGTCCAAGCTGTCTGCGAGTTCTGATGTGGCGTTCGGCTTCCCAATTGCTGGACGTCGCGATCCCGTGCTCGATGACTTGGTGGGTTGTTTCTTCAACACGTTGGTATTGAGGGTCGATCTCGCCGCTGATCCCACGATCGCTGACGTGCTGACGCAGGTGCAGCAGCGTTCCCTCGCGGCCTATGAGAATCAGGACGTGCCCTTCGAGGTCGTTGTCGACCACCTGAACCCGGCTCGATCGTTGTCGCATCATCCTCTGGTGCAGGTGATGTTGGCCTGGCAAAACTTCGCTGGGCGAAACGCTGACCCAATTAGAGGGTTCGGTTTGGGTGACCTGCAGGTCACCCCCGTACCCTTGGATACCAATACGGCCCGTATGGATCTTACGATCTCGATGGCTGAGCGTTTCACTGAAAGCGGTGACGCGGCCGGAATTTCGGGCACGGTTGAGTTTCGCACTGACATCTTTGACGCTACGACGATCGAAACATTTGTCGCTCGTTTCGAACGAGTGGTGGTGGAGATGACGGCTAACCCAGAACGTCGGGTGTCGCACATCGATGTTCTCGACAAAGCGGAGCACGCTCGACTAGATAAGATCAGCAACCGTGCGGTATTGGGTGCACCGTTATCGTCCGCCCGCGTGTCGATTCCGGCGTTATTCGCCGCGCAGGTCGCGCATATGCCTGACGCGGTCGCATTGACTTACGGGTCGTGGTCGTTGACCTACTTTGAACTCGAGCAGGCGGCAAACCGGTTGGCGCACTTGTTGCTCCATCATGGTGTGGGTCCGGGCCAGCGGGTTGCGTTGTTGCTACCGCGCTCAGGTGAGGCGATCGTCGCGGTTTTGGCCGTGCTCAAGACGGGGGCCGCTTATGTGCCCCTCGACCCCGGGCTGCCCGATACTCGCATCAGGTTCATACTTGCCGACGCAGCCCCGACCGTCGTCATAACCACTGCAGTTCTGCGGACGCGGCTAAGCGCAGGCAACCTCGTGCTCGTTGATATTGACGAGCCGGCGATCGAAAGCCAGTTGAACGCCGACCTGTCAGAGCCATCCGCGGACGATTTCGCGTACGTGATGTACACGTCGGGCACTACTGGGACCCCCAAAGGTGTTGTGATCACTCATCGCAACGTCACCCAGTTGATGGGGTCGCCACACGCTGACCTTCATTCTGCGGGTGTGTGGAGTCAATGTCATTCGTTGTCGTTCGACTTGTCCGGATGGGAGATCTGGGGAGCGTTGTTGCAGGGCGGCCGCTTGGTTGTGGTGCCTGATGAGCTCGTTGGTTCGCCGAGAGAATTGCATGACCTGCTGGTTGCTGAACAGGTTGATGTGTTGAGTCAAACACCGTCGGCGCTGGCTGCGCTGCAGTCGGCGGGGTTGGAGTCGATGGCGATAGTGGTGGGCGGCGAGGCAGCCTCGACCGACTTGGTGAGCCGATGGGCGCCGGGACGGGTGATGGTGAATGGGTACGGGCCTACCGAGACCACGATCTGGGTGACGATGAGTGCGCCGTTGTCGTCTGGTTGCGATGCGGGGCCTCCGATTGGTGTGCCGGTGGCTGCGGCGGCGTTGTTTGTGCTGGATCAGTGGTTGCGGTGTGTGCCCATGGGCGTGGTGGGGGAATTGTTTGTGGCGGGTGCGGGTGTGGGTGTTGGTTACATCAACCGCAGCGGTTTGACAGCCTCGCGGTTTGTGGCGTGCCCCTTCGGTGGGTTCGGCGAGCGGATGTATCGGACCGGCGATTTGGTGCGGTGGCGCGCTGACGGCCAACTCGACTATGTGGGCCGTGCTGATGAGCAGGTCAAGATCCGCGGGTATCGCATCGAACTCGGCGAAATCCAAGCAGCCCTATGTGAATTGGACGGTGTGCAGCAGGCGGTGGTGATCGCACGTGAGGACCGTCCCGGTGACAAGCGGCTGGTCGGATATGTCACCGGCACCGCGGATCCGGGCGGGGCTCGCGTCGCCTTGGGCGAGCGACTGCCTCAATATATGGTTCCCGCTGCGGTGGTGGTGCTCGACGCTTTGCCGTTGACGGTCAACGGCAAACTCGACACCCGCGCGCTGCCGGCACCGGAATACACCGCCGCCGGATACCGGGCACCCACGACTCCCACCGAGGAACTCTTGGCCGCCATCTACGCCCAAGTCCTCGGTGTGCAAGGCGTGGGGGTTGATGATTCCTTCTTCGACCTCGGCGGGGATTCGTTGTCGGCGATGCGGTTGGTCGCAGCGGTCAATAGCAGTCTGGATGCTGGGTTTTCGGTGCGCGCGGTGTTCGAGGCGCCTACCGTGGCTCAGTTGGCGCCCCGTATCGGCTCGGGGGCGGGCCGGCTGGAACCGTTGCGACGGATGGATCGTTCGGCGGTGGTTCCATTGTCGTTCGCGCAGAGCCGGTTGTGGTTCATCGATCAATTGCAGGGTTTTTCACCGACCTACAACATTGCGGCTGCGCTTGCGCTGAACGGGCCGTTGGACGCTGAGGCATTGGGTGCGGCGCTTGCCGATGTCGTTGATCGTCACGAGAGCCTGCGCACGGTGTTTCCGGCGCCTGGAGGAGTGCCCCAGCAGCGGGTGATCCCTGCCGGGCAGGCTGACTTCGGGTGGAGCATTGTCGATTCCCGCGGCTGGGCATCAGCCGACCTGGAGGAGGCGGCCGCCGCGGTGGTGCGGCACAGTTTTGATCTTGCGGATGAGATTCCCTTGCGTGCCAAGCTTTTCCGCTTTGCCGACGAGGAACATGTGTTGGTAGCCGTGGTGCATCATATCGCTGCTGACGGGTGGTCGATGACCCCGCTGATCGCCGATCTGGGGACTGCGTATGCCAGTCGCAGTGTGGGTGAAGCCCCGGCCTGGGCTGATCTGGCGGTGCAGTATGTCGATTACACACTGTGGCAACGGGCGAATCTTGGTGAGTTGGATGCCCCCGGCAGTGTGGTCGCTACGCAGCTTGCGTATTGGCAGGATGAGTTGGCTGGGATGCCGGAGCGCTTGGTGCTGCCGACCGACCGGCCGTATCCGCCGGTGGCTGATCATCGCGGCGCCAGCGCGACGATCGAATGGTCGGCGGACCTTCAGCATCACGTGGCTCGGGTAGCGCGTGAACATAATGTGACTAGTTTCATGGTGGTTCAGTCCGCGCTGACGATCTTGCTGTCCAAACTTTCGGCGAATTCGGATGTAGCGACTGGGATCGCTATCGCTGGGCGTCGCGATCCCGCACTCGACGAGTTGGTGGGTTTGTTCGTCAATACGCTCGTACTGCGGGCTGATCTGGCTGGTGATCCCACCGTCGCCGAGGTGCTGGGCCAGGTGCGGGCGAAGAGCATTGCTGCCTATGAGCATCAGGATGTGCCGTTCGAGGTTCTGGTGGAGCGACTTAATCCGACACGGTCGCTGGCTCACCAACCGTTGGTGCAAGTGTTGCTGGCCTGGCAGAACTTCGCTGGGCAGAACATTGACTCGGTTGCCGGGGTGGACTTGGGTGGTCTGCAGGTCACCACCTTGCCCTTCGAGACACGTACCGCCCGAATGGATTTGTCGTTTTCGTTGTCTGAGCGGTTCACCAATGATGGAGAGCCCGCCGGGATCTCGGGCATGGTGGAGTACCGCAGCGACGTATTCGACGCCTCTTCGATCGATACGATGATCGAGCGTTTCGGGCGGGTGCTGGCGGCGATGACCGTCGATCCGACGCGGCGACTATCGACAGTGGACTTGCTCGACGAGGCTGAGCGTGTCCGGCTGGACGAGCTCAGCAACCGTGCAGTGTTGAGTGCGCCCGCAGGCGCACCGGTGTCGGTCCCGGCGTTGTTCGCTGCGCAAGTGGTTCGTGCGCCGGACGCGGTGGCGCTGACGTGCGGGGAATTGTCGATGACCTATCGCGAACTCGATGAGACGGCTAATGGTCTGGCGTCTTTGTTAATTGGCTATGGGGTCGGTCCGGGTGATTGCGTGGCGTTGCTGTTGGAGCGCTCAGGGCGGGCCATCGCTGCGATGTTGGCGGTGCTCAAGGCCGGGGCGGCTTATCTGCCCATCGATCCCGGGTTGCCTGACCCGCGGATCGAGTTCATGGTCGCCGATGCCGCACCGGCCGTGGTGATCACCTGCATGGGCCTGCGGTCGCGGGTAGGCGGTAGCGACATGGTGGTCATCGACATCGACCATCCAGCGGTCGACGTCGAGCCCAGCGCTGCATTGTCAGCGCCAGCGCCAGCGCCAGCGCCTGCGCCTGAGGACATTGCGTACTTGATCTACACGTCGGGCACGACCGGGTCGCCAAAGGGTATTGCTCTGACCCACCGCAACTTGGCGCACCTGGCGGAATCACCGCCGAAAGGCCTTCCTGCGGAGCAGGTGTGGACGCAGTGCCATTCATATGCTTTCGACTTCTCGGTGTGGGAGATCTGGGCTGCGTTGCTGGGCGGGAACCGACTTGTGGTGGTGCCCGATTCTGTCGTGCACTCACCGGAAGAATTTCACGCCTTGTTGGTCAGCGAGCAGGTCAATGTACTGACTCAAACCCCGACGGCGGTCACTGCACTTCGTCGGCAGGGATTGGAATCGGTGGCCTTACTGCTCGGTGGTGAGGTCTGTTCGCCGGGGGTCGTAGATCAGTGGGCACCGGGGCGGGTAGTGATCAATGCCTACGGTCCCACTGAGATCACGGTGTACGCCTCGATGAGTGCACCTTTGCAAGTAGGGGGGGTTGGTGTACCGATCGGCGCGCCGGTGCCGACCGCTGCGCTGTTCGTTCTCGATGAGCGATTACAACAAGTTCCAGAGGGCGTGGTCGGCGAGTTGTTTGTGGCGGGTGCGGGTGTGGGTGTTGGTTACATCAACCGCAGCGGTTTGACAGCCTCGCGGTTTGTGGCGTGCCCCTTCGGTGGGTTCGGCGAGCGGATGTATCGGACCGGCGATTTGGTGCGGTGGCGCGCTGACGGCCAACTCGACTATGTGGGCCGTGCTGATGAGCAGGTCAAGATCCGCGGGTATCGCATCGAACTCGGCGAAATCCAAGCAGCCCTATGTGAATTGGACGGTGTGCAGCAGGCGGTGGTGATCGCACGTGAGGACCGTCCCGGTGACAAGCGGCTGGTCGGATATGTCACCGGCACCGCGGATCCGGGCGGGGCTCGCGTCGCCTTGGGCGAGCGACTGCCTCAATATATGGTTCCCGCTGCGGTGGTGGTGCTCGACGCTTTGCCGTTGACGGTCAACGGCAAACTCGACACCCGCGCGCTGCCGGCACCGGAATACACCGCCACCGGATACCGGGCACCCACGACTCCCACCGAGGAACTCTTGGCCGCCATCTACGCCCAAGTCCTCGGAATCCAACGGGTCGGGATCGACGACTCCTTCTTCGACCTCGGCGGAGACTCGTTGTCGGCGATGCGTCTGATCGCGGCGGTCAACAATGGCCTTGGAGCCAAACTCGCGGTGCGCACCGTCTTCTACGCGCCAACAGTCCGAAGCCTTGGCGAACAGTTGGACAGTAGCGACAGTTCAGTCGAAGTCGTGCCGCTCGAGATTCTCAAGGAGGGCGCGGGTGTCCCGCTGTGCTGTATCCATGACGGCCTCGGGCTCAGCTGGTCATATCGAGCGCTTGGGGCTTACCTGGATGGCCCCATCATTGGAATCAACCAGACCATTGGGGCCGGTGAACACGAGCCGGAATCGATACGCGATATGGCGGCGAGCTATGCCGACAGGCTTCAGGCGATGTACCCCTCCGGACGGTTCAAGCTGCTCGGTTGGTCCCTGGGCGGCGTCGTAGCCCATGAGCTTGCTGTTGAGCTTCAACAACGGGGATGCGTGGTCGAACGGTTGGTGTTGATAGACGCTGCATCGACCACTGAAAGGCCGACTTCGCGAAACCAAGTCCCCGACGAAAGCGAAGTTCTGGAACACATCCTGAGCGTCAACCGCGTAGATACGTCGAACCGGTCGGGGCCGCTCACCTACTCTCAGGCTGCAGATTTGATCCGTCAGCGGCCTGACGTGACCGACTTCGCGCTTCCGTCCAGAGAGCTGCTCGACTTCATGGCTCAGAGTGTCACGAGGAACCGGGTGCATCTCTCGGAACACGTCCCCGCTGTGTTCGATGGTGATCTGACAATCTTCTCGGCGGCGCGGAGTGACAATGGGCACGGCTCACCCAACCCAGACACTTGGCGCCCTTATGTTTCCGGTGAGGTAGCCGTGTACTCGGTGAATTGCACACACTTCGAAATGCTTACCGCCGCATCGCTCACCATGTACGGGGCACAACTCAAACGTGCATTAGAACACCTAGACCGGTCACCCGTCGAATGTGATCAGTTGCCCGGGTCGGGACTCATCGATCCGTAGTAATACGTCTCGTTCCCGGTCGGGTAGCCACCGCCGGCCGTCGCGATGTGCACGTGGTCGAAGTGGTTGGCAGTCTCGTTGCCGTAATCCGCGGTCCAGCTCGGGGCCCCGATTCCGGGGTAGAAACCCTGCCGCCAGATCACGTGGAGCACACCCCACCGCTTGGCGTTCGCCAGCGCCAGCCCGGCGATCTGGTTACCCAGCTCGATGCCTTCTTCGCTGTTGTGGTTCGGGATCATCACGTCGATCGCCAAACCCTCGGGATGCCACCTCAACGGGTCCTGGCGATACCCCCCGATGGTGGTGATCTCGGGGAACATCACGCTGATGGCGCGGGCCGCCCAAATGGTCCTGACCTGCAACCCGCCTTCGGGGGCGACGCCCTTCGGCAGCTCGAACGGGATGTCCCGCGCGGCAGCTGGGGCGCTGGCCGCCAGCAGTTCGGCTTCCGCGGGAACGGCAATGGCCGGCGCGTCCAGCGGAGGGGCCTCCGCGGACGACGGTGCTGCCGGCGCCGCCTTTTCGACATGCGGAGTCTTGTCGGGGCTCTGGGCATAGAGCATCCCACCGGAGACGACCAGCGAGACCACGACCGCCAACCAGCGGCCTCGGCCGTTAGCCAACAGGTTTCTCGCCACGGCTGGCCAGTTTACTGTCGTCTGTGCCGCCACATTGCGGTCTTCGTGGTCTCTTATGGTTTTCCACCCCCCTTGTGACACCGACGGGCAGCGGATTCGGTGGTGCGAAGAGCCAAGAAAAAATTGCCAGCGCTCCAGTGTGGGCAAAGCGCGTAGTACTACTCATCCCCGGAACGCCCCGGCACGGCATCCTGAACCCATGACGCTCACGAAATCCGTGTCCGGCGCCGACAAGGTCGCTGCTGAGACTCCCACCGACCGCGATCGCGCGGTCGACGTCGCCCGCCTCGGCGCGCTCGTCGTGGTGATGTTCGGGCACTGCGCGCTGCTGCTCGCGACCATCGACCCCACCGGGCTACGGATCGGCAACCTGCTCGGTGAGATACCTGCGATCGCCTCGATCACCTGGATCGTCCAGGTCATGCCCTTGTTCTTCCTGGCCGGCGGCGCCGCGGGCGCCTACGGCTGGCACCGGGGCTCGTCATGGGGCAGCTGGCTGTTCAAGAGAGCGCAACGGCTCTGCCGGCCGGTGTTCTGGTATCTCGCCGCATGGGCGATCGGCGTTCTGGTGACCCATCAGATTCTGGGCGCCGACTCCGCCGCCAGCATCGGCCGGGAGTGCGTCGCGCTGCTGTGGTTCCTCGGCGTGTACCTCGTCGTGCTGGCCTTCGTTCCGGCGCTGACGCGGATGTCCTCGGGCCGCACGGTCGTCGTCGCGGTCGGATCGCTGATCGCCGCGTCGGCGGGATTCGACGCGATCCGGTTCGCCGTCGGCGAGCCGATGGCGGGTGTCGCGAACTTCGTGATCGTCTGGCTGATCCCGATGGTGATCGGGGTGGCCTACGCCCGGCGCCTGATCGGCGCGCGCGCCGCACTCGTCGCCTCGGTGTCTGCATTCGCCGCGCAGCTCGTGGTCGCCGCCATCGGACCCTACGACGTGTCTCTCGTCGTCACAGGGACCGAGCGGATCTCCAACGTGTCGCCCCCGACCCTGTTGCTCGCGCTGCACTGCACCTGGATGTCGTGCCTGTTCGTGGCGGCCGCCGGCGCGATCCGGCGGTGGGCGCAACGGCCCCGCGTCTGGTACGTCGTCGCAACGGGCAACGGGGGAGCGATGACGCTCTACCTGTGGCACATCCCCGCGATCGCGGTTGCCACGTTCACGTTGCACGCTGTCGGTCTCGACGCGTATGACGTTGACGCGCCGCACTTCTGGGCGATGCTGGCGCTGCGCGCCGTCGTGTTCGCGATCGTGATGTTCGCGATGTTCGTGTTGCTCTCGCCACTCGAGCATCGTCGGTTGCCGTGGTGGGACGCGCCCCCTGCGGCGCCCGGCGCCCGATCTACTGCTGCCGGTGTGCTCATCGTCGTTGCGGGCGTGGCGCTGGTGCTGTTGGCCAAGAACGGCCTCGGTGATGTCCAGGGTGTGGTGACACTGGGATTCTTCACGGCCGCGGCCGCCGCCGCGCGAATCTGCGCCGGCTCGAAAAAGGCGTCGCTGCAGACGATTTAACTCGGCAGGAACTGATCTCGCGGCCTCGGCCACGGCACTGGCTTGGGCCGGGAACGCACCACCTGCGGCCACCAGAACCACTTGCCCATCAATGCAGCGATCGACGGCGTCATGAACGCGCGAATCACCAGCGTGTCGAACAACAGACCCATGCCGATCGTCGAACCGACTTGCGCGACCACCGTCTGATCGCTCACCACCATGGAGATCATCGTGAAAGCGAACACCAGACCCGCCGATGTCACGACCGACCCGGTGCCGCCCATGGAACGGATGATCGCCGTGTTGATCCCCGCGTGCAGTTCCTCCTTCAACCGGGCGACAAGCAGCAGGTTGTAGTCGGCACCGACGGCCAGCAGGATGATCACCGCCATGGCCATCACCATGAACTGCAGCTCGATGCCGAGAATGTGCTGCCAGATCAGGATGGAGAGGCCGAACGACGCCCCGAGGGACAACACCACGGTGCCCACGATGACCGCCGCAGCCACAAGACTGCGGGTGATGATCAGCATGATGGTGAAGATCAGCGCCAGCGCGAGGATGGCCGCGATCAGCAGGTCGAAATTGTTGCCATCCTGCATGTCCTTGAACGCCGACGCGGTGCCGCCGACGTAGATGGTGGACCCTTCCATCGGCGTGCCCTTGATGGCCTCTTTGGCCGCGTGCTTGATCGCGTCGATGCGACCGATTCCGTCAGCGGAGAGCGGATCTCCCTCGTGCTGGATGATCATCCGGACGGCATGACCGTTCGGCGAGATGAAGCTGTCCATGCCTCGCTTGAACTCTTCGTTGTCAAAGATCTCTGGAGGCAGGTAGAACGTGTCGTCGTTCCACGAGTCGTTGAAGGCGTCACCCATGGCTGACTGGTTCTCCGACAGCGCAGCCTGCTGATCCTGCAAGCCGCCCTGGCTGGCGTGCATGGTCAGCATCATGTTCTTCATCGTCTTCATGGTTTCGATCTGCTGGGGCATCAACGCCAGCAGTTGCGGCATCAGCGAGTCGAGCCGCTCGAGATCAGGGAGCAGTTCCTGAACGTCTTGGGTTGTGGTGTCGACGCCGTCGATGGTGTCGAACACCGACCGCATCGCGGAACAGACCGGAATGTTGAAGCAGTGCGGTTCCCAGTAGAAGTAACTACGGATCGGCCGGAAGAAATCGTCGAAATTCGCGATGTAGTCCCGCAATTGGGCGATGTCGAGGGTCATGTTGCGGGTCTTCTCGACCATGTTGTGTGTGGTCGCGCTCATCTCGCCCATGAGATTCGACATTCGGGTCATCGTGTCGATGGTGACCTGCATCTCGTCGGCCTGGGTCAACATGTCGGCCATGCGGTCCTGCTGGTACTTGCGGTTGAGGTCCTGGCCCACGCCGCCCAGACTCATCTGCGCCGGAATCGTGCTGAACTTGACGGGCTTGCCGTCGGGACGGGTGATCGCCTGAACCCGGCTGATGCCGGGTACGCGGTAGACGGCCTTGGCGATCTTGTCGATCACCAGAAAGTCCGCTGAGTTGCGCAGGTCGTGGTCGCTCTCGATGAGCAGCAACTCCGGATTCATCGTCGCTACCGAGAAATGGCGTTCGGCAGCGGCGAAACCCTCATTCGCAGGCAGATCCTGCGGCAGGTATTTGCGGTCGTTGTAACTGGGTTGATATCCCGGCAGGGCGACCAGTCCGACCAGCGACAGTGCAATGGTCGCGAGCAGGACCGGGCCCGGCCACCGGACGATCGCGGCGCCGATCTTGCGCCAACCGCGAATGCGCATGGCCCGCTTGGGTTCCAACAGACCGAATCGACTCGCCACCGTGATGATCGCCGGTCCCAGCGTCAACGCGACGACCACTCCGGTGGCCATACCCACGGCCAGCGGGACACCGAGTGTCTGGAAATACGGCAGTCGGGTGAACGAGAGGCAGAACGTCGCGCCCGCGATCGTCATACCCGAGCCGAGCACGACGTGTGCGGTCCCGTGAAACATCGTGTAGAACGCCGACTCTCGGTCTTCGCCGTTCGATCGCGCTTCCTGATAGCGACCGATGAGAAAGATGGCGTAGTCGGTCGCCGCAGCGATCGCCAGCGTGACCAGAAGGTTCGTCGCGAACGTCGACAGCCCGATGAGCTCGTGATAACCCAGGAACGCCACCACGCCGCGCGAGGCTGACAGCGTCAGCACCACCATCACCAGCACGAGAAGGACGCTGACTATCGACCGGTAGACCAGCAACAGCATCGTGATGATGACCAGGAACGTGACCACCTCGATGATCCGGACGCTGCGGTCGCTCGCGGCTTGCTGGTCCGCGGCCAGCGCGGAGCCTCCGGTCACGTACACCTTGATGCCCGGCGGCGGCGGTACCTCGTCGACGAGCTTCTTGACCTGCAGCACCGACTCGTTGGACAGCGCCTCACCCATGTTGCCTGCGAGATACACCTGCACATAGGCGGCTTTTCCGTCGCTGCTCTGTGCGCCGGTGGCGGTCAGCGGATCGCCCCAGAAATCCTGAACGTGCTCAACGTGTTTCGTGTCGGCTTCGAGTCTGTCGACGAGCCCGTCGTAGTACCGGTGCGCGTCCGCGCCGAGCGGTTCGTCTCCTTCGAGAAGGATCATCACCGCGCTATCCGACTTGTACTCTTCGAACACTTCGCCGACGCGCTTCATCGCGATCACCGACGGCGCTTCGGCGGGGCTCATCGACACCGACCGCATCTGGCCGACAACTTCGAGTTGGGGGACGGTGGAATTGAGGATGCCGACGATCACGACCCAGCCGATGATGATCGGAATGGCCAACCGGCGAATCCACTTCGCCAGGCCCGTGGCGCGGTGGTGCTCCGGGTGTGCGGTGGTTTCGCTGATGCTCATCGTCGTGGCATTCGACGAGACAGCTTCGTTCCGCTGATATTGCGCCCAGCCTGAATACAGTTGGGCACCTCGCGGAGCTCCTCCCTACATTGTTAAGCTTGCCTTACTTAATACCAGATCAGGCCAGCGTGCGGCGACCTACACGAGACCCGCGGCGAACGACGCCGCCTGGTCGACAAGTCCCGACGAGACGTAGGCCCCGTGAGCGCCCCAGTCCCGCCCGCCCTCGGCACAGATCGGGTCGTTGGGCACACACAAATCGATCGTCTTTCCCGCGTACAGCGGACCCACACCGGGCAGCGGCCCCGGCGACAGCGAGTCCGCGAAGCTGCTTCGCGGCCCACCGAACAGGGCAGCCGCGGCGACGTTGCCCGCGACGGCGGGTGGCATCGCGGTGGTGGCCAGGTCGACGACCGCAGCGCCCTGGGAGTAGCCGCCGAGCACCATCCGCGTGCTCGGACAATTCGCCGCCATCGATTGGACGTGGGCGCTCATGTCGTCGCGCCCAGCGGGGGTACTGGTTCCGAAAGCTCGGCTTGCGGGGTAGTTGACCGCGTAGACGCCGACGGAGCGGTCGCCGACCCGGGAACGAAGCGAGTCGACGAACGCCTGCCCGGTACCACCGACACCCGGCGGTTCAGTGGTGCCGCGGGCGAACACGACTTCGACGTCGGGGCAGGGTGCGGTCGCCGCCGGCGTAGCGAGAGTGATCGGCAGGGTGGCGACTGTCAGTCCAATGAGTCCGAGCGCGCGCAGAATCGAGGTCATATCTATACGTCGCTTCGCGGTCTGGATATGTCACATATGTCCGACCGTGCGATCTACGACGCGCGGTATGGCGGTAAATGCCCTAGCGTGTGGGTCGTCGCAGGTCACCGTCGACCGCGGGTCGATTCAACGTCGCCTATGAAGGTGGTATGCGGTGGAGACGGTACTGGGACTGTCGGTGACGTCCAGCAGTGTCGGCTGGGTCGTGCTCGACGGATCCGGGACAGGCACCGCGTATCTCGACCACGATGTGGTCGACGTGACGGGCCGACCGGCCGACGATCTTTCCAGGCACATCGGGGCGGTTCGTGGGGCGCAGGCGATCGCCGCAGCGACCGGCCAGGATCTGACATCGATCGGCGTCACGTGGACAGATGACGCCGCTGCGACCGCGAAGCTGGTGCTACGTGCATTGCCCGGCCTGGGCTTCGACAAGGTGGTACCGATTCATCTCGCGGATCCAGACGACGACATCGAACTGACCGCCCGAGCTGCGGCGCTCGCCGTGGCGTCCAGCGTCGACACGGTCCCCGTACCTCTGCTTCGACGAGAGCCGGTCGCTGCGGCGCCGATACGGAAACACTCGTGGGTGGCGCCAGCCCGCGCCGCCGCGGTACTGGTCGCGGGCCTGAGCGCGCTGTTCGTGGCAGGTCCTGAACTCGCAGGTCAGCCAGAATCTCCGGTGCCGAAGATGCAGGCGGCATCCGATTCGTCGGCGGGCTGGCAGAGTGTGTACGCGGTTTCGGTGCCTGTCGCGGCGCCGCCGACAGCGGTCACCGTCCAATTGGTGGCTGGTCGGCCGTCCCCGGCGCCGCTTCGGCCCGCGGCTACGGTCGGTGAAACCGCGCCGATGACGCCCCAGGTCGTGGAAGCCATTGCGCCGCCGGTGGCGGAGGTAGCTGCGCCAGCTGCTCTGCTCGGCGCGGAACCGGTGGCGGTTTCACATCTGCCGGCGCAGCAGATCGCACCGGTGCCGGCGCCGACCTTGCCAGCTCCGTCACCGGTGGTGTCTGCGCCGGACCCGGCTCAGCTCGTATTCAGCCCGCTGCTGGGCGCGCTTCCGTAGTCGCGCTACAACGGCTCAGCGAAATCAGGGAGTTGTCGTCCAGGTCCATACGCTGGGATCGGACGGCGGGTAGTTCATGCACACGTCGGTTGCATGCGCGACGACGCCCTTGTTGTTGAAGAACAGCTTGGCCCAGTTGCCCCACCGAGTCGCCATCTGCTCGTAGTAGACGTTGGTGGCCGTGTTTTCCGAGTACTGGCGTCGGCCGGCGTAATCGAGTGAGAAGAACCAGTAGATCCGATTGCGGGCGCCGGTCTGAACGTCTGCGGGGCGGTTCCTGTAGTCGATCATGTACCGCTCGTAGTACATGGGGTCCTGATCGCGCGCTGCGGCCATGTACTGATCCACGGTGCAGGTGGTCCGCATGAGCCGGTTCGGGATCGGATACTCGTCGGTGGCATCCGCGGACGCGACAGCGGGGAAAATCATTGCCGCACAACCCAATGCGGCAGCTGCAATGCTCGCTCTGCGTAACATCATGTTCTCCTTAGCTCCGCGCCGCTTGATCGAGAATCGGCAACTTCTCCGGGCAGTACATACGCAGCGCGGCCGCGAGGAACTGCCACGCCTGTTCCGTAGTGCTGTCGATGACCAGCTGGTTGTGTACGAACTGCGCCGACATGTTCGCGTCCTTGTCCAGACCCTTGTACAGCCGCTTGCACGTGATCTTGCCGATCCACGCGTTGTAATCCTTTTGGCCGTATATGCCGTAAGTGTGCAACTCGTTGGTGAAATCGGTGTCAACGTCCGCTTGCGCAGGCGCCGCGCCCAGCAAAGCTGCTGCGGCGATAGCGACCCCGACGATCAAACGCTTCACTGCTGTCCTCCCTCATCCCCGACTGCCGCCATTTGCTGCGGTGGCTGTGGCCACGGCGATGGCACCGGCCGCGCCCTGACCCGTTGTGGCCACCAGAACCACTTACCCATCAATGCCGCGATGGACGGTGTCATGAACGACCGAATCACTAGCGTATCGAACAATAGACCCAGTCCGATGGTCGTTCCGACTTGTCCGATAACTGTGAGTTCGCTGACCGCCATCGACATCATCGTGAAGGCGAACACCAGCCCCGCTGACGTGACCACCGAGCCGCTTCCGCCCATCGCGCGGATGATCCCGGTGTTGATGCCGGCATGCAGCTCTTCCTTGAGCCTCGACACCAGCAACAGATTGTAGTCGGCACCCACCGCGAGCAGCACGATCACCGCCATCGCCATGACCATCCAGTGCAGTTCGATGCCCAGGAAGTGCTGCCAGATGAGGACCGAGAGCCCGAACGAGGCGCCCAGCGATATGACTACGGTGCCGACGATGACCGCGGACGCCACCACGCTTCGCGTGATCAGCAGCATGATGACGAAGATCAGGCCGAGCGACGCTATCGCCGCGATCAGCAAGTCATAGCTGCTGCCGTCGGCCATGTCCTTGAACACCGCCGCCGTACCGGCCAAATAGATAGTCGACCCTTCAAGCGGTGTGCCCTTGATGGCCTCCTTGGCCGCTTGCTTGATCGCGTCGATCCTCGCGACCCCCTCCGGGGTCATCGGATCGCCGTCATGGGCGATGATGAAGCGCACCGACTTGCCGTCGGGCGAGATGAAGTTCTCCATCCCCTTCTTGAACTCGGCGTTGTCGAAGACTTCGGGCGGCAGGTAGAACGAGTCGTCGTTCATCGATGCGTCGAACGCCTCGCCCATCGCAGACGAGTTGTCCTGCATCGCCGCCATCTGATCCTGCATGCCCTTCTGGGTGGCATACATCGTCAGCATCATGGACCGCATGGTCTTCATGGTCTCGATCATCGGCGGCATGAGCGTGACCATCTGCGGCATCAACTGATCCAGGCGCTCCATGTCCGGGATCAGTTCCTGGATGTCGTGGGTCATCGTGTCGATACCGTCGAGGGTGTCGAAGATCGACCGCAACGCCCAGCACACGGGGATGTTGAAGCAGTGCGGTTCCCAGTAGAAGTAGTTGCGGAGCGGCCGGAAGAAGTCGTCGAAGTTCGCGATGTTGTCTCGCAACTCGGCGACATCGACTGTCATGCTCTTCATCTTCCCGACCATGGAGTGAGTGGTGGCCGCCATCTCCTTGGTGAGGGCGGACATCTTCTCCATCGTCCCGATGGTGGTATTCATTTCATCGGCCTGAACGAGCATGTCCGCCATACGGTCCTGCAGATACTTCTGGTTCATCTGCTGGGTGGTGCCCTGCATGCTGATCTGGAACGGGATCGACGTGTGCTCGATCGGCTTACCGTCGGGCCGGGTGATGGCCTGGACCCGGGATATGCCGGGGACGCGGAACACCGCCTTCGCGATCTTGTCGATGACGAGGAAATCTGCAGAATTGCGCAGATCGTGGTCGCTCTCGATCATCAGCAGTTCGGGATTCATCCGCGCCTGCGAGAAATGCCGGTCGGCGGCGGCGTATCCCTCGTTCGCGGGCAGGTCCGCGGGCAGGTAGTTGCGGTCGTTGTAGTTGGTGCGGTAGCCCGGCAGGGTCAACAGCCCCACCAGCGAGAGCGCGATCGTCGCTACCAGGATGGGGCCGGGCCACCGCACGACGGCGGCGCCGATCTTCCGCCATCCGCGCACCCTCAGCGCGCGTTTGGGGTCGAGTGTCTTGCCGAACCGGCCGGCCACGGCGATGACCGCGGCGCTGAGCGTCAGCGCGGCCACGACACCGACCGTCATACCGATCGCCAGTGGCACACCGAGCGACTGGAAATACGGCAGCCTGGTGAAACTCAGGCAGAAGGTGGCGCCGGCGATGGTGAGACCTGAGCCGAGCACGACGTGGGCCGTGCCGCCGTACATCGTGTAGAAGGCCTGCTCTTTGGTCTCGCCAGCCGCACGGGCCTCCTGATATCGGCCGATCAGGAATATCGCGTAATCAGTGCCTGCAGCGATCGCCAACGTCACCAGCAGATTGGTCGCGAAGGTCGAGAGACCGATGATCTCGTGATACCCGAGGAACGCCACGACTCCACGGGCGGCAGCCAGCTGCAGCACGACCATGACCAGGGTCAACAACACCGTGACGATCGACCGGTAGACCAGCAGCAGCATCACGATGATCACCGTGAAGGTGACCGCTTCGATCATCTGCATGCTTCGGTCACCGGCGATGTGCTGGTCGGCCGCCAGCGCGGCCGGGCCGGTGACGAAGGCCTTGACGCCCGGCGGGGGCGAAAGGCCATCGACGATGTTCTGCACGGCTTCGACCGACTCGTTGGCCAGCGCCTCGCCCTGGTTACCGGCGAGGTAGACCTGCACGTAGGCGGCCTTACCGTCGTTGCTCTGTGCGCCTGCGGCGGTGAGCGGATCGCTCCAGAAGTCCTGAACGCTCTGGACGTGTTTCTTGTCCGCTTCGAGCTTGCGGATCATCTCGTCGTAGAACGCGCGTGTGTCGTCGCCCAGTGGCTTGTCGCCCTCCAGGACGATCATCGCCGAGCTGTCGGAATCGAACTCCTCGAAGACGTGACCGACCCGCTTCATCGCGATCATCGACGGCGCGGAATCCGGGCTCATCGAGATTGCGCGCATCTGCCCGACCGTTTCCAGCTGGGGCACACTCACATTGAGGATGGCGATCAGCGCGATCCAGATGAGGATGATCGGGACGGCCAGCGCGCGGATCATCCGGGGGATGAACGGCCGAGCAGCAGGCTTGGCGGGCGGAAATGAGTCGGTGGGCGCTTCGCTCGGCGGTGTGCTCATGCGGACTTAACAAAGCAGAAGGTTTGTGCGTTCAACCCGTTGGACGTTCTTTCGTCTTTGATCTCGTCGTCGACGGTGATGCGGCACGTGATCGAGGACCCGTCACCCTGCGCGACGATGTTCGGCGCGGCCGACGGCGCAGTGGTCTGCAGCGTCAGCGACCACGGCAGCGCGGCACCGTCGATGCGCTGTGGTTTGGCATCGAGATCCAGATAGTTGATGTCCGCGTACGAACCCGAACCGAAGATCTCGTACTTCACGACCTTGGGGTCGAAAGGCTCCGGGTCGTCGGCGAACACCTTCGGGGTGACGATGATGCCGTCGGCCCCGAAGAATGTGCGGATGCGGTGGACGGTGAATCCCGCGACAGCCACCACGACGATGATGACGATCGGGATCCAGATTTTCTTGGCGAGGCCGATCAAACCGATCGCCCCCGACCCGTGCCACCCATATGTGCGCCCTCTAGTTCCGTATCAGTCGCTGTGAATCAGATGTGCGTAACTTAGCCCGTATAAGTTCTCACTCGGCACAGGTTATCTCAAGTTTTTGTGCTGGCGCCCACCACGGTCGAGGTCATGTGACCTGAGTCACGACGAGGGCAGTTCGAAACGCTCCACATAGTGCTTGATGAATGCTTCGGCCTCCGCGTGACCACGGGTGATACCGAGTCCGCGTTCGAGCAGCACGATCCTTGCCAGGCTGGTCACGATCATAGACATCACGACCGGTGGGAAAGCCTCCATGTCGACGCCGTGCGCCCGCATCGCCAGCGTCACCGCACTTTCCTCGACGTCACCGAATCGTTCCGCGTAAGCGGCGATCTCGCTGCGAATTTCCTTGCGGTGATTGGCCAGCGCCATGAACTCCATGAACAGCTTCGCCCCATGTGTGCTGTTGAGACGCCACAGCGCGTGCAGCGGCTCGTCGTCGGCCAGGGCCTGGCGTTGACGGGCCAGATTGGTCTCGGCTCCGTCGCGCAGCACGGCAAGGAAGAGGTCGTCCATGGTCGGGAAGTAGTAATGCACCAGTGCGGGCTTGACGCCGGCCTTGGCCGCCACCCGCCGCGACGTCGCCGCGGCGTAACCCTCCTCGAGCATCACTTGAGCAGTTGCTCGTATGAGCGCATCGCGCGTCGCCGACGTGCGCCCACCTCTTGACCGTTCACTAGCGGTGCTGCTAGACATGGCCGCAGTCTAGATGTTGGGCGATCGCCCAACAAGATCGCACGAGGAGCGCGGGTATGGCCGGTCGGGTTGAGGGCAAGGTCGCGTTCATCACCGGGGCGGCACGCGGGCAGGGCCGCAGTCATGCGGTGAGGTTGGCCCAGGAGGGTGCGGACATCATCGCGATCGACATCTGTCGGGGATTCGAGGACTCGACCGCGCCCGCCTCGACGCCCGCGGACCTGGCCGAGACCGCCGACATGGTGAAGAACCTGGACCGCCGCATCGTGACCGCCGAGGCCGATGTCCGTGATTTCGACGCAATGAAGGCCGCCCTCGACAGCGGCGTCGAACAACTCGGCGGGCTCGACATCGTCGTGGCCAATGCGGGTATCGGCACCACCGGGGTCAAACTGCACAAGATGCGCGAGGACATCTGGGACGAGACGATCGACATCAACCTCGGGGGAGTGTGGAAGACGGTCAAGGCCGGCGTTCCGCACTTGCTTGCCCGCGGCGGCGGCTCGGTCATCATCACCAGTTCGGTCGGCGGCACCAAGGCCTACCCACAAGTCGGCCACTATATCGCCGCCAAGCACGGGGTCGTCGGCCTGATGCGGACCTTCGCAGTCGAGTTGGGCGCCAGGAACATTCGCGTCAACACGGTGCATCCGACCCACGTGTGCACGCCGCTGTTGATGAACGAGCCGACCTACCGGTTGTTCCGCCCCGATTTGGAGAACCCGGGACCCGACGACCTGGCGCCGATCTGCCAGTCTTTCCATTTCCTGCCGATCCCGTGGGTAGAACCGGTGGACATCAGCAATGCCGTGCTGTTCCTGGCCTCCGACGAAGCCCGCTACATCACCGGCGTCACGCTGCCCGTCGACGCCGGCAGCCTTCTGAAATAGGGAGATTCGCGTGACCGCAGAAAGCACGACCAATGACACCGAGGTTTATTACGACCCCTACGACGTCGGGATCGTGGCGAACCCGTATCCGACCTATGCGCGGCTGCGCGACGAAGCGCCGCTCTACTACAACGAGAAATACGATTTCTGGGCGCTGTCCCGTTACGTGGATGTCGAGAAGGCCCTGAACAATTGGGAAACGTTCTCCAATCAGCGCAGCGACATCCTCGAGCTGATGCAATCCGACTTCGACATGCCCAAGGGCGTGATGATGTTCGAGGACCCGCCGATCCACACCATGCTGCGGGGTTTGATGTCGCGGGTGTTCACGCCGCGGAGGATGGCTGAGATCGAAGATCAGATTCGCAACTACTGCATCAATTGCCTTGACCCGCTTGTTGGTTCGGATGGATTCGACATCGTCGCCGAACTGGCCGCGATGATGCCGATGCGTGTGATCGGCATGCTGTTGGGCATCCCGGAATCCGACCAGGTCGGTTTTCGCGACCGCAACGACGCCAACCTGCGCACCAAGCCGGGCGCGCCGATGAAGGTCGCCAAGGCCGACGCCATCGCCGACGGCCGGATGTACGCCGACTACGTGGAATGGCGTTCGAACAATCCCTCCGACGACCTGATGACCGCCCTGCTCAACGTCGAGTTCACCGACGAGGAGGGGGTGACGCGCAAACTGCACCGAAAAGAGGTGCTGCACTACACCCAGGTGGTCGCGGGCGCGGGAAACGAGACGACAGGCCGGCTCATCGGGTGGCTCGCCAAGGTGCTGGCCGAGCATCCAGATCAGCGCCGCGAGATCGAGCAGGACAGATCGCTACTGATCCCCGCCATCGACGAGACGTTGCGCTTCGAGCCGACGGGTCCGCACGTAGCCCGTTATATGGCACGGGATTTCGACGCGTACGGCCAGACCGTGCCCGCGGGCAGCTCGATGCTCCTTCTTTTCGGCGCCGCCAACCGCGATCCGGCGCGGTACGACGATCCGGACACGTTCAACATCCACCGCAGCGGATCGCATCTCACGTTCGGGAAGGGTCTGCACTACTGCCTCGGCGCCAATCTCGCCCGTCTGGAGGGGCGGGTCGCACTCGACGAACTGCTCAACCGTTGGCCGGAGTGGGACATCGATTACGAAACCGCGCAGCTGGCACCGACTTCGACCGTTCGCGGCTGGGAGAAGCTGCGCATCATCGTGAGCTGACAGCGTGCGCTGATCGGCGCATCCGCCGGTTTGAAAAGGTTCAATTCGGGGCAAGAAGTGAGCATGTCAAAGCTACTTCGTCCGGCAATTATCGCGGCTGTCTGTGCGCCGGTTTTCTCGGTCGTGACGGCAGCCTCCGGCGCGGCGCAGCCCATCAACTGCCCGCCTGCGCAGTACTGGGATCCGGGTTCCAACACCTGCAAGAACGCCGTGCCACTTGCGTGTGCACCCGGACAGTACTGGAACCCGATCACCAACCTGTGTCGGCCTCTGGGCCAGTACTAGGCGCGTTCGTAGCGGGTGCCGCGCGGTTCGCGGACCCAGAGCTCGCCGTCGCCTGACGTCGGCCCTTGGCTGGCGAGTTCGCGCTTGAGCACCTTATGGGTGGCGGTCGTCGGCAGGCTGGGCGCGATGCGGACGTATCGGGGCCACGCCTTGGGCGACAAGTCGGCCTGCTCGGCGAGGAAGGACTCGAACGCCTCAGGTGTCAACGTGGCTCCGTCGCTGAGGACAACCGCCGCCATGATCTGGTCGCCGACATTCTCATCGGGGACCGCGTAGACCGCGACCAGGTTGATATCGGGCAGTCGGATGAGAATGCGTTCGATCGGTGCGGCCGCCATGTTCTCGCCGTCGACGCGTAACCAGTCGCCGCTGCGGCCTGCCAGATAGATCCAGCCGTCGACGTCCTTGTACGCGAGGTCGCCCGACCAGTACATGCCGTGCTTCATGCGCTCGGCGGTCGCGTCGTCGGCGTTGTAGTAACCGGTGAAGAAGCCCTGGCCGTCGGTGTTGACGAGTTCGCCGATCGCCTCGTCGGCGTTGGTCAAGGCGCCGTCGGCGTCGAAGCGCGCCACCGGGCATTCGGTGACAGTCTCGGGGTTGTAGATCGCCACACCCGGAAAGCCTTTGCCCAGTGAACCTTTCGGGGTGCCCTCTTCCCTCGTGATGATGACGGCGTTCTCGGTGGAACCGAAGCCGTCCCATACGGTGCAGCCGAATCGTTGCTGGAATGCCTCGATGTCGCGGTCGCTGGCCTCGTTGCCGAACGCGATGCGCAGCGGCGTGCCCGCGTCGTCCGGGCTTTCGGGGGTGGCGAGGATATAGGCCAGTGGCTTGCCGACGTAGTTCATGTAGGTCGCGCCGTAGCGCCGGATGTCGCTGACGAAGTTGGATGCCGAGAACTTGGCCGGCGCCATCGCCGCACCCCTGGCCACCGCAACACCCCAGCCCGCCACCAGCGCGTTGGAGTGGAACAGGGGCATGGACATGTAGCAGGTGTCGTCCTCGGTGACCTCGAACTTCTCGACGAGCGCCTGACCCGACATCAGCACCATGAAGTGAGACACCCGCACCGGTTTCGGGTTTCCGCTCGTCCCCGACGTGAAGATCAGCATGTAGGTGTCCATCGGCTCGACCTCGCGGAAGGGCGTCAGGTCGCCTGCCGCCTCGAGCATGCGGGTCCATTCGGCACTCGAGGTGTCCAAGACACGAACGCCGTCGAGGTCGAGACCGTCCAACAGCGAACGGTGCTCGGCGTCGGCCACCACGATCTGACAGTCGGCCCGCCGGATGTCCGCGGCCAGCGCATCGCCGCGACGCGTCGAGTTGATCCCGCACAGCACGTAGCCGCCGAGACCCGCGGCCGCCATCTGGTTCAGGAACTCCGGGGTGTTGCCCATCAGCACGCCGACGTGCAGCGGGCGGTCGTGGTCGGCGAGGGCCAGCAGCGCAGCGGCACGGGCTGACGCGTCATTCAGGTGCTCGCGCCAGGTCCACGTACGGTCGTCGTACTTCACCGCGACGGTGTCCGACGTTGCGCGCTCGCGCAGCAATTGCTGGATGGTCTCGCTTGGCATGCAGGTAGTTCTAGCATCCACCCATGAGGATCATTGACGCCGACGGTCACGTCGCCGAAGGAGCATCGCTGGCGGTCGAGGCGATGCGACGCTGGCCCGAACACATCGTGCCCCGTGAGGACGGACGGGCCCTCGTCATCGAGGGCCGAAACTACCCCGAGGCCGATGGCCCGGGCGCCGGCTGCCCGCGCGAGCACGGCCTGTCGACGGCGCCGGGCATCGACTATTCGTCACCAGAAGGCGTACTGGGAGATGCCGACAGGGATCACATCGACACGATGGTGCTGTATCCGAGTCTGGGCCTGTGCGTACCGACGCTGGAGGATCCCGAATTCGGGGCGGGGTTCGCCCGGCTCTACAACCGGTGGATCGCCGACTATTGCGACGCCACGGGCGGCAGGCTGCGCGGAATAGCGGTGACTCCGATCGAGCACGGAGCGGTGGCCATCGACGTCATGCGCGAGGCCAAGGAACTGGGGCTCGTCGCGACCCATGTCCCGCCGGCGCTCAAGACGCGCAACCTCGATCATCGCGACCTCGACCCCTTCTACGCCGCGGCCGTCGAACTCGACATGCCGCTGGGCATCCACGGCGCACCGGGCATGCACCTGCCGAAAGTGGGCGTCGACCGCTTCACCAACTACATCCAGGTCCATTGCGTGAGCTTCCCGTTCGACCAGATGACAGCGATGACTGCGCTCATCTCCGGCGGTGTCTTCGACAGACATCCCGCGCTGCGGGTCGCCTTCCTGGAGGCCGGTGTCGGATGGGTGCCGTTCTTCATCGATCGCCTGCACGAGCATTTCGAGAAGCGCGGCGACTGGATCGACGGTGGCTGGCAGCGTGATCCCGAAGAATATCTGCGGGCGGGCAACATCTGGACGACCTGCGAACCCGAGGAGCCCATCCTGCCCGGCGTCATCGACGTCCTCGGTGACGACTTCATCATGTTCGCCAGCGACTATCCCCATTGGGACGGCGAATGGCCGCACAGCACAGAACATTTGAGGAATCGGCGCGACATCGGCGAGGACTCCCGCGCCAAGATCGGCGGGCGCAACGCCCAGCGCTTCTACTCGCTGAACTGAGCGGGCCCGCCGATCCGTCCCAGCGCTGCGGCCCGTCTTGCTATTTTTGCTAAGATACGAAAACTGGCCGCCGCGGCGGGATGGGGTGAGCGCATGACTGACGAGGGGTGGGCACCGCTCCCGGTGCCCTGGGCAGTGCGCAGTGTGGACCGCGTCCCGAAACAGCGCTATTACGACCAGGACTTCTATGCGCTGGAGACGGAGTTGTTCTGGCCCCGGGTGTGGCAGATGGCGTGCCGCCTGGAGGAGATTCCCAAGCCTGGCGATTTCGTCGAGTACGAGATCCTCGACCAGTCGATCATCGTCGTTCGCGTTGCCGATGACACGGTGCGCGCCTACTACAACGCCTGCCGCCACCGCGGGATGAAGCTCGTCGAGGGCAGCGGATCACGTCGCACGTTCGTCTGCCCGTTCCACGGCTGGTGCTGGGGCCTGGACGGACGCAACACCTTCGTGTTGCGCTCGGAGATGTTCGACGACGCCAATCTCGACGCCGACGATCTCGGCCTGACCCCGGTTCGGCTGGAGCTCTGGGGCGGCTGCGCGTGGATCAATCTGGACGACGATGCACCGCCGCTACGTGACTGCGTCGAGCCGTTCGCCTCCCGCCACGACGAATTCAAGGTCGAGGCCCTTCGCATCGAGTGGTGGAAGTCGTGCCTGCTCCCGGTGAACTGGAAGCTGGCGACGGCGGCCTTCATGGAGGGCTACCACGTGCCGCAGACGCATCCGCAGCTGCTGCCGTCGGCCTACAGCCCGGAGGCGTCGTCAGTGCATCCCGTGGTGCAGGCCAGTCTGTACTTCATGCGGGCGCTGGGTTCCGGTATGGGCGGAATGACACATGAAAACGACATTCGCATTGCCGAAGGGCTGCAACACATGTCGCTGCCGGACGATCCCGCCGAGGCGATGGCGGCCTGGCGCGGTGCGGTCAACGACGCGGTCACCAGCTGGCACCGGGCCCGCGACTGCGACTTTCCCGACCTCAACGATCTGGATCGGCGCCGCGTCATCGACCCGATCGGGTTCTGCTTCCCGCACTACTTCATCCTGCCGCAGTACAGCAGCGCGTCGTCGTACCGGATCCGGCCGCTGGGCCCGGAGGAGACGCTGTTCGAGGTGTGGTCGCTGACCCGGTATCCGAACGACCGGTCACCCGGCAAGCCCACTAAACCCGAACCGCTGGAGCCCGACGACCCGAGCTGGCCGATGATTCCCGCCCAGGACTTCTCGAACCTGCCGAAGCAGCAGAAGGGCCTGCACGCCAGGGGATTCGAGTACATGCGGCTGTCCAACCAGATCGAAGGCCTGATCTCCAACTTCGAGCGCGTCATCGACGGGTTCCTCGCGGGCCTGCCGTATGACCGGCTGGTGCCCGCGATCCAGCGCACCAACACGACGATCGACGTGCCCGTCGCCGAGCTCGGGCTGTCGGAGAAGGTTCGGGCATGGTGAATTGGGACGCATCAGTCGACCTGTTGATCGCGGGCAGCGGCGGCGGCGGGATGGTCGCTGCGCTGGCGGCGCTCGATGCCGGGATGGAACCTCTGGTCATCGAGAAACAGGGTCTTGTCGGCGGGTCGACCGGACTGTCGGGCGGCATGGTGTGGCTGCCGAACAACCCCCTGATGCGCGCCGACGGCATTCCCGACACGTACGAGGACGGCCTTGCGTACTTCGACGCCGTGGTCGGCGACATCGGCGAAGCATCGTCGGCCGCACGTCGTGAGACCTTCCTGACCGCGGGTAACGAGATGATCAATCTGCTTGTCCGCAAAGGTGTTCGGCTCGTTCGGTGTCCGGGCTGGAGCGACTATTATCCGAACCACAAGGGCGGCAACTCCGCGGGCCGGTCGGTCGAGGGCGTGCCGTGGGATGCCGCCGCGCTCGGCGACTGGAGCGACAAGGTTCAGCCGTCCATGGGTAAGAACTACGGCTTCGTGATCAAGACCAACGAGCTGCGCGCAGTGCAGTACTTCAATCGTTCGCCGCGCGCCTTCGCCACGGCGATGCGGGTGTTCCTGCGCACCAGGATCGCTCGTCTGCGCGGGCGCGAGATCCTCACCAACGGAGCGTCGTTCATCGGCCAGATCCTGAAGGCCGTGATGGACGTCCGCAGGGACCCGCCGATCTGGATCAACACCGCGATGGACGACCTCATCGTCGAGGACGGACGCGTCGTCGGCGCGAGGGTCACCCGAGACGGCACGCCGCTGAACGTCGAGGCCCGAAAGGGTGTTCTGCTCGCCGCCGGTGGGTTCAGCCGCAACGCCGATATGCGTCGCCGCTACAGCGGGGACCAGCCGAATGAGGGCAAATGGTCGATCGCCAACGCCGGCGACACCGGCGAGGTGTTGCAGACGGCGATGGCGCTCGGTGCCAGAACCGACCTGCTCGACGAAGCCTGGTGGCTGCCAATGGTGTTCATCCAGGATCCGGGCGCGGCGTCGCTGGGATCCGGGCGCCAGCGCCCAGGCGCGATCTACGTCGACGGCAGCGGTAAGCGGTTCTGCAACGAATCGAACTCCTACGTCGAAGTCGGCAAGGCGATGTATGCGAACAAGGCCGTGCCGTGCTGGCAGGTCTTCGACGAGGGCTACGTCCGGCGCTACGTGTCGGGTGCCAATCCGTTCAAGAAGCGGACCATCTCCGAAGCGCTGATCGAGCAGGGCGCCGTCAAACGCGCCGCGACGATCGCCGAACTGGCGCACCAGATCGAGGTGCCCACCGACGCGCTGGAGCACACCGTCACGCGGTTCAACGAGTTCGCGGCCAAGGGCCTCGATCCCGACTTCGGTCGCGGCCAGTCGGCGTACAACGTGTGTCTCGGCGATCCCGGATACAAACCGAACGCCTCCGTCGGCCCGCTGGACTCGGCGCCCTTCTATGCGACCAGGGTGTTCCCCGCCGACGTCGGTACCTGCGGGGGAGTGATCACCAACGAGCACGCCCAAGTGCTGAATGAACAGGATCGGCCGATCGAAGGACTGTACGCGACGGGGAACATCACCGCGACGGTGATGGGTCGCAACTATCTGGGTGCGGGCGGCAGCATCGCCAACACGATGATCTTCGGTTACGTCGCCGCCCGTCACGCCGCGGCGGCGAATCCGGCGCGCTGACGTACCGCTGCGGTCGGTTTGCGCGCCGAATTCGCTAGGCGTCGTCGATGAAATCCCTTGGCTTCTTGCCGGATTCGATCAGTAGCCTGCGCCGCTCCTGAACGTCGGTGGCCGCGCCGACCATATTCGTCAGGATGTGGCTGACCTGAAGATGCACGCGCATACCCATCAGCTCATAGGCCCGCTTGACGTTGTTCTTCACCGCCATCGAGGTGGTCAGCGGGATCTGGCCGATCTTGCGGGCCATCTCCTCGACGGTGTCCTCGAGCTGATCGCGGGGGACCACCTTGTTGAGCAGACCCCACTCGAGCGCCTCCTGTGCCGACAGCGTCGGAGCCAGCAGCAACCAGTCCATGGTGCGATGCCAGTTCATCAACAGCCACGGCTCGATCATCGTGTGGCCGCCGGGCTCGCCGAGGCTCTGTGCGAGCGGCATCTGGAAGTACGCGTCCTCGGAGGCGACGCAGAAGTCGGTGAGCAGTCCGAGATAGATACCGCCGCCCATGCAGTAGCCGTGAATCTGCGAGATCGTCGGCTTCGGGAACTCCCACAGATACAGCGTCGGCCACAGGAACAGGTCGGCGGTGCCCTTGTACAAATCCTCGAACGTGTCCCCGAAATCGGGATACGGATTCTCGTCGGGCCCCCACCGCGCGACGTGCCCACCGCAGAAACCCTTGCCGTTCGCCTTCAGGATGACGACCTTGATCTCCTTGTCGCGGTCGGCTTCCCGCAGGCAGGTGTCGACCTCCTGCACGAGTTGAGCGTCTTTGGTGTTCGCCTTGTCGGGCCGGTTGAGGATGATCCGCGCGATCGGCGGTTCCCGCTCGTAGATGACCGCTTCAAGCTCCATTGCGTCTCCTAGAGGATCGCGCCGCTGTCCTTGGCCGCCGAGATGTCGTCCCAGTCGAGGTCGAGCTCCAGCAGGATCTCCTCGGTGTGCTGTCCATGCTCGGGGGCGCGTGCGGCCGCGGGCGGGGTTTCGTTGAATTGCACTGGTGCGGCCACGATCTGATACTCGTTTCCCTGGTCGTCCACATTGGGTACGACGTAGCCGTTCGGCTTGACCTGCGGGTCGTTGAGTGTCTCCTTGGGCGTCGCGAGCGCCGCCCACACGCCGGGTTCGTCGGCGAGCACCTTGCGCCAGTGGTCCAGATCCTCGCTGGCGAGCCGGTCGCCGACGAGCGCGCATGCTTCCGCGGCGTTGGCGATGAGATTGCTCGACGGCACGAACCGCTCGTCGGTGGCGAGTTCGGGAAGACCGATCCGCTCACAGAAGCCCGCCCAATAGCGGTCGGGCTGCAGGAAGACCATCTGGAGCCAGCGCCCGTCGCGCGTCTTGTATCGATTGACGAGCGGATTGATCGCCAGTCCCGGTGGGGCACCAGGGATGCCGTCGATGTCGAAGAGGTCGGCGACCGATATCGACGGGGCGATCGTCCACATCGCCTGTGCCAGCAGCGACGAGTCGACGATGCTCGGCTCCCCGGTGCGCTCGCGGTGAAACAGCGCGGCACAGACACCGCCCGCCAGTGTGATTCCGCCCTGCAGGTCGCCGAACCCGGGCCCCTGCACCGCGGGAGTCTCGGTGCCGAAGGGTGTCATCGTGTACGACACCCCGCCGCGGGAGAGGTAGGTGGCCGCATCGAAGCCGCCCTTGTCGCGGTCGGGTCCGCGCACGCCGGTGCCGGTGCCCCTGGCGATGATGATGCTCGGGTTGAACGAGCGGATGGCCTCTACCGTCAGCCGGGCCCGCTCCAGCGGTGCGGGCAACCAGTTGGTCAGGAACACGTCCGCGGTGGCGAGCAGGCGCCCAAAGAATTCGCGGCCGGTCTCGGACTTGATGTCGATGGCGATACTGCGCTTGCCACGGTTGCCGATCTCGAGAATGAAGTCGATGTGCGCGCGGGCATTCTCTTTGGTGAACCCGCCGATGACCAGCGCCCGGCCGGGGTCGCCCGCCTTGACGTCCTCCACCTTGATGACATCGGCGCCCCAGTCCGCCAGTGCCGCACCGGCGGAGGGCACGTACGTCCACGAGGCCAGCTCCACGACACGCACGCCGCGCAGAACTCCGGTCATTGCAACCCCCTTCCGACTGCCTCCAGATACCGGTCGGGCGACCCGAGGAATCCGCGCCAGCCCAACAGGCGCTTCAGGTACAGGTGCGCATCGTGCTCCCACGTGAAGCCGATTCCGCCGAACACCTGGATCGCGGTATCGCCGACTGTGGTCAGCCGCCCGGCGAATGCCTTGGCGCGCAATGCAGCAAGGTGACGTTCCGCAGGTTCGGCCGCATCGGCCGCCCACAAGGCGTGGATCACCCCGCTGCGCGCGAGTTCGGTCGCTTCGTACATGTCGACGCACAGATGCTGGACCGCTTGGAAACTTCCGATCGGCTGGCCGAACTGCTTGCGTACCTTCGCGTAGTCGATGGCGAGGTTCATCACTGCGGCGGCGGCCCCCAGCGCATCGGCGGCGTACGCGATCACCACATCATCGACGACCGCGTCGACCGCGTCCTGCGACGGCGACGCCAGCAGACGCGCGGGGGCGTCGTCGAAAGCGACATCCGAATACGTGCGGGTCGGGTCGACATGGGTGCACGGTGTGATCGCCACGCCCGCCGACGACGCGTCGACGGAGTACAACCCGATACCGTCGGGGTTGTCGGCGAACACCAAGATGACGTCGGCGGTGCCGGCATCGGGGAGACCGGTGATGGTGCCGCGCAGTCTTGCACCGCCGATCGCCGTCGGGCGCGGACCGGACAGCGGTCCGACGGTGGCGATGGTCGAACCGTTCGCGATGGTGGTCAGCAGGTCGGGGACCTTCTCGCCAGCGCCAGTGCGCACCAGTGCCCGGGTGGCTGCCACTGCGGTCGACAACCACGGACCCGGATACAGCGCGCCCCCGAGTTCTTCGGCGACCACCCCGGCTTCGACCATCGTCATGCCCGCGCCGTCGCACTCCTCGGGGACCAGCAGGCCCGTGACGCCCATTGCGGCCAATCCGCGCCAGACGGCGTCGGCACCGGCTACCTCGTCGCCGAGCAGGGGCCTTACATATGTTGCCAGGCTTGCCTTTTCGGCCAGGTACCGGCGGACGGTGTCCCGCAGGGCGATCTGCTCGTCGGTGAGTTCGAGATTCATTGCCGGGGCAGGCCTAACACTCGCGTCGCGGTGATTCCCTTGTTGATCTGGGTCGTCCCACCGGCGATCGTCAACGAGCGCGACGAGAGTCGGCGGTCCACCCATCGCCCACCGCTGCCGAGCGGCCCGAATACGTCGAACGCCAGCTCGGCGAGGTGCTGACCCAGTTCGGCCCACACACTCTTCGCCAGGCTGGCCGAGCCCAATGCGTCGCCACCGTGCAACATCGCCGATATCGAGCGCTTGCACAACAACTCGAGGTACTTGATGCGCACGGCGACCTCGCCGAGGCGACACAACGTCGCACTGTTCTCCAGCGCAGGCCTGCCGTCGACGACGTGGTTTGCAAGATCGGCGACGAGGTCCGCGAGCTGCATCTCCATCTGTGCATACAGCCGTGCCGCACCCGCCCGTTCGTGACTCAATGTCGTGGTGGCGACCTGCCAGCCCGCGTTGAGCGGACCGAGCAGCGCATCGGCGGGGACCCGCACATCGGTGAAGAACACCTCGGCGAAGTCGGCGGCGCCGTTGATCGTCACCAGCGGCCGCACCTCGATGCCCGGTGACTTCATGTCAACGATGAGACAGGAGATTCCCTTGTGTTTGGAGGCGTCGGGGTCGGTGCGCACATACAACTGGCACCAGTCGGCGCGGTGGCCCAACGACGTCCAGATCTTCTGGCCGTTGACGACGAAATCGTCGCCGTCGCGCGCTGCGCGGGTCCGCAGCGACGCCAGGTCGGAACCCGCTTCGGGTTCGGACATGCCCTGGCACCAGATGTCGTCGGCGCGCAACATCCGGGGGAGCAGCCGGCGCATCTGATCGTCAGTCCCATACTGCATGATTGCGGGCGCGATGTTGTTCATGCCGATCACGTTGAGCGGCATGGGAGCCCGCGCCCGCGTCGTCTCCTCGGCGTAGACCAACTGCTCGAGTACCGTCGCTCCGCGGCCACCGTACTCCTGCGGCCAGGAGACCGCGCCCCACCCCGCGTCTGCCACCGCGGCATCCCATGCACGCAGCGTCTCGAATGCCTTGCCGTCACGCCCGCGCTCCCGGTCGGCGGCACGGACCGCGTCGGTCAGGTTCGCCGACAGCCAGCTACGCAGGTCCTTGCGGAACGGCTCCACCTCCGCCGGATATGAGAAGTCCACGGTGTCCTGTTCGAGAGATCGCCCTGATTGGTTTCTTTATAATTTTAGGTAGTATAGCCACCGCTGGCGAACAGGCAGAGAGGTTCGGTCATGGGCAGGGTGACGGGCAAAGTGGCCCTGGTCAGCGGAGCTGCGCGCGGCCAAGGGCGTTCACACGCGCGGACGCTGGCCGCCGAGGGTGCCGACATCATCGCCGTCGACATCTGCGCTGACATCGAGACCAACGACTACCCTCTGGCGCGGCCCGAGGACCTCGACGAGACCGCGAGGCTGGTCGAGAAGGAAGGCCAGCGCGCACACACCGAGATCGCCGACGTCCGCGACCGCGTCGGCCTCGCCGCGGCGATCGACCGCGGTGTCGAGGAGTTCGGCCAGCTCGACATCGTGGTCGCCAACGCCGGCATCTGCCCGATGACCGCCGGACTGCCCCCGCAGGCGTTCGTCGATGCTGTCGACGTCGACCTCATCGGGGTCATGAACCTCATCCACGCCAGCATGAAGCATCTGCACGCGGGGGCATCCGTCATCGCCACTGGATCGGTGGCCGCGTTCATGGCCACCGCGGTCAACACCGCCGGTATGGAAGGCGGACCGGGCGGCGCAGGGTATGCCTTCGCCAAACAGGTTGTCGCACATTACGTCAACGATCTCGCCCGCACGCTGGCGCCGGAGCAGATCCGCGTCAACGCGGTGCACCCGACCAATGTCAACACCGACATGCTGCACAGCCCACCGATGTACAAGGCATTCCGGCCGGATCTGGACAACCCGACCCGCGAGGATGCCGAAATCGTGTTCCCGATGATCCAGGGGATGCCGATTCCCTACGTCGAGCCTGAAGACATCAGCGAGGCGGTGCTGTTCCTGGCCAGCGACGCCGCCCGTTACGTCACCGGTCAGCAGTTGCGTGTCGACGCCGGTGGCTACCTGAAGATCAAGCCGTGGTCGGGCGTGTAGTGGAGGGGTAGGTATGGCAAGGGGAATCATGTATGTGGAGACGATGCCGGTCTCGGCGGATCGTGAAGCGGAGTACCACAAGTGGTACAACGACACACATCTGGAGCAGATCCTCTCGGTGGAGGGCATCGTCTCCGCGCGCCGGTTCGCGCCGACCGACGGCGACGGCCCTTTCATCGCGATCTACGAACTCGACTGCGACGACCTCGATGCGGCTGTCGTGCGACTGGGCGAACTCGGCGCCAGCGGGACCATGACCGGTCTGGAGAACCTCGCCATGGACCCGAAGCCGATTCCCAAGGTATACCGCGAGATCGGATCGTTGGGCCCGTGAGCTATTCGGCAGAATTGCAGCGGCGCATCTATGCGCTGATGGTGTTGATGAAATCCGCCGACGATCGGCTCTCGAAGGGCATCGGGACCGGCGAGTTCATGTGCGTGTACTGGCCGTCGCGCGGCCAAGAGGCGATAGGCGCCGCGATGGGCGTCGCGCTGCGCGACGACGACCAGTTGGTGACGACCTATCGCGGGCTGCATGATCTCATCGGCAAAGGCGTTCCGCTGGAGGAGATCTACGGCGAGATGATGGGGCGCACCGTCGGCGCCAGCCGCGGCAAGGGTGGCACCATGCACATCGCCAAACCCGAGAACGGCGTGATGTTCGCGACGGGCATCGTCGGGGCCGGGCCGCCGGTGGCGGTCGGGCTCGCGATGGCGGCCAAACGTAAAGGTCTGGACCGAGTCACGGTCGTCAGTTTCGGTGACGGTGCCACGAATACCGGTTCCTTCCACGAGGCCGCGAACATGGCCGCACTGTGGAACTTGCCAACCGTCTTCGTCTGCCAGAACAACCTCTTCGCGGAGATGACCCCGACCCGGGACACCATGAAACTCGAGCGAGTCGCCGACCGCGCGGCCGGTTACGGCATGCCCGGTGTTCAGGTGGACGGCAACGACCCGCTCGCTGTTCTCGATGTGCTTGCCGAGGCGATCGGCAAGGCACGCAACGGCGAGGGGCCCACCTTCATCGAGTGTGTGACGTTCCGTTTCCGCGGACACTACTTCGGCGACCGGATGCCCTACATTCCCAAGGAGCAACTTGCGACGGCCATGGACGCCGATCCGGTGCCGCGTTTCCGGAAGTACTTGATAGACAACGGTGTCTGCACCGACGAGGAGCTCAGCGAAATCGACGAAGGTGCACTCATCAAGGTGGAGCAGGCGCTCGACGTAGTCAAGGCCGCCGAGGCGCCCACCATCGACGAACTCGACCGCGACGTGTACGCGTCCCCGATCCGCTACCCGGTCTGAGGAAGCAGCTGATGGCTGAGAAGGAAATGACCATGCGCGAGGCACTGAACCTCGCGCTCGACCAGGCCTTGGCTGCCGACGAACGGGTTTTCCTGCTCGGCGAGGACATCGCCGATCCCGGTGCGTCCGGTCCGACCGCAGGCCTGTCGACGAAGTATGGACACGACCGGGTCATGGACACCCCGATCTCGGAGGCCGCCATTGTCGGCGCCGCCATCGGCGCCGCGATCGACGGACTGCTGCCGGTCGCCGAGATCATGATCATGGATTTCATCGGCATCGCAGCCGACCAGCTGATCAACAGCGCCGCCAAGCTGCGGTTCATGACTGCGGGGCGGACGACGGCGCCGATCACCGTGCGTACGCAGGTGTACGGCGGACTGGGCACCGGGGCAACGCATTCCCAGACGTTGGAAGCCTGGTTCATGCACATCCCGGGGATGAAGGTCATCGTCCCGTCGACACCGCGCGACGGTAAGGGCCTGTTGACTTCGGCCATCTTCGACGAAGACCCGTGTCTGTTCGTCGAAACCATCCGCCTGCAGGGGCAAAAAGGATCGGTACCAACCGATCCCGGATTCTCGATTCCGCTCGGGCAGGCCGACATCAAGCGCGCCGGATCCGATGTCACCCTCATCAGCTACGGGCGTAGCGTGCTCGAATGCCTGAAAGCCGCCAAACAGCTGCAGCAACAGGAGATCAACGCCGAAGTCGTCGACCTACGCACACTGGTGCCGTTGGACATCGACACCATCGTCGAGTCGGTGCGCCGGACCCGGCGGGCGGTCGTCGTGCACGACGCGGTGCAGTTCGCGGGCCCGGGGGCCGAGATCGTCGCGACGCTGCAGGCCGAATGCTTCGCCGAACTCACCGCACCGATCGAGCGGGTGGGCGCGCGATTCGTGCCGACGCCGGCAGCGGCGGCGCTGGAGGCGCAGCTTTACCCGTCGCCGACCCGAATAGTCAATGCCGTACAGCGGACGCTGGCCACCGCGGGCGCGCATGGCTGACTTCGTCATTCGCATCCCGCGAACATCGGTCGCGGTCTCTGAGGCGGAGCTGACAGAGCTGCTGGTCGAGGACGGCCAACACGTGGAGGAGGGCAGTCCGCTCTTCACCGTGGCCACCGAAAAAGTGGAACAAGAGATCGAAGCGGGAGCTTCGGGCACCGTGCAGTGGACCGGCGAGATCGGAACAACCTACGACATCGGCGCCGAAATCGGACGGATTCAGGACATCTAAAGGCACGGAAAGGTTATTGAGCTATGGACATCAACGAGACACGCGAACGGATCATCTTCGAAAAGAGCGGTCCCATCGCGAAGATCACCCTGAACTGGCCGGAGAAGGCCAACGCCCAGGACCAGAAGCAGGTCGAGGAGATCGACGATGCGCTTCGTGATGCCGACCGCGATTACGACATCAAGGTGCTGATCCTTAAGGCCAACGGCAAGGGCTTCTGTTCGGGGCACGCAATCGGCAACAACGCCGTGGACTATCCGGAGTTCGTCGAGGGCTTCAAGGCCACCGGCATGCCGTGGAAGCCCCAGACCGACCTGTTCGTCAAGCCGATCCTGAACCTCTGGGAGTTCTCCAAGCCCACGATCTCGCAGATCCACGGGTACTGCGTCGGTGGCGGCACGCATTACGGACTGACCACCGACATCGCGATCGCTTCCGAGGACGCCTACTTCTCGTATCCGCCACTGCAGGGGTTCGGGATGCCATCGGGTGAATGCTCCATCGAGCCATGGGTTTTCATGAACTGGCGGCGCGCCTCCTATTACCTCTACACGGCCGAAAACGTCGACGCGAAGAAGGCACTCGAGTACGGCCTCATCAACGAGGTGGTCAAGCGCGAAGATCTGGAGGCGCGGGTGGAGGCGATCGCCCGTCACATCGCCCAGGCTCCGCTCACCACGCTGCTGGCCACCAAGGCCAACATCAAGCGGGCCTGGGAGATGATGGGGATGCGCGTGCATTGGCAGAGTTCCAACGACCTCGTCGCACTCGCGTCGGTCAGCAGGGACGTCCAGGAACTCATCCAGCGGGTGTTCGCGGACAAGATTCTGCCGTCGGAGATGGCCGAGCGTCAGGCGGCCGCGTCCAAGAACGGCGATGCCGCCACGTAAGCGGTCGCGCACGTGAACATCTCCGACCATGCGGCTGGAGCGCCGGATTCGCCGGCCCTGATCGTCGACGACGGCACGACGATTTCGTACGCCGGTTTGTTCGCGGGCAGCCAGCGGATAGCTGCACTGCTGTACGACGCCGGGCTCCGGCCGGGCGACGGCGTGGCACTGGTGGTGCCGAACCGTCCGGAGTTCTTCGAGATCACCTGGGGCTGCCAGCTTTCCGGGTTGTACTACAGCGCGGTCAACACGCACTTCACGGCGGACGAGGTCGCCTACGTCATAGCCGACTCCGAAGCCAAGGCCGTGTTCATCGACGAGTCGATGGTGGACCTGGCGGCGTATGTGCGCAAGGCCAATCCGAGGGTCGAGGTCCACATCAGCGTCGGCGCCGCGCTACCAGGCTGGACCGCGTACGCCGAGGCGCTGGCATCCGCGGGTGACGCACCGCCGGTCAGCGACGGAACCGAGATGCTCTACTCCTCGGGAACCACGGGGCGCCCCAAGGCTGTTCGGCGGCCACTGCCGACCGACGGTCAGGGGTCGTGGGCGCAGAAGGTGCTCGAATACTCACTGGGTCAGCGTTACGACCTGGACTCGTCGAGTGTGTATCTCTCGCCCGCGCCGCTATATCACGCGGCGGGCATCAACTACACGATGGCCGTGCACCGGGTGGGTGCTGCGTCGGTGCTGATGCGCAAGTTCGACGCCGAAGCGGTGCTGCGGCTCATCGAGAAGCATCGCGTCACACATGCGCAGTTCGTGCCGACGATGTTCGTGCGAATGCTCAAACTGCCCGAAACCGTCCGTACCGCATACGACTTGTCGAGCCTGCGATGCGTGATCCACGCCGCTGCGCCGTGCCCGGTCGACGTGAAGTACAAGATGATGGAGTGGATCGGTCCGATCATCCACGAGTACTACGGAGGGACAGAGGGTTTCGCAGGCACCGGGATCGGACCGGAGGAGTGGCTCGCGCACCCCGGCTCGGTCGGCAAGCCCATCACACCCGTGCACGTCCTGGACGACGACGGAGTCGAAGTTCCCACCGGCACCGCCGGGGAGCTGTTCTTCGAGGGTGGACCCGCGTTCGAATACTTCAAGGACCCCGAAAAGACCGCCTCGGTGTCCAACGACCGTGGCTGGCGATCGCTGGGGGACATGGGCTTCGTCGACGACGACGGCTACCTCTTCCTGACCGACCGGTCGACGTTCATGATCGTGTCCGGCGGGGTGAACATCTATCCGCAGGAGGTGGAGAACCTGCTGGTGATGCATCCGAAGCTTGTCGACGCCGCGGTGTTCGGCGTGCCCAACGACGAGTTCGGCGAGGAGGTCAAGGCGGTCGTCCAACCGATCGCGGGCCTCGATGCGGGACCGGCCCTGGAAGCAGAACTCATCGAGTACTGCCGCGCCCGTCTGGCCACCTACAAGTGCCCGCGCACCATCGAGTTCGACCCGGAGCTCCCCCGCGATCCCAACGGCAAGCTCTACAAGCGGCGCATTCGGGACCGCTACTGGCAGGGCCGCACGTCACGCATCGTGTGACGGGGATCAGTCCAGGCTGAAATCGATGATGCCGCGGACAATCTCACCGTTGAGCTGGTCGCGATAGCCGTCGTTGATCTCCTCGAGGCGGTACCGCCGGGTGATCATCTCATCGAGCTGAAGCTGACCAGACTCGTAGAGCTTGGTGAACCGCGGGACATCGACCCGCGGATTGCACGATCCGAACACGGTCCCGACGAGACTCTTGTTCCACAGGATGAACTCCTGCAGGTTGATCCCGATGGAACTCGTCATCTGCCGCGTCATCCCGGTCAGCACGCAGGTGCCACCCTTGCGCGTCAGGCTCAGCGCCGGCTGGACATCGGCCTCGGTGATGAGCGAAGGCGACACGATCACGCTGTCGGCCATCACCCCGCTCGTCAGATCGCGGACCAGGTCGGCGGCCTCCTCGGTGGACGCGACGCTGTGGGTCGCACCGAATCCCAGCGCGGACTTCTGTTTGAACTCCACCGGATCGACGGCGATGATCTGCGCGGCGCCGTTGATGCGCGCGCCCTGGATGGCCCCGGTGCCGATGCCCCCGACGCCGATCACCACGACGGTGTCACCGGTGCGCACCTTGGCGCGGTTCTCTGCGGAGCCGTAGCCGGTGGGGATGCCGCACGACAGCAGCGCCATCGGCAGCAGCGGCAGATGGGGATCGATCTTGACGATCGAATCCGGAGAAACGACAGTGTGTTTGGAGAACGCGCCGACCTTGGACAGATGGCCGAGGTTGCGACCGTCGGTCGTGTGATGGCGGAACGTGCCATCGGTGGGCATACCGGGAATCATCACCTGCGCACCCATGTCGCAGATGTACTCCATCCCGGAGTTACACCACCTGCAGCGGCTGCACACCGCGACGAAGGACGTCACCACGTGATCGCCGGGCGCGAAGTCCGTCACGCCGGCACCCACCTCGAGGACGACACCCGCGCCTTCGTGACCGCCGATCAACGGGAACATCGACGGCAGTCCGTACGCCTGCATCACCTCGTTGGACGCCGACATGTCACCGTTGCGGATGTGCTCGTCGGAGTGGCAGAGCCCGGCGGCCGCCATCTCGACGAGCACCTCGCCGGCCTTCGGCGGGTCGAGTTCGAACTCCTCGACCGACCACTGCTGGCCCATGTCGTGCAGGATCGCCGCGCGGCTCTTCATGCTCAGGTGCGCTTTGTCGGCTCAGCCGACGTGGGTTTGAAGGTCACGGGCAGGTGCTTGGGTGAGCGGAACGGCATGCCGACAATCTTCGTATCGTCGTCTTCGATCAGTCGGAAATCGGTCAAACGGTCGAACAGACTCGTCAGCATCGCCTTCGTCTCGACTCTTGCCAGATGCATTCCGAGGCAGCTGTGGATGCCGCCGGCGAACGAGATGTGCGCCCGCCGCGGCCGGTGGATGTCGAACGTGTCGGGATCCTCCCACCGCTTCTCGTCGCGATTGGCCGCACCCATACACAAGGTGATCGACGCACCCTCCGGGATCGTCTGGCCGTGCATCTCGACCTCACGAGTCGTGTTGCGCGCCACCAGAACCAAGGGTGTCTCGAAGCGGATGCCCTCTTCGATGGCCGCGGGAATGAGGTCGCGATCTCGCTGCACCGCCGCGAGCTGTTCGGGGTGGGTGAGGAGCAGGTACAGCAGATTCCCCGACGACCGGTAGGTCGTCTCGAGGCCGGCGGGCAACAGCAGGCGCAAAAACGAGATGATCGCCTCGTCGGTGAGCTTCTCGCCGTCGACCTCCGCCGCGACCAGATCGCCGATGACGTCCGTGGTCGGTGCGCTGCGACGCTGGTCCACCTGCTGCTGAAAGTAGGTGCCCAGTTCGACCGACGCGTTGAGTCCGGCCTCGATGTCCTCGGTGATCGAGATCAGGTCCAGCGAGAGCCGTCGGAACATTTCGAGGTCCTCCTGCGGGAGGCCCAGCAGCGCCGCGGTGACCCGGGTCGGGAACTCGAACGTCACCGCCTTGACCAGATCGACTTCACCCGCGTCTTTGAACTCGTCGACCAGCTGATCGCAGATCGGGTCGATCACCTCGGGTTCCCATGCCGCCAGCGTGCTCTGTTTGAACGCCTTGCTCACCAGGCTGCGATGGTCGTGATGCTGCTTGCCCGCCATCCCCAGAATCGTCGGCCCGAAGACCAATCCGATCGTCTGGTTGTACATCTCCGAGGCGAACACCGTGTCCTCGCGAAAAGCGGTGAAGACGCTGTCGAAGTCGAACAGCGTCCAGTTCTCGGGGTTCTTGAGCTCCTCGGGCATGAGGTCGCTCTCCATCAGGGTGCCGCGCCATACCGGCGACGTCCTACGCATGTGGTTGAAGTACGGGTACGGGTCGTTCAGCAGATCGGGGGCATTCGACTGGTCCTGCGCCTCGGTGCTGGTTGTCACACTTGCCTCCCGGCGGAGCATCTAGCGGGTGAGTCGCTCTATCTTTGCTATTTTAGTATTCTAGGTCAAGCGAACAGGAGGTCGTATGCAGCGCCGAGCGGTGTGCGCAGTCGAAGACCTGCCTCCAGGGACCATGAAACTGGTGCAGGCCGGCAAGTTCGGCGTCGGCGTCTATAACATCGCGGGGTCGCTGTACGCGATCGCGAACTATTGCTCACATGAGGGCGCCCCGCTGTGTCTCGGCTACACAAGGGGCACCACCGAGTACGCCCCCGAGATGCCCGACCGGATTCGCCACGTGCGTGAGGGCCAGATTGCGCGCTGCCCGTGGCATCAGTGGGAGTTCGACATCACCACCGGGGAGAGCCTCGCCGACCCCAAGAAGCGGGTGCGGACCTATGAGGTCGATGTCGCCGACGGACAGGTGTATCTGACGGCATGAGCGAAGCTGGCGAGCGAATCATCCCCCTGAAGTGCGGCGGCCGATCCTGCGAGGAGGAGGCCGCATGATCATCGACGCGAACGTTCAGCCGCATTTCCGGTACAACGCCGAGATCCGGCGCTATCTGTCGGCGCCGCACAAGTTGCGCGCGATTCCCGATGTAGAACAGCAGTGGTACCAGGCGCCCGGCGGCGACTACCGCGCCGATCTCTACGGCGACGGCTATCCCGGTTCCGACCCGGAGACCATGGCGCGCCATCTCTTCGATGAGGGTGGTGCCGACTATGCGATCCTCAACCCGCTGACTCGCGGGAACATCGCTGATTACCTGTTGAACAGCCGCATCTGCGCCGCGGTCAACGACTGGCTGCTCGACCGTTGGCTGGACCCGGACACATCCGGCCGTTTCCGCGGCACCATCCGGGTCAACCCCGAGGACGTCAGGGGAGCGGTCGCCGAGATCGAACGACTGGCGGGGCACCCGAAGATGGTGCAGGTCGGCGTTCCGCTGCAGTCGCGTGAGCCGTACGGCAAGCCAATGTTCGAGCCGATCTGGGAAGCCGCTGCCGCGCACGGACTGCCGGTGGCCGTGCACATCAACGGAGGCAACGGTGTCGACCATGCGCCGACGTTCGCCGGCCACGCCTACACCTATCCGGGTTATGCCGCGTTCATGCCGCTGAACTCGTTCGTCCACCTGGCGACACTGATCGTCGAGGGCATGTTCGGAAGGCATCCGGATCTGCGATTCGTGTTCGCCGACGGTGGCTACGACATCCTGACGCCGCTGATGTGGCGGTTGGACACGTTCTGGATGTCGATGCGGGACCAGACCCCTTGGGTGGACAGGTTTCCCAGTGAGTACCTGCGTGATCATGTGCGGTTCTGCTCGTCAGCGCTCGACGGGCCGACGGATGGGAGCCAGGCCGAACGGTGGATGGACTTCACCGACAAGGCCGACCTGCTGATGTACGGGTCGAGCTACCCCCATTGGTCGACTGTCGGGCCCGATGCCGTCGTCGCCGGTCTGAACAGTGCCCAGCGGGACAAAGTGTTGTGGCGCAATGCAAGTGACCTCTTCGGGGTCGCCGCCGACCGAGCCGGCAGTCCAACAGAAGCAGAAGTCGAAGGGAGTCTGACATGACGACTGTCGAAGACGTCGCGGAGAGAATCGCCGCGCGCGACATCGAGGTGACGATCGTCGACACCGACGTGCATCCGCTGCCGGTGTCGGCCGACGTGCTCAAGTCGTATGCACCCGCGGAGTGGAAGGACAAACTGTGGCCGACGGCGAATGCCGTCTCGCCGGTACCGCATTTCTACGACACGCCGGACTCCTACAAGACCAACTCGTTGCGGGTCGACGCCGGTCCGCCGGGAGGCGGTGTCGCGGGTAGCGATCCGGACTTCGCCGCCAAGCAACTGCTCGTCGATGCCGGTGTGAGTATCGCTGTGCTGGAACCGATGTGCGATGCACAACTGCCGCAGGCCGAGCACGTCCTCAAGGCCACCCACAACGACTGGCTGGCCGACGTATGGCTCGGTGAAGCCAATTGGCATGGCCGGTGGCGCGGCGCGATCAGTGTCACCGCCCAGGATCCCGACGCGGCGGCAAGGGAGATCGAGCGATGGGCCGGGCATCCGTACATGGCCGAAGTGCTGATGACACCGCAGACACGTGGAATCCCCTTCGGTAGCCCGCATTTCGACCCGATGTATGCCGCCGCCGCCCGTAACGGCCTTCCGGTCGCCACGCACCTGATGGGACAGACGCCGTTCGAACTGATCCCGATCTACCCGGTCGGCAACCCCGCGCACTGGCACGACTTCTTTGCGTCATGGCCGCTGCTGTACGTATCGCATCTGATGAGCCTGGTGTTCGACGGTGCCTTCGACCGCCATCCCGATCTGCGCGTGGTGTTCGTCGAGGGTGGGTTCACGTGGGCGTTGCCTGCCATGTGGCGCATGGACCGGATCTGGGAGCACCGCAAGGCCGATCTGCCGCACGTGCGCCGCAAACCGTCCGACTATGTCCGCGAGCACGTGCGGTTCACGACGCAACCGCTCGAGGAGGTCAACCTCGGGGAGTACCGCGAATACCTCGAGATGATGGACCTCGGCGACAACATCATGTTCTCGACCGACTACCCGCACTGGAGCTACGACTCACCGGACTGGGCGATCAGGCGATTCCCCGCCGACCAGCGGGAGCGCATCATGCGCGGCAACGCCACCGCGTTGTACGGGCTGCCCTCGACGGTGAAGGCGCTTCCCGCCGAACGTCCGGGCGCAGGTGACGTCGCCGTCTGACGGGAGCACCGTCGAATCGGCATTGACCGATCTGGTCCGCGACTACGACAAGCGCTGGTCGAGTCTGGATTGCGTTGCGCTGGGCGATCTTTGGGAACGCGATGATCCCGCACCGATCTATGTCGGCGACGAGTACGCGGCACCGCTGATCGGTGCCGACGAACTCGAACGACATTGGGCCAGGGTGGCGGGCAGGCTCTCCTCGGCCACCGTGACCTCGACGCTGCACGAGTTCGACGTGGTCGACGACACCGTGGTGCGCGCCATCGTGCTGAGCCGCTGGCGTCTGGCGGGCATCGAAGGCGATGCGGAACGAACCGGGGCCAGCTGGATCACGTGGCTGCTCGTCTGGCGTGCTGAGCGCTTGCGGATCTTTCACCAGATGGAGTCGCAGGTGCACCTCTCCGAGTGATTTGGGTGCGCTGGCGATCGCTGAGCGGTCGTATGCGCACCCAAATCACTGTTGGGCGGTGCGTCTTTCGGCCTCGAGCGGGACCACGGGACTGCGGGCATGCGGGCCGCGGGTGACGGCGTGCAACCGGATTTCGGGCAGGTCGACGGACGGGTCGAGGGTGTCCAGCCACGCCACGGCGTCGGCGACATCGTTCGCCCGGATCGCGTACATCTCGAACGGCACGTCCTGCAACATCTCGGTCTCGACAGGCCCTGGCGTCACGATGTGCACAGTGATGCCGTCGCGATCGACCTCCCGCGCGAGAGCGCCTGCGAACGCATTCATGCCGGCCTTCGACGCCGAGTAGGCCGTCCGCGCCATCATCGGTTCGTGCGCGGCGGACGATGAGACGAAGACGAATCGCGAGCCGGGCTTCATCTTGGGTAGCGCAGCCGACGTCACCACGAAGCACGAGTCCAGATTCGCCGACATCGTCGCGCGCCACTGATCGAAAGTCTGCTTGCGAGCGTAGGTTCCGCCGAGGACGCCTGCGGCATGCACAACGAGGTCGATGTCGTCGAGCGCCTCCACTGCCGGTGCGAACGTCTCGGGTTGCGCCGCGTCGGCGACCGCGTAGCGTGCACCGATCTCGGCCGCCGCGGCCCGTAGCGGTTCCTCACGCCTGGCGGTCAGGACGACGTCGTAGCCGAGATCGACGAGCCTGCGCCCGCATGCATGTCCGATTCCGCCGCTGCCGCCGGTGACCAAGGCGCTACGCACACTGCACCCCGTTCAGTTCTTGCGTCGAGCCAGTGCCTGCGGCGAGAGTGCCACGATCCGCTGTTCGGGATCGACTGCACTGAAATAGGTCTGGGTGTCGGCGATGTGGCGGGCCGACAGCTTGCGGGCGCGCTCACCGTCCCCGGCTTCGATGGCGTCGGAGATCTTGTTGTGAATCGACATTGCGATGCGGCGCTGACTCATCGAAGGGTATTCGCCCCGCGCCGTCGTCTCCTGAGCCCACCAGTTCAGGTGACCGGTCCAGAGCGTCTCCAGGCTCCCCACCACCGCGATCATCGTGTGGTTGCCGCAGCCGCGGACGACCTCGTCGTGGAACTGCCCGCCGATCTCGGTGAACTTCGCCCCGTCCTCGATCTGCTCGGCCATCGATGCGTTGATCTCTTTGAGTTTCGGCACGAGTTCGTCACCGCGGTCGGGGCGACGAGCCGCCAGCGCCGCGCACATGGGCTCGAGTTCCTGAAGGGCCGCGCCGAGGTCGGCGAGGGGCACCGTGTCGCTCTGCAACAGAAGTCCCAGCATGTATGCCGCACTGGCTTTGGCGGGGGCATGCACGACGGCACCGCCGCGGTTGCCACGCCGTACCGAGACCAGACCCTCGGTCTCGAGAATTCGCAAGGCTTCCCGCAACGACACCAGGCTCACCCGGAACTGCTCGACGAGCACCTCCTGGCGCGGCAGCAGATCACCATCGGCCAACTCGCCGTCGATGATCTGACGGCGCAGTTCGTCCGCGACGATCTCGGCCGTCCGACGCGAGCCGAGCCGCCGTCGAGCCTCCGGGCCAATTCCCAACGTGGTCATATTGCCGACAATGCTAACAGCGAAAGGCCCGCGACCAGGGGAGTACGTGATCGCTATCTGACAAAAGTTACTAAGATGACAAAGAAACCACGGGAGGATCACTGGTGGGCGACACGGCACCGACCCCGCTGCACGACCTGCGCGTCGTCGAGATCAGCGATCGTATCGCGGGCGCCTACTGCGGGAAGTTACTGACCGACGCGGGTGCCGACGTCGTCAAGGTGGAGCGCGAGACCGGTGACCCGCTGCGCAGCTTCACCGCGACTGGCGCCGTCCCTCTGACCGGTGAGGACGCACCGCTTTTCGCCTACCTGAATGCCGGGAAGCGCAGCGTGACAAGCATTTCCGACGAGTTCCTGGCTGGTGCGGACATCGTGGTTCTCGCTGCGACCAGATCCGGGGCCACCGACCGCGGGATCGACGTGCCACGCCTGCTGCAGCTGGCGCCTGCGCTCATCGTCGTCACCATCTCCGACTTCGGCTGGACAGGGCCATGGGCGGAGCGCCCAGCCACCGAGTTCACATTGCAGGCCGACTCGGGGCTCACCGGGTTTCGCGGCGACCCCGCCGGTCCGCCGATCTCGGTCGGCGGCGACCTGGGTGAGTACCAGGGCGGCGTATGGGCGGCCTACGGCGCCTTGGCCGCCCATCGCGGCGTCCGCCACGGCGGTCTCGGCACGCACCTGGACATGTCGATGCTCGAGGCGATCACGTTGATGCAGAGCGGTGAATGGCTGCACTCGCAACTGCTCAAGGCCCCGCACGTCCGGCGCTCGGTCGAGGTGCCCTCGATCGAACCGGCCAAGGACGGCTTCGTCGGTATCAGCATGGTGACGGGGCAGCAGTGGCTGGACTTCGCCGCGATGGTGGACTGTCCGGAGTTCACCGAGATACCGCAGCTGCAGTTCCAAATCGGCCGTTGGGATTACCGCGACTGGATTCGGGAGCGGATCGACCCGTGGATGCGTGAGCGCACCGTGGCAGAGATCGTCGAACTCGGGCAGCTGTTCCGGTTGCCGTTGGCCGCACTGGGCAATGGCGCCACGGTCCGCGAGATGGACCACCTGCAGGAGCGCGGGGTCTATGTGGACAATCCGGCCGGGTTCCGGCAACCGCGTCCACCGTGGCTGATGTCCGTCGCCACACCGTCGCCGATCCGCACCGCACCGCAGATCGGTGCCTCCGACGGCGAAGAGCTCTGGGAACCAAGGCGATCAAGGTCCGAGGCGAGGACCGGACGTCCGCTGGCCGGCCTGCGCGTTGTCGATTTCACCGCGTTCTGGGCGGGTCCGTCGGCGACGCATTCACTGGCAGCGTTCGGTGCCGAGGTGATCAAGATCGAGTCCATCCAGCGGCCGGACGGAATCCGTTACTCCGGCGGCATGCGCAAGGACGTCGACGACTGGTGGGAATACGGCTGGGTCTTCCATGCCATGAACACCAACAAGCGGTCGGTCACGCTCGACCTGCAGACCGATCAGGGCATCGGACTGGTGAAGACGCTCATCGCACAGGCCGACGTGGTGATCGAGAACTTCTCACCGCGCGTGATGGACCAATTCGGGCTCGGCGCAGACGCATTGCTCGAACTCAACCCGCGCCTGGTGATGGTGCGCATGCCGGCCTTCGGGCTGACCGGTCCGTGGCGGGACAGGGTCGGCTTCGCGCCCACGATGGAGCAGCTGGCCGGCCTCGCCTGGGTCACGGGCATGCCCGACGGGCTGCCGGTCGCCCCGCGCGGGGCCTGCGATCCCCTGGCAGGTACGCATGCGGCGTTCGCGCTCATGGCGGCGCTCGAATTCGCCGACCGCACCGGTCGCGGCCAGCTCGTCGAGGTGCCGATGGTCGAGAGCGTGCTCAATGTGACCGCCGTGCAGCCAATGGAATACGAGAGGTTCGGATCGATCCTGGAACGGTGCGGTAACAAGGGACACCACCCTGGCGAGACGCAGGACGTCTACCGATGCGCGGGCGAGGACAGTTGGATCGCCGTCACCGTGCGCACCGATGGTGAACGCGACGCGCTGCACGCAGTGATGGGCGGTCCCGGCCGAGATCTCGCCGAGTGGTTCGCCACCCAGGATGCTGCCAGCGTCGTCGAGCAGCTTGTGCAGGCCGGTGTTCCCGCGGCGGTGGTGATTTCGCCGTCCGTGGTGATCGAGAACCCGCAACTGGTCCACCGTGGCTTCTTCGAGTCGCTGGTCCACCCGAGCACCGGGCCCGGCCTGTACCCGTGCCCGCCGTTCGCCAAGCCCGAGGGCGTGGACACCTGGCTGCGCCGTCCGCCCCCAACGCTTGGGCAGCACAACGGCGAAGTGCTGACCGGACTGTGCGGGCTGACCGACGGGGATCTCGACCGCCTCGCAGCTGACGGCGTCATCGGCACCAGGCCGAAAGGCCTGTGAGTCGGCTTTAAATCAGCTTCGCGTCAGGGAGATCGACATCCCGTCGAAGATCGACATGTTGTTGGCGAGATTGGGATGGGTGACCTTGGGTGGGCCGAGACGGATGTCATCTGCACGCAGCAGCAATTCGTCGAGCGCCGCACGGATCTCGGCCCTGGCGAGCATGGCGCCCAGGCAGTGATGGGGCCCGCCGCCACCGAAGGTGACATGAGGGTTGTCGGTGCGGCCGATGTCGAAGACGAACGGGTCGTCAAAGACCTCCTCGTCCCGATTGGCCGAACGCAGCATCGACACCACGCGATCGCCCGCGGGAATAATGACCCCGTCCATCTCGACGTCGACCTTTGTGGTGCGGGTCCAGAACGCCACCGGAGAGGACCAGCGCAACACCTCTTCGACCGCGCGCGCTCGGATCGATTCGTCGTCGCGATAGCGTTCCATCTCGGCGGGGTTGGCCACAAAAGCCTGAAGCCCGCCCGCCAGAGCGTTTTTCGTCGTATCACTGCCCGCCAGGGTGAGCACGAAGAAGAAGATCTCGAGCTCACTGGCTGGGATGGACAGCTCCTGTCCGGTCTCATCGGTGACTACCGCGGTGGTCAACGTGCTCCAGATGTCGTCGGTCGGATTGCGCCGCTTGGAGGCGGTGAGTTCGGTGGCGTAGGTGAAGATCTGGCCGAACAGCTCGTAATGCTCCTCGGGCTTCGTCTGGTCATCCGCTTCGTTTGTCTTGAGGATGCGATCAAGGGTGTCGAAGATGTGGGGCCGGTCCTCGTCGGGGATACCGACGATGTCGCCGATCACCGACATCGGCAAGACGTCGGCGACGTCTTCGATCCAGTCGCCGCCGCCGGACTCGAGCAGCCTGTCGATCATCGCGGCGGCGCGCCGTCGGATGCCTTCCTCGAGCTTTCCGATCGCCTTCGGGGTGAAGGCGTGAGACATCACCCGTCGACGCTTGGTCAGGACGGGCGGGTCCATGGTGATGACGTTCGGAAACGCGCCGATGGGTCCGATGCCCTGAATCAGCGGACCATCCGCGGCGGTGAATGCGTCGGTATCGCGGTGGATGCGTTGCGCGTGGCGGTGCTTGGTCGTCATCCAGAAGTCGCGTTTGACGGTCTGGGCGACGCCCTCGGTGAGCTCATGATGGAAGATCGGCAGCTCACGGCGCCAGTGGGCGAACAGGTCATCGGGAAAACCGTTCTGCCACAACGCAGAATCCGACAGATCGACCGGAGTCGTGGTGGGCATGCGCTCTCCTCGCGTCGCCGTCCTTGACCTAGAATGCCTAAAATAGTAAAAATAGGCAACGGGTAGGTTTGACGACCTGCGGTTATGATGCGCGCGGACGGAGAAACTATGACGGATACGGTTCACGACCCGAAGGTTGATCCGTCTGAACGGGAGTTCGGCCCCAGCGGAATCAGCCTCTCGACGTACCGCTTCCCGACCGGCTGGTTCATTGTCGGCTTCGCCTCGGAGCTGGCGCCGGGCCAGGTGAAACGCGCCCACTATTTCGGCGAAGATCTGGTCATCTTCCGGACGAAGTCCGGAAAGGTGAACGTCCTGGATGCCTACTGTCTGCACCTGGGCGCGAACATGGCCGTCGGCGGCACGGTCGAGGGTGAGCACATCGTCTGTCCGTGGCACGGCTGGGAGTGGCGTGGCGACGGCACCAACGCGCTGATCCCGTACAGCAAGATCGGCTGCAAGCAGAACGTGAAGATCAAGTCGTACCCCACCCAGGAGTGGTACGGCTTCATCGTGGTGTGGCACGAACGCCACGGCCGCGCGCCTTACTGGCAGCCGCCGGTGCTGCCCGAACTCGAAACCGATGACTACTACCCGTTGCACCCGCACTCGCGGATGCTCAACCGGGTCAAGGTGCACGCGCAGATGATCATCGAGAACGCCGCGGACCCCTACCACGTGCAGTTCGTCCACAAAGCCGACAGTGCCGCCAACACAACGTCGTTCGACGTGGACGGTTACCACCTCCATGCGACGGTGACGGCGAACTTCGGCGGCGGTCGTCCGTCCACCTGGCTCACTCCCGAGGGGCCGGTGGACGCCAACATCATCTACGACAACTACTCGCTGGGGCTGGGCATCGTGCGGTTCCCCAAGGAGCTTGTCGCCACCATCGAGGTCACCGGACAGACCCCGGTGGACGAGGACTACACCGACTACTTCTACACCCAGGCGTCGGTGCGCGAACCGGGGGACACCGGTGACAAGCCGGCTGGTCGTGCCGCGAAATTCCTTGCGCTGCAACAAGAGGTCATCAAGCAGGACTTCTTCACCTGGGAGAACATGAAATACCTCGAGAAGCCCAACCTGGCTCCGGAGGAGGCGCGTGACTACGCCGCCCTGCGTCGGTGGGCGCACAGGTTCTACCCAGGCGAAGAACCGTCGCCGATCGACTTCGGCTACACCGCCGACGGCGAGCCCGACCCGGGTCTAGCGAGGGTGTGATGCCCCCAGGCCGGGGTGCGGTGTTGGACCCGGCGGCCTTCGGCGTCGAACACTTCAGTGTGCCCGGGGTGCTCGACAGCCGCGCCGAGCAGCACGGCAGTCGAGTGATGATGGCCATCGCCGGAACACCGATCACCTTCGCCCAGATGCGCGACCGCTCCTGCGCTGCCGCCCACATCCTTCGCGATCTCGGAGTCGAACGCGGCGAAACGGTCGCGTTGTTCACCGGGACTTGTCCGGAGTGGGTGTACTTCTGGCTGGGCGCAGCCCGGATCGGTGCGGTGTCCGCGGCGGTGAACGCGGCCAGCAAGGGTGAGTTTCTCAGCCACGCGCTCGACCTGTCCAGGGCCGCGCTGGTGCTCACCGACACCGACCGCCAACCACGGTTGGCGGATATCGCCGACGACGTCGCGACGTTGAGAACCACGCTCGTTCAGGACGGTTCGCTCATCGAGGCGCTCGCCGCGGCGCCGGTCACCCCGCCAGACGTCCAACCCGCCGGTCCGCACGACATCGGTGCGTTGTTCTTCACCTCCGGCACCACCGGACCGTCCAAGGCCGTCGCGACAACCTGGCACTACCTGTTCACCGCGGCCGCGACCGTCGCGTCATCCTGGGAACTCGGGGCCGGCGACACGCTGTGGACGGCGATGCCGCTGTTCCACCTGAGTGCCGCGCCGACCGTGCTGGCGCCGATGCTCGTCGGCGGCACCAGCGTGTTGGCCTCGACCTTCCATCCGGGCCGGGTGTGGGACGAGATGAGAGACTGCGGCGCAGTGGGTTTCGCCGGGGCAGGCGCGATGGTGTCGATGCTGTGGAACTTGCCACCGGATCCGCGCGACGCCGAGCTCGGCATTCGCTTCATCTCGGCGGCGCCCATCGCGGCGGACATGTATCGCGAGATCGAACAGCGCTATCGCTGTCGCATCGTGACGATGTACGGCCTCACCGAAGCGTTCCCGATCGCCTACAAGTCGGTTTCCGAGGCCGGCACACCGGGTACTGCAGGCCAGGTCAACCCGGCGTTCGACGTGCAGATCGTCGACGGACACGGACAGCCGCTGCCCATCGGAATGGTCGGCGAAATCGCCTGCCGGGCGCGGACATCACATGCGATGAGCGAGGGATATGTGGTATCGGTGCCTGCCGGGGTGACGGCCGTGCCAGGCCTCGACGTCCGGCCACACCCCGAATGGTTCCGCACCGGCGATCTCGGCACGCTCGACGAGGACGGCAATCTGTCCTTCGTGGATCGCGCGAAGGACTCGCTGCGGCGTCGCGGGGAGAACGTGTCGTCGGTGGAGGTCGAGCAGACCGTGATGGGGCATCCAGCCATTGCCGAGGCGGCGGCGGTCGGCATCCCGAGCGATCTCGGAGAGGACGACATCCTTGTCGTGGTGACGTTGAACGACGGTGCGACAGTGGATTTCGCCGAACTCCTCGACTTCTGCTCGACGCGCATGCCGTACTTCTGCGTGCCCCGCTACCTCGAAGCGATCGAAGAGATTCCCAAGAACGTCATCGGACGCGTCCGCAAGGACGTGCTCCGCAACAGGGGACTGGGCGCCGACGCCTGGGACCGCGAAGCGCACGGCTACGTGCTCAGCCGTTAGGAGATCAGAATGTCGTTGACCTACCAACAGCAGTACGTCCTGGACGGACTGGCGGGACGGGCCGCCATCCTCAACTTGGATGCGCGGCACAACCGGTTGTACTCCGACGGCGATCTCGTCGGCTGGATCACCACCTTCCGTCACTCAGGCGCCACCTATGTGCGCTCGGGGGAGTCGTTCAACGATCTGCGTACGGCGTTCGACGGGGGCGGCGGGTTGCGACTGGTGACCGTCGACCACGAGATCGTTGTGGACGGGGTTGACGCGACCCAGAAATGTGTGGCATTGCTGCTGCGCGACAATCAACTTCAGGCCTCCGGTACGTTCACCGATCGGCTCGTCTACGAGCGTGGCGGCTGGTACTTCACGTCACGTGCACTCGAATGGGATCACGCGACCCGCGAGAGTGCGCTGTCCGTGTGAACGACGGCATCCGGTACGAGTTCGCGTTCGGCACCTACTCCGACGCCCTGCGCATGGTCGGGGTCCGCACGGAGCCGAGGTATGCCGGGACGGCCGTGAGCGGGGCGCGTATTCAGCACTTCGCATCGATGGTCCGCGATCCCAACCCCGCCTACTGGGACGTAGACTTCGCGCGCGAGGTGTGGGGCGGTCTACTCGCTCCGCCCGCGTTGTTGATGGGCTGGCTGATCCCGCCACCGTGGCTGCCCACCGACGAACCGCCCGTGCCCTCGATCGCGATCCGCGTGCCGTTACCCGGAACGACGTTCATCAACGCGTCCAACGACGTCGAGTTCCCGACGACGATCCTCGAAGGTGACCGACTGCACGTTGTCGAGGAGGTCGTCTCGGTGTCGCCGGAGAAGACGACGCGCGTGGGGACGGGGCACTTCGTCGAGACGTGTGACCACTTTTACCGCGCCGACGGGGCGCTGGTGGCGGTCAACCGAAACACGTTGTTCCGGTTCACGCCTGCGGGGCAGTCATGACTCATCACCTGTCGTGGGATGACATCGCCGCGTCGACCGAGCTCGCCGAAGTGATCGACACGATCGATTACCAGCGCGTCGTGATGAACCCAGGGGCGACATGGGATTACTTTCCCGGTCATTTCGATCCCGACTACGCCCGACGGCACGGTCAACCGACGATCTTCGTCAACACCATGCACATCGCCGGATTCGTGGATCGGATCGCGACGGGTTGGGCGGGGCCCTACAGCAGGGTGGTCCGGCGAAAGGTGTCGCTGCTCGGCTCGATCTATGCCGGCGATTCGATGGTCGGCCGCGGCCGCGTCGTGGGCAAGCGCATGGAGACGGCGGGCGATGTTGCGCGCCGGCTTGTGGACCTCGAGATCGCGGTGTACAACCAGCGAGACGAATTATGTTGTCCCGCTGAGGTAACCCTGGAGATCACCTGAGCGTCTTCGGCAGGCCGAGTGTCCGGTTGTGACCCGGTTGTCACGGCGAAAGGTTCAAGCGAGATCGGGAAGCTTGTCCGCGCTTACCGTCGACTGCAACTCGACGTACTCGGACAGCCCCTCGGCACCGAATTCACGACCGATTCCGGACTGCTTGAATCCGCCGAACGGCGCGGTGGTGTCGAGGGTGTACATGTTGATGCCGTACGTGCCCGTCCGGACCTCGGCGGCGATCTCCAGCCCGCGTTCGACGTCCGCGGTCCACACCGAGCCCGCGAGTCCGTAGTCGGTGTCGTTGGCGATTCGCACCGCGTCGGCCTCGTCGCTGTACTTCAGCACGGTCAGCACCGGACCGAAGATCTCCTCGCGTGCGATCTTCATGTCATTGGTCGCGTCGGTGAACAGCGTGGGTTGCACGTACCAACCGCGATCGTACGGTTTTTCCTTGCCGCCCAGGACGATTCGAGCACCCTCGTCTAGCCCGGCCTGAATATAACCCTGCACTCGCGACTGTTGCCGCTGGGCTACCAGCGGTCCGACGTCGGTGGTGTCGTCGGCCGGGTCGCCGACCTGCAACCGCGACATCATCTCGGCGAGCGCATCGACGACCTCGTCGTGCTTGTTCTCGCTCACCAGGATCCGGGTCTGAGCGACGCAGGCCTGCCCGTTGTTCATCAGGCTGGCCATCTTCAGATGCTTGACGGTGTTGGCGATGTCGGCGTCGTCGAGAATGATCGCCGCCGACTTACCACCCAGCTCGAGGCTGACCCGCTTGAGCTGTTCGCCGCACAACGCCGCGATATGCCTGCCCGTCGCCGACGATCCGGTGAAGGAGATCTTGTCGACGCCGGCATGGCGGACGAGGGCCTCACCGGTCTCCCTGCCGCCGGGGACGATCGACACCACGCCTTCGGGAAGGTCGATCTCATCCAGCATCTCGGCCAACCACATGGCGTCCAAAGGTGTTTCGGGAGCCGGCTTGACCACGACCGTGCAGCCTGCGATCAACGCCGGAATCATCTTCGGCATGATCAGGAACTGCGGCACGTTCCACGGCACGATCGCACCGACCACACCGACCGGAGCGCGCCGCAGATGAACATCGCCGAACAATCCCGGCCGCCGCTCCACCCATGGGAACTCCTTGGCCGTCGCCATGTTCAGGTGCATCTGAGCGAGCGCGCCCGCGCCCTGCCCAAGCCTGCTGAAGCTCTTGGGTGAGCCCATCTCGGCGGTGATCAGGTCGGCGATCGCGTCGGTCTCGGCCATGTAGAGCGCGGCGAGCTGCTCGATCTTCTCCATGCGCTCGCCGACACTCAGCCGGGGCCACGGGCCCTCGTCGAAGGCCTTCCTGGCCGCCGTGACCGCCTTGTCGACGTCGTCGGGAGCGGCTTCGGGCGTCTCGCCGATCGGCTCTTCGGTATGCGGGGAGATGACGGAGAGCCGTCGATTCGTCGACGGCTCCTGCCAGCGACCGCCGATATAGAGCTTGTCGTAATCGAGGGATCTCATGGTGTCGCCTCCGCCGCCGCGTAACACAGCCTAAAGTTGCTATTAATATAAACATAGTGAAAAAGGCAGGGCCCGTGAACCACCCGCAATCAACCGACTGGCGCCGATACCCGTTCGCGCTGGTGCCGGGGGACCGTCAGCTCGACTTTCCGGCTGCCGAGGCCAACCACCCGGACTGCGAGTCAGACACCTGGTTTCTGGCGGGCGAGCTGACCGGAGAAAGCGGGCGCGGATACGCATTCCTGTCGATCTTCAACAAGAACCGGCCGGGGCTGGGCGACATCGTCGCCGACTTCTACACGTTCGCGCTGTTCGACCTCGATGCGGGCACTTACGGGACGTACACCGACTACGACATGCCGCCGGCGAACATGCAACCCGGAGCCGTCATGAAGATGTCGGTCTCCGACGAATGTCTCGACATCGCTTTCGACAGCGGTGCAGACAGGGCGGTCTGGCGTACCTGTCGCGACGACAACGGCGACCTGGTGCCCTACACCTACGACGTCACCTTCGTCGGCACCGACGCCGCGGGTGAGGCGATGCGGGTCGATCTGCACGTCACACCGACACGGGCACCGGTGCCGCTGGGCGCCGCGGATTTCGGCGGCAAGATCGAGTGCTTCGGCCAGGCGGACACGTACTCCTATCTGCAGACCGGCCTGACGATGACGGGAACGCTCAGGTGGGGTTCGTCCGCCGAATCCGTCACCGGTAATGCGGGTCACGTCGACCGGCAGTGGTTCCCGCTCATCGCCAACAGCGGTGGGGCGGACGGTGACGTGCGGTGGCGCGCGCATGAATGGCGCACGATCAACCTCGACAACGGCGTCGACTTGAGCATCTGGCGGCAGTTCGACCGCACCGATCGTAATGCACTGCAACCGTTCTCGGGTGCGACGACCAGCTCGCCGATACCGGGTGTCGACCCGGAGTACGCCGACGACATCGAGGTGGCCATCGACAGTTACGTGCGGTGGCCCGAAGCAGTCCGAACGCTGTACCGACCGCCGGCGAAGGCGCGCTACCTGCCCGACCGGCACCGGCTGACGTCGCGCAAGCTCGACCTCGACCTCACGGGCGAGCCCCTGGTGCCCGCGCCCGGCCACGGGCTACCACTGGAGTACATGGAAGGCCCGTTTCACTACCGCGGCACGCTGCGAGGCGAACCGGTGAACGGATTCGCTTTCTACGAACGCTCTTTGGCGTTGTACCGCGACTGGGAATTGGTCGACGTGCTCGCCAGCGTCGTGGGCGACGCGCGCGTGGCGACACTGCGGGAACTGGTCGAGGGTGGGCGCCGCGAGGAAGCGGTGGCGCACCTGCGCGACGAGATCCTCCCGTCGGGTGCCGGGATCGATCAGATCGTCGATGATCTCATTGTCGCGCTGTCGGTTTGACCGCTTCGACCCACGTGCTGTGGCGGTGGTGCAGTCCCGGCTCATTGCGACCGAAGACGAGATGCGGGCGCACGCCCGACTCCAGGTTGGCTTGTAGTCCGGCGACCAGGGCGTAGTCCTCGTCGCGAACCGTCGAGTGCGCGTATTCGAAAACGGCTGCCGCGCCTGCAGCCGTGGACTCCTCGGAGACATCCAGGGGCGTCGAGTTCTGGTGCACGGTGATCGACCGGCCCGGCTCGTCGGCGGGGTAGACACGGAACAGTTCGCCGTTGGCGACCGTGCACGACAGCACGATGTTCGGGAACAGCGCGTAGATGACGACCATGGCCTGCAGCGGCTCCCACTCTTCTTCCGGGACGTCCTCGAGGTCCAGAATTCCGTTGAGGGGGAACACAAGTCGGTGATGTGGGCCAAAGGAGTCGAACACCGTGCAGTTGCTGCGTGCGATCGTCGCGAACGTCGTCTTGTGCACCGTCGCGAAGTGATAGTTCTCCGCGAACGTATCGATGGCCAGCTTCCAGTTGATGGGGCAGTCCAGCACCTTCTCACCAAGCGGCGACCATCGGCCGATGCCCCAGGAATCGAGTTCTGCGGCCAGCGGTCCGAGGAAGGTGGGGATGTCCAGCGTCGCGTTCGGGTCGAGCGAGATCCACAGAAAGCCCGCACATTCGGCCGCCGGTAGTTCCGTCAACCGTGGCGTGCCCGATGAGGTTTCGGGAAAGCCCTCCTTGCCGGGCACACCGGCGAGAGCGCCGGTGAGGTCATAGCTCCACGAGTGATACGGGCACGCGAGCCGACGGGCCGCGCCGCACCCCTCGGTGATTCGTGACTGGCGATGCAGGCAGACGTTGTCGAAGGCGCGCAGGACCCCATCGGCGGCACGGGTCAGCAGGACGGAGCGGCCCATGACAGTCTTGGTGGCGTACGTGCCGGGCCGTGGCAATTCCGAGACGTAGCCGACCAGCTGAGGGCTTGCCAACAGCATCGCGGTGTCCTCGAAGTGGTGGGTGGCAGACGTGTAGGTGTCCGCTGCGACGGTGTATTCCGTCGGCATGAGGTCGGTGGTCTTGTCCCGCGCGAGCTTCAAGGCGCGGCGCGTGAGATCGATGAGCTGGTCGCGGTCCATCACCGGTTCGCGAACTCGTGGTCGGTTACCATCTGCCTATTTTTATGATGATAGCGCTCCTATGTCAAAAACTGCTGGTGAGCGCACCTTTCCGCGTATCGTCCGCAGCGGGGCGGGCCGCGGGGGGATGGAGGGTGGCACGTGAATTCGGGCGGTCGGTGATCATGCGTGCGGAGCAGGTGCTTTCCGAGGACGTTCCCGCGTCGCCGGACGAGGTTCGCGCGTTCTACGTCGATCTCGACAACATCAAGACCGTCCATCCGCTGGTGGTCTCGGTGCGCGAAACCGCACGGACCGAACTGGCCGACGGGTACTGCCAGAGCTATCGCGTGCAGGACCGCATTCCCCTCGGTCCGTTGACTCTGCCGACGAGTTACACGGCGCACCTGAGGGTTGCGTCCGTGGGTCCGGTGATCACCGAGGCGCGTCAGTTTCCCCGCGTGCGCCTCTATGGCGTGGTGTCGTTCGATGCCGTCGGCGCGGGAACGAGAATCGTCGAACGTCTGACGATCCACGCGCCCCGGCCGCTCCACAAGATGACCACCCGAGAAGCGGTCAAAGCCCACATCGAGATGCTCGCGGGCATCCGACGCCACTTCGGCGGTTAGGCCTCCTCGGCCGGTGGCTCCGACGCATCGAGCACACTGACCGCGATGCCGTAAGGCAGAAAGCGCACTTTGCGGGTGGGGTCGGTGTTGTTCTTGTTGGCGCGCAGTGCGTCCAGTTCGGATGGGTACACCTGCTCGATGTGGGCGCCGCCATCGGTGTCGACGGTGTAGATCGCCCAGACGCCGTCACCGGTCTCGCCGGTGGTCTCGGGTTCGCGTTTCGGCCGCGAATGCCGGGTGAACTCGTCGACCAGATTGACCCAACCTGCGCGTTCACCGGAGGTGCTGAGGAACCTGCCGACGCCGTCCAAGGCATCGCGCAGCCCTTCCCCGGCCTCGCGGACGACGCGGTCGAACTCCTCGGGGTCGAACCCGAACGGCCCGTTGCTGCTCATAGCGGTTCCTCCTCGCGCCTGGCGTAATCCCAGTGTGCCTGCTGGTGGCGAAGTAGTCGACTGAGGCGTTGCGGGATGGTAGGCACCTTTATGACCTTCACACGCTCGGATGTGCTGGCGACCGCCGAGCGGTCACCGGCGGCGGCAGGCGCGCACGACCGCGGGGGGTGGGTCGGCCTGTTCGCCGCCGACGGTCGGGTAGAGGATCCGGTCGGCTCAGCGCCCCACCAGGGACACGGCGCGATCGGACTGTTCTACGACACGTTCATCGGCCCCCGCGACATCACCTACCGGCCCGACGCCGACGTGGTCACGGGCTCGACCGTCGTCCGTGACGGCGAACTCGACATTGTGATGGGAGCGGTCGACCTGCGGGTGCCCGTGTACATCCGCTACGACGTACGCGACGCCGACGGCGAGTTGAAAATTGCTGCGCTGTCAGCCTTTTGGGAACTTCCCGCGATGGTCGGTCAATTCCTCAAGGGCGGGTTCGCGGGTGTACCCGCCGGGCTGGCCCTGTCGAAGAGCCTGCTCGTCAATCAGGGTGCCGTCGGCGTGCTCGGTTATCTGGGCGGGCTGCGGGGGACGGGGGCGCGGGGAAAGCGACGGATCGGACAGTTCCTCGACGACGCCCGGGCCGGCGACGAGGTTGCGGTTCGCCGCTGGCTCTCCAAGGGCGCGCGCCTGACGATCGGTGACGACCTGCCGTTGAGCACCACGGAACTGCTGTCACGCGTCGCGGGAACCCGGTCCCGCAAGTTCATCGCGTCGGGGTACAGCGTCGCCGTGGGGTTGGACCGCGACGGCAAGCGCGACGTGTTGATCGCCGACGTGGCGGCCAAATCGATCGCCATCGACAGAATTCGCTACTTCACCGACGACGCGTAACCGTTTGCGCACGTCGAGGCCGGGTAACAGGTGGGCATGGACTCCCGTGACGACAGCAAGTCCGAATCCGACGTCGACGATGACGACCATGTTGCCGCGTCGCGCGCGGGCAAAGATGGCGACGACGACGGCAGCTACGTCGGTCAGACTGCGTCCGACGACGCGATCGATGTAGGCGAATCAGGCGCGGAAGCCCGCAGCGAAGAAGCCCGCTAGCAGCGGTGTTGTCTCGATTCGGTCGCGATGGTCACGGTTCGACGGCTAGACGTGAGACGGTATGAGCACCATGGCCGTCGACAACGAAATGACCTACGAGCAATTCGGTCGCCAGTTCTTCGAGATCGCCGTCACCGAAGACCGTGTCGGCGGGGCGATCGCCGCCATCGCCGGTGACGAGTTCGCGATGGGCCCGATGGCGCAGGGTCCCGGCAACCTCGCCAAAGTGACGGCGAAGGTCCGGGTACTACATCCCCGCCTGACCCGCGAGGTCGGTGAGCTGATCACCTTCGACATCCGGATCCCGCTGGAGATCGACCTGGTGGTCGATCTGCGGATCGACAAGCCGAAGTTCATGGTGTTCGGCGAGATCAAGCTACGAGCGACCGCGCGGGCGGCGGGGCCGCTCCTGCTGATCCTCGACGTGGAGAAGCCGCGACCGTCCGACATCTCCATCCACGTCACGTCGAAGTCGCTGCGCGCCGAACTGGTGCGGATACTCGGCAACATCGACGCCGAGATCAAGCGTTTCGTCGCGGCGCACGTCGCCGGCGAGATCGACAGCCCGGCCTCAAAGGAGGCGAAGATCATCGACGTCGCGGAGAGTATCGACGGGGTCTGGTCCGGCTAGGCCGCCACACCCTCCAGCTGCGGGCGCTTCGGACCGCGACCGTCACCGGTGGACTTGCCGCGGACGTGGTACCAGAGCCACGGCATGAGCATGTTCTGCGTCCACAACACCTGCGACACCGCCTGCGACCGCAGCGACGGACGCCGCGAGGGGCCGTCGACAAGCGCCCAGTCGTGGTTGCTGCCCGGCAGGCCCAGCGCCTCGGCGGCCGCCGCGGCGAACCGCTGATGGCCCTTGGCCGAGCCGTGCACCCGGTCGGCACTCCACGTGTCGGGCTGTGTCATCGACGGTGCGTTGTAGAGGTCGACCAGCCTAAACCCATGGCGCACTGTCGCTTTGCGGATGTCGTCGTTGATCTGCTCGACGCGCGAGGCGATCACCCGTCCGATCGGCAGGATCTTCGCGATGTCGGGAAAAGTGGTCGTCAGGACCGTCGCGCCGGACGCTGCCAGATGCCGGTATAGGTCGTCCAGTTCGCTGAGAGCGTGACCGAAATACGGGCCGGGACGTGTCACGTCGTTCATGCCGATGCATACGGAGATCAGATCGGGTTGCAACGCCAACGCGGCGGGCAGCTGCTCGTCGAGCAGGTCTTTGATCCGCCTGCCACGCACAGCGAGATTGGCGTACGTCACGCCGGGGTGGTGAGTGTCGAGCATGGTGGCGAGACGATCGGCGAAGCCGACGAGACCAACGGAGTCGTCGCCGTCCCACAGCCCTTCGGTTTGGCTATCGCCGATTGCGACATAGCGTGAGTACGCGGGCACACCGGCACTCTAGCGGCGAAGCGCCGCCTCTACTTCCGACGCTCCGGCGTTCGCCGCCTGTTCACGGTGGCGTTGCGTCACCGTGGCTCCGCCCGTGCGCAGCAGGTCGACCACGTCGGCGACCGCAGCGGCCCGGTACCCATTGAACGTCGAGCCGACGGCCCACCACGCCAGCAACGAGTCCAGGCCGCGATCAGGATCTGCGCCGAGTTCGACCATCGCGGCAACCGTTGCAGGAAGCACCATCCTCGCGGCGAGCTCGATTGGCTGAGTTCCGCCGGGCAGGGCAGCGTCGATGGCAGCGCCCGCCCGCACCAGTGCCCGCACCATCTCGGGGTTGACGTTGTCGGCGGAGCCGTCGAGTACATGCATCGCCGTCGCGCCGTCGGAATCGACGAGGTCGGGATCGACCCCATGTGCCAGTGCGTGGTTGAGTGCCACCGTGCGTCCCCGCCGCACGATCTCGTGCAGGATCGTCGTGAATTTCTCACCGCGAGCGGATAATTCGATGCGGCGTCCCGCGTCGGCGTCCTCGTCGATCAGGGCGACGGTGGTCCCGGCGGCCAGTGAGCACACCGCGTACCACAGAGGTGTGGCACCGCATGCGTCGACGGGGTCGGGATCGGCGCCCATCGCCAGCAGTTCGATGACCGTGGTGTCGCCGCGATGAGCGCGCTCGAAGAGATCCAGCACGCTTGGCGCCAGTGGTTCGGTCCACGCCGGACGGTCGACCCCTAGCGCGTCGAGCACCTGCAATGCGCCTGCGCGTCTGATCCCGAGGTCGAACCACGGCCACGGTCCTGGACCTTTGGCGACGAAATCGGGGGCCGTGATGCGGGATTCCTCGGTGATCGTTCTGCCGTAATCCTCGTGGGACGACCTGAAGATCAGATCGTCACCGTCGCGCGAGACGGTCACCTCGACGGGACCCTCTGGGTAACGCGCGATTTCGGTCACAACAAAGGCATTGTTGCAAACGGCACGCTGTGACTCTTCACAATGTGCAGCTGAGAGCGCCGTGACGGATGGCGGATTCAAGTGATGGCCGCAACACCTGACCTTTGTGAGGTGTTGCGTGTGCGCGGAGTTGAAGCGCCGTTCTGGTCGGCCGCTGGGTGGGAGGTTGCCGCTGTCGGTTCGGGAAGCGTTCTGGCGGGCGGTGCGGTCGGGGGCGACTCCTTCGGTGGCGGCCAGGTCGGTGGGGATCAGCGGCGTGACTGGGTTGAGGTGGTGTCGTGAAGCCGGGTATGTGTCGCGCCATGTGCGGTCGGCTTCACCCGAGGTGCACCAGCTGTTCTGGCAGCAGTTGCGTCGAGGCGCGTCGGTGGCCGATGCCGCCGCGGCGGCTGGTGTGTCGGAGGCGTCGGGATTCCGGTGGGTGCGAAAGGCTGGCGGCATGGCCAACCTCGCGAAATACCGTGATGCCTGCCCTATTTTGCTGAATGGTGTTGCTGATGTGACGGTGCTGCGCAGCCCGGAGTCCGATGCCGAGCCGCCGCCGGGTGCGGCGTTGTCGTTCACCGAACGCTGCCGTATCGAAGCGTTGCTCACCGAGGGGCAGATCCCGGCGCAGATTGCCCGGCTGCTGGGCCGGCATCGGTCGACGATCACCCGGGAGATCGCACGCGGTATGACTAGCGGCGACAGCTACCGCGCGATCCGCGGTCAGTGCGAGTACGAGACGAGGATGGCGCGACCGAAGGTGCGTCGACTCCAAGCCAACCCTGCCCTGCTGGCCGAGGTTCTGTCAGGCTTGAAGAAGCGCTACAGCCCGCGACAGATCGCGGGCCGGCTGCGCCTGGACTTCCCCGATGATCCGGAGATGTGGGTGTCACACGAGACGATCTATCAGGCCATTTACGTCCAGCCGCGGGGCGAGCTAGCCCGGCTGATGAAGGCGGCGCTGCGCACTGGGCGGATCAAACGCAAACCCCAGGGCCGTCAGGCTCAGCAGGGGCGCGGCAAGCTCAAGGACATGATTTCGATCAGCGATCGACCCAAGGAAGCCGACGATCGCGCAATCCCCGGGCATTGGGAAGGTGACCTCATCCTCGGCGCCAACAACGCCTCGGCGATCGGAACGCTGGTGGAGCGCACCACCGGCTTTGTGCTGTTGCTGCACCTGCCCGGTGATCACACCGCCGAGACAGTGGCCGCGGCGATGATCGCCAAGATGCCCGAGCTTCCCGAGATCCTGTGGCGGTCGCTGACATGGGACCAGGGCCGCGAGATGGCACTGCACACCAAGATCACCGAGGCGACCGGGCTGCCGATCTACTTCTGCGACCCGCACAGCCCGTGGCAGCGCGGCAGCAACGAGAACACCAACGGTCTTGTGCGACAGTATTTTCCAAAAGGAACCGACCTGTCCTTCCACGGCCCCGGCATCCTGGACAACGTGGCCGCCGAACTCAACGGCCGACCCCGCGAACGCTTCGGCTGGAAGACCCCAGCCGAAATGCTCGACAAGCTACTATCCGATCCAAACCAATCTGTTGCGGCCACCGCTTGAATCCGCCGATATATAGACGTCATGAAGCTCTCAGCCTGACATTGCGATTGGCTCGCCCGACTAGAGCAGACGCGTCAGTCGCGTCAGATTCAGCGGAACCCCGGCGACGCTGAGCTGCCCGAGGATGTCTTCCAGCCGCTTGCGCGGCAGGTCCATCTGCCATTCGGACACCGACGCCGTGAGGCATACGACGTCGGGAGCGAAGGCGACGCGGGTGAGCCGCAGCCCGTGAGGTAGCTCGGGAAGGCGCACCGGGTAGGCAGGAGCCCGGGCCGGCAGCGTCCAGCGGGACCGGCGGGCGACGAGAACGCGGGGTCGCAGCCACAGTGTCGAACCGTCGAGCTGCGCATCGACCTCGATATGACCGAGCATCGGACGTCGGGCCATCCGCAGCCGCGCGACACCATCACTGCCGACCTCGCCGGACAACCTCGGCGCCGCCCACAGGAAGAGGTCGTCCAAGGCGGCCGCAGGGACCTGCAACGTCAGCTCCACCGGAGCGGCGACCAGGACCGGCGGCGTGCTCGGCCGCATGTGCACGTTGTGCAGCACCGCCGTCGCGTGATGGAACGTGTTGTCCTCCCAGCGGATGTCGCGGGCGGCGATGCGGACGTCGTTCAGTTGCCCGACCGATAGACCACGAACATCGAGGGTGGAGTCGAACTCCGTGACGGTCAGGGTGAGCGTGCCGTCATCGAGCCGGATCGCGAGGCGACGGCCCACCACCAGCCGTCGCACGGTCGTGAACAGCGTCCGGTACGCCATCGCCGCACCGCTGCTCACCGGTCCCACTGCCGCCGTCGTCCACAGCGACGTCAACATGTCGATCGGCCGGAACGGATCGAACCGGCGCAGTGGGCCCGCCATGGCATCCAGCATCCGCTACGGGCGCCCTGGAATGGAACACACGTCGGGTGAAATCACGATCAGCGTCAGGGGCTGCCCCGCGCCGACGCCGGTGCCACGGCCTTCCGTAAGGTGGAGGCGATGACGTCTGTAGTGGTCGTCGGCAGCGGGTTCACCGGCTTCGAATGCGCCCGTCAGCTGGCACGAAAAATGGCAAGGCACGCGAAAAAAACAGGGGCATCGGTCGATATCACGATCATTTCGCCGGTCGACTACATGCTGTACACGCCGCTGCTGCCCGATGTCGCCGGCGGTCTGGTGGACGCCCGGTTCGTCGCGATTCCGCTCGCCAATGCCTTGACCGGGGTGCAGGCCATCCGCGGCCGAGTGGACGAGGTCGACTTCGACGGCCGGACGGTGACGTTCACCGACCCCGAGGAACGCGTCCGCAGCCTGGCGTGGGACCGCCTGGTTCTCACGCCGGGCTCGGTGACTCGGCTGTTCGACATCACCGGTCTGGCGGAGCACGCCCGCGGCCTCAAGTCGCCAGCCGAAGCGCTGTACCTGCGCGACCATGTGCTCCAGCAGCTCGAACTGGCCGACGTCGACGACGATGCCGGCAGGGCGGAGGCGCGGCGCACGGTGGTGGTGGTCGGCGCGTCGTACTCCGGCACCGAGCTCGCCGTGCAGCTGCGAGCGCTCGCCGATTCCGCGGCCAGACAGATGGACTTCGACCCCGCCGAGGTCAAGTTCGTCCTGCTCGATCTAGCCGAGCAGGTGATGCCGGAAGTGGGGGAAAAGCTCGGTGCCGCCGCGCAGCGGGTGCTCAAGTCGCGTGGTATCGACGTGCGCCTCGGTGTGACGCTGGCCGAGGTCCATCCCGAACACGTTGTGCTCAGCGATGACTCGTTGATCCGGACGCACACCGTCGCATGGGTCACCGGTGTCACCGGCGCACCGCTCATCGAGAAGCTCGGGCTGCCTACCGAGCGCGGTCGTCTGAAGGTCACCACGGAGCTGCAGGTTCCCGGACACCCCGACGTGTTCGGTGCGGGCGACGCGGCCGCGGTACCCGACGTGACGCAGCCGGGCGAGATCACGCCACCGACCGCGCAGCATGCGACACGGCAGGGAAAGGCGTTGGCCCGCAACGTCGCCGCAAGCCTGGGCTACGGAAAGGCCAAACCGTACAAGCACCGCAACATGGGACTGGTCGTCGACCTCGGCCCCCGCTACGCCGTCGCCAACCCGCTCAACGTGCAGCTGTCGGGTTTCCCGGCCAAGGTCGTCACCCGCGTCTACCACATCTATGCGATCCCGCGATTCGTCAACAGGTGGGCGGTGTCCCTGGCGTATCTGACCGACGTGTTCTTCGACCGGTCGGTCGTCTCGTTCGGGCTGTCGACGCAGGAGGACGCACGATTCGCCACCAGCGAGGGCATCCCGATGCCGAAGCCCGACTGATTGGATTCGGCGGAACGGGGAACGTTACCGTCATGGCTACATACCGCGTGTTGAATCCTCATGGTGACGTCGTCGACACCAAGGACATCGAGAGCGCCGACGATGCGCATGCCTGGTTTGTCGACCAGAAGGCAGAGCCCGAACTGGGCTGGCGCATGGAGGTCAAGACCGACGACGGTGACTGGGCATTCTTCGACGACAGCGAGGGTGACCGCAAGTACTGACGTCGCGTGCCGACTAGGCTGGCGCGGTGCCCAAACTCAGCGCGGGTCTGCTGCTGTATCGCGTGATCGACGGTGAGCTCGAGGTGCTGATCGGCCACCCCGGCGGGCCGTTCTGGGCGCGCAAGGACGACGGTGCGTGGTCGATTCCCAAGGGCGAGTACGTCGAGGGCGAGGACCCGTGGACTGTGGCACAGCGCGAGTTCGAGGAAGAACTGGGCAAGAAGGTGCCCGTCGGCGCGCGTATCGACTTCGATCCGGTGAGGCAGCCCAGCGGCAAGGTGATCACGGCGTTCGCCGTTCGCGGTGACCTCGACCTCGACGGCTCGTTCTCCAACACATTCGAGATGGAGTGGCCCAAGGGTTCGGGAAAGCTCAGGGAGTTCCCCGAAATCGACCGCGTGGGTTGGTTTCCCGTGGCTGCGGCTCGGTCGAAGCTGCTGAAAGGGCAGCGTCCGCTGCTCGAGAGTCTGCTGTCGGCGCTCGAAGCCGACGAATCGGACGTGTCTCGATAGCGTTGATGGTCAGCGCGCGACCGTGGATCCGCCAGCCGGCCGGTGTGCGCAGGTACTCGTCGTCATACCGCACATGCCAAACGAGGTCGGTGATCGGACCGTCGGCGCTCGTCCAATGATGCGCGATACAAGTGATCCGGCCCAACGCGTGGTCGGCGCGCTCGCCCGCGGCGTACACCTCGCCGACGATCGCATGTTCTGTGCGGGTCACCGGGGCCAGCGCCGCCATCGCGGCGCGGACACCGTCGCGGCCGTGATGGATACGTACCGGCTCCAACGTGCGCGGCGGATCTGGCAACCGTAGTTCGGCTATGGGCGTGAACAATTCGAGCACGTCGTCGAAGCGCCGATCGTCGACGGCCGACGCATAGAGATGAACCAGGTCGGCGATCGCCAGCCGGTCAGACGTTCGTAGTCTCATGGCAGCACGGGTAGCCCGTTGCTCTCCCGGATATCCCTTCGGCATTCGCGACGGGTCTGCCCGGTTTGTTGCATGCACACGAGCACCGGAGACTCTTCGGCGACCGGCAGTGGTTCCTCGGTCGGCTCGGTGGTGACCGTGGGGCTCGGGATGTCGCCCTGGGTGAGTGACCACACCGAGGTGCCCGTGGTCTGCAGCGTCGAACAGTACGCAGTGGACCCGTCGGAGGTGGTGGCTGTGCTGCCGACGGGCGAGCAGTTGGCGCCGATCACGGCGGCGGCGGTGGCCGCCGATGTCGTTGTGGCCGTGGGGGTGTCCGTGTCCGTGGTCGGTGGGGGCGCCGCTGTGGTCGACGGTGACGGCGGCGGCTCCGGCGGTGGCGGCAGGGGCGTGGTGGGCTTCGTGACCGTCGGCGATGTGGAAGTCGGTGCGGCGGCCGGGCGGTCGTCGTCGGCACGCCGCGTCTCGAAGACGGCGACTGCGATCGCCGCAACCAAGAGCACTGCCAGGATCGCCGGGACGATGACGCCGGCGCGCATCAAGGACCGTCCCGCTGCTCTCTGCGGCGGTAGCGGGGTGGCAAGGCTGGTCCCGTCGTCGCCGGGGGTGCCTCCGAGTTGATGGGCCAGCGCTCGCGCGAAGTCGGCGCACCGTTCGAACCGGTCCGCAGGGGCCTTCGCCAGCGCCTTGGCGAGGACCGGATCCAGCCCTGCCAGCTCCGGGCGCTGATCGCCGATGGCGGGCGGTGCCTTCGACAGGTGCTGGCTGATCACGACCGCAGGATTGGAGTGCTGGAACGGTGGCGAGCCGGTGAGCAGGTGAAAGGCCGTGGCTGCCAACGCATATTGGTCGGCCCGGCCATCGAGGCGTTCACCCATCAACTGCTCGGGTGCGGCGTAGGACACGGTGCCGACGGTCATGTTCGTCGCTGTCAGGCCGCTGATGTCGTTGGCCCAGCGCGCGATTCCGAAGTCGGCGAGCAGAATCCGTTGATCGTTGGACTCGGGGTTGGCGAGCAGGATGTTGGCGGGCTTGACGTCGCGGTGCAGCAGGTTGCGCTGATGTGCGTAGTCCAGGGCATCGGCGACGGCGCTGATGATCTCGGCGACTTCGCCTCTGGCCATGCCGTCGGGGTAGCGCTCACGCAGTAGGCGCGCCGCGTCGGTGCCTTCGACATAGTCCATCGAGATCCACAGTTGGCCGTCGAACTCTCCGCGGTCGTGGACACCGACGATGTGCGGATGCCACAGGGTCGCAGCGATGTCCGCCTCGCGGTCGAAACGTTCCCGGTATTCACCGTCGGCGGACACCGATGTGGGTAGCACCTTCAGTGCGTCCTGGCGCGGCAGCCGAGGGTGTTGTGCGAGATAGACCTCGCCCATGCCACCGGCGCCGAGCTGTCGCACGATGGTGTAACCCGCGAACGTCGCGCCATCAGCCAACGGCATGGGCGAATAGTACGAGATACGGCTACAGGTCGAGGGTGAGACTCGAACCCTCGGCGGCGCGGGACATGCAGATCAACATCATCTGGTTCTCGTGTTCGGGAGCTGTGAGCAGTGTGTCGCGGTGGTCGACGGCGCCTCCGAGAACACTGAGCACCCGCGTCCGGCATGTTCCGCAGAAGCCTTGCTGGCAGGAGTAGGGCGCATCGACGCCCGAGCGCTTCAGCGCCGCGAGCAGGGTCTCGTCGGCGGCCACGCGGATCTGTTGCCCGGTCGATGCGATCGTGACGGCGAACTCCCTGCCGTCCACCACGGGTGGCGCGGCGAAGCGCTCGAAGTGCAGCTCGACTTTGGCCCGTCCGGCCAACTCCGAGCGGATCGACGTGAGCATCGCGGCAGGGCCGCACGCGTACACCGCGGTGCCGTCCGGACAGTCGCCGAGCAGATCGTGTGGGGTCGGCCGCCCGTCGACGTCGTCGGTGTGAATGCGCACGCGGTTTGCCGACCCGAGTGCGGCGACCTCGTCGAGAAACGGCAGGCTGTCGCGTGTGCGACCGGCATAGACCATCGACCATTCGACGCCGAGGCGCTGGGCCAACGCCAGCATCGGCAGGATCGGCGTGATCCCGATCCCGCCCGCGATGAACCGGAACCGCCGTGTCGGTGAGCCGTAGCCGGGAACGGTCAGCGGAAACGCGTTTCGTGGACCATGTGTCGTCACCGTCGCGCCGACGTCGAGACCGTCGTGTACCTCGATGGACCCGCCGCCGCCGTCGGGAATCCGCCGCACGGCGATGCGGTAGGTGTCGGGCCACTGCGGGTCACCGCACAGCGAGTACTGACGGAGGCGGCCGCTCGGCAGATGCAGGTCGAGGTGCGCGCCCGGATGCCAAGGGGGCAAGGGTTTTCCGTCCGCAGCGGCGAACGTCAACGCCACGACGTTCTCGTCGTGGGCGACGGTCTCCCTGGCGACCACACGCAGCAGGCGGGTTCGGTCGGACGCTTCTGGAAGAGTGACTCGGCGGGTCGCGCCCGCCATCGCGTCCATCCCAGCGATCATCGCGCCGGCGATACCTATCATCCAGTCGCGACGCTGCGGCCGGAACGGATTCGACGGCAGCTGCCGATAGCGCTCGCGGAGACCCATCAAAGGTGAGCTGCGCGGGCGGCGGGCGAGGTGGCCAGGTAGGCAACAGCCTGCGCGGTCGAGCCCATCTGTTCCGGGGTGTACGCGGGCCGGAAGTACGTCAGGGTCTGAGAGCCGAACAGGGTGCGGAACTTGGGCAGCAACCCGAGCTTGGAGTCGTGCATGCGCAGTCGTTGCATCTTCCAGAAGCCGATATCGGTGGCCGGATCGGCGGTGAACAGGTAGCGCGTTCCGCGTTGGAAGAAGACGAAGATCGCGGTCGCGGCCACACTCATGGCCCGGATGCGGTCGAGGTAGCTGTGGTGGAAGTACACGGCCACATCGTGGGCGACGCTGCGGTGCTCGACCTCCTCGCTGCCGTGCCACCGAAAGATGTCGACCATCGTCGGGTCGGCGCCGTAGTCGTCCCACGTCGAGTTGAGCGCGAAATCACCGAGCACCGCGGTGTAGTGCTCGATCGCCGCGATCAGCCACAGGCGTTCGCACAGGTTGTTCAGCCGCCGCTTCGGATTCGTCGAAGTCGTTGGCGCCAAGATCTTTCCGAACAGATACTCCACCATCTCGAGTATCGGGGCAGGGTCGACGCCGTTGCCGATCAGAAAGTGGCGGATCACGTCGTCGTGCGCCGCGGCGTGCGTGGCTTCCTGGCCGATGAAACCCCGGATGTCCTCGGCGAGCTTGGGGTCCTTCACGTAAGGCAGCGCCTCGTTGAAGGTGTCGACGAACCAATGCTCGGCGGTGGGCAGCACGACGTTGAAGAGGTTGATCATCGTGGACGCGACCGGGTGCGACGGGATCCATTCCAGGGGGACGTCGGAGACGTCGAAGTGCACCTTGCGGGCCTGGATCTGCACCGGCCCGGGATCGACTTCCCGCGCGTGCAATATGGCTGGCAGAACCGGCGATTGTGCCATGGCGGACTCCCTCCCGAGAAGGTCGTGCACCGGAGCTTACTGGAAGTAGGTGGGAACGCCGGTATCGGGTTTTCGGTGGTGCGTTTCAGGTGCTCGCGCGCGGTCAATACAGCTGGCCATGGCGGGTTTCGGTGATGTGCTGAATTGGACACGGAATCAGGTCACGTCGCGTGTTCCGAAGGCTGACCTGGATCAACGCGACGCCGACTACATCCGAGAACAGCTGCCCGGATTGTGGCTGCTGGCGTCGCTGTACTTCCGTGCCGACGTCCGTGGCCTCGATCGGATTCCCAAAGACGGACCCGTGTTACTCGTCGGGAATCACAGCGGCGGCAATCTCCCGCCGGACACCTTCGTATTCACGTTGGCGTTCTGCTCCTACTTCGGTGTCGAGCGGCCGTTCTACCAACTGGCCCACAACCTCGTCGTGTCGATGCCAGGGCTTGGGTCGCTGCGCAAGTTCGGCACCGTGGCCGCCAACCACGACAACGCCACCCTCGCACTGGAATCGGGTGCGGCGCTGCTGGTGTATCCAGGCGGCGATTACGAAGTGTTTCGGCCGTCGTGGGAAGGCAACAAGGTCGACTTCGGCGGTCGCAAGGGTTACGTGAAGCTGGCCCGCGACGCCGGGGTGCCGATCGTGCCGATCGCCAGCGTCGGCGGCCAGGAGGCGGCTCTCTTCCTCGACCGCGGGCAGTGGCTCGCCAGACTGCTCGGTGTCGACAAGATCGCACGGCTGAAGAGCGTCCCGATTTTGCTCGCGCCGCCATGGGGTCTGACGGTCAGCGACATGGTGCCGCGCCTGCCGCTGCCGACGAAGATCGCGATCGAGGTGCAGGACGCGATCGACGCGGAGGACATCGCGGTCAGCGACGACGATGTCGTCCACGAGAAGGTGGAGGCCAGCCTGCAGGCCGGGGTGGACCGGTTGGCGGCGGAACGACGATTCCCGGTGCTCGGCTGATGCGCGTTTTCGCGAAGAAGAGGCGGTCCTGATGAGGGTTCAACGGCAGTGCGTCATCGACGCCGATCGCGAAGCGGTGTGGAAGGTCGTCAGCAGTCCCGAGTGCTACCCGGAATTCATGGCCAGCCTCGAGCGGTGGGAGATGAACGACGATGGGCCCGCACGCCTGGGCGCCCGCTATACCGTGCACTGGAAGGTCGGCTCGGTGCCGATCGGCGGCGTCATCGAGCTCGTCGAATTCGAAGCGCCGCGCGAAGTGTCCTGGGTCGGCCTGACCGGTGTCTCACAGCGCGGACGGTTCCGGTTGCGCGAGACGTCCGACGGTCGAACGAAGGTCACCTTCCGACTGGCCTACGAATCTGCGGGCAACCTGCTCGGACTGATCGCCGACCGGGTCGCCGCCGGCCAGGTGGGACGGAACATGGGGGAGACGCTGAAGAACCTGCGTCAGATGGTCGAGGGTTAGGGGTACTCAGCCGGGAGGCGCGACAGGAGCGCCCGCGCCGGGAGCGCCCTGGATCGGCACCACCGGCGTGGGTGTCACGGTCGTGACGCCGTTGCCGCCGACCCTCGGGCCACCGGCGGAGCCCATCTCGGCAAGCTTGTCGGCCGCGGTCTGAGTGCAGTCGAGGAACAGCTGGACTTTTGCCGCCGGGTTTCCCTGGCTCGAGGACTTGATGAGTTTCTGACTGCTCACCAAACACTGCGATTGCTGCAGAACGCTGCCGGTCTTGCCGCCGAAGAGCGGCTTGATCCCCTGGCTTTCCAGTATCTGGATGGCTCTGCCGTACGGCTCGTCAATCACGTTCGCGGCACCGCCGGCGCTCGGCTGAGACATGGCGATCCCCGCGCCGACCAGTGCGACGGACCCGACTGCCACGAGCCCCCCGCTCAGCACAACGAGCTTTTTCACGTGATCTCTCCCTACGTCGGTGCGGTGCGAACATATCGCAGGCGTGACGTTTGTGAAACCGGAGAAGAAGCGCGCAGCGTTACATCGGCGCCCTCACCGCGGTCCGCATGACCTCCGCCAGCGCCGCGGCACGCGGATCAGCGAAAACGTCTTCGAGCAGCATTTTCTTTCCGTCTGGACCGGCGAGCGGCACCCGCCAGTTCGGGTACTCGTCGGTCGTACCCGGCTGATTCTGGGTGCGCAGATCGCCGACAGCGTCGGCCAGCGACAGCGACAGCAGCCGCGACCGGGTACGACCCAGGTATCGGTACAGCGCGCTGACCACCTGATCGACGCCGGTCTCCTCCAGATCCCCGCTCAACAGCCCGACGCGGCGCAACTCGTCGAGCCACGCCGCCTGCTGGCGACGATCGGCGGCCAGTTCCTCCTCGGCCGAGCGCGTCAGCAGCCCGAGTTCGTCGCGCAGGCGCACGTGCTCGCCCGCCAGATAGCCGGGTGTCGGCGGTAGGTCATGGGTGGTCACCGAGGACAGGCAGTACTCGCGCCAGCGCTCGGCGGGAAGGGGGCCGCCGTCACCGTCGCGGTCGAATTCGAACCACAGGATCGATGTGCCGAACAGGCCGCGCTCGCTCAGATAGTCGCGCACCCACGGTTCGACGGTGCCCAGGTCTTCTCCGACGACCACGGCGCCGGCGCGGTGCGCCTCCAGCGCGACGATCCCGAGCATCGCTTCGTGGTCGTAGCGCACGTAGGTGCCATCGGTCGGCGGGGCCCCCTTCGGAATCCACCACAGTCGGAACAGCCCGATGATGTGGTCGATGCGGACGCCGCCCGCGTGCCTGAGCAATGTGTTGACCAATGCCCGGAAGGGTGCGTATGCCTGATTCGCGAGTTCGTCAGGCCGCCACGGTGGTTGCGACCAGTCCTGGCCGAGCTGATTGAACTCGTCCGGCGGTGCCCCTGCGGTCACGCCGAGCGCCAGCACGTCCTGCAGGGCCCACGCGTCGGCGCCGTTCGGGTCGACCCCGACGGCGAGGTCATGCATGATGCCCAGCGCCATGCCCGCGGCCACCGACGTCGCCTGCGCCGCGGTGAGCTGCTCGTCGAGCTGCCACTGCAGCCAGCGGTGAAAATCCACGTCTTCGGGGTGCTCGGCGGCGAATTCGGTGACGGCCGGGCTGGCGGGATGACGCAGATCCGTCGGCCAGTCGTGCCAGTCGGCGCCGTACTTCTCGGCCAGGGCACACCAGGTCGCGAAATCGTCGAGGCTGCTGCCCTCCCGTCGGCGGTAGGCCTCGTACGCCAGAGTCCGTCCCGCGGATCGATCTTCGCGGAACACCGTGTGCAGGGCGGCACGCTTGAACTTCCACACGGCGTCACGGTCGATGAGGCGCGCGCGTTTCGCGCGCGCCTGCGCGTTCTCGCGAGCCTTGCGGACACGGCCGCGGTGCGTGACGTAGGCGAATTCCGGGATGGCCTCGACGCGCAGATACAGCGGATTGACGAACCTGCGCGAGGTGGGCAGGTACGGCGACGGTTCCATCGGCGGGCTGGGCGCGGCGGCGTGCAACGGATTGACGAGGATGAATCCCGCACCGTGTCGGCTTGCCGACCACACGGCGAGATCGGTGAGGTCTGTCAAATCGCCGACGCCCCATGATGTTTGCGAGCGGACGCTGTAGAGCTGTGTGGCCAGCCCCCAAGTGCGTCCCGGCGGCGGCTCCAACGATGCGGGGGAGACTATGACAGGAGCGCTGATGTCGGAGATCCCGAGTTGAAGGTGCAGCTCGTGATACCCCAGGGGTAGGTCGGCCGGCAGCTCGAAGCTGGCCTCGCCGACCAGTCGGCCATCGAGATCGTATGGGGCCCTGTTGTTTTCCAGCTGGCGCAGGCCCGTGCGGACCGATCCGTCCTCCAGCCGAATCCACAACCGCACCGGGTCGCCGTGTGTGACGTGCACCCAGAACGTGGACGTCGTGCCGGAGCGGCTCACGACCACCGGGGGCAGCGAGCGAGACCAGTGATCTCTATCGTGGTCTGTCAGTGCGGCACGACGACGGTCCTCGGTGGCTGCGGCGACGCCGAGCGCATCGAGCACGCCGACCAGTGTGGATTCTGCGACCGTGACGCGGCTGCCGGTCCAGTCGTCGTATTCCGTTGCGACGCCGTACCGTCGCGCCAACTCGACGAGCGACTCCGGGAGTTCGGTCATGCGACTATCTTGCCCGCAATCAGTCGACGTCACGCATCAAGAGGTCATCCCACGTATCGCGGCGAACAACCAGCCGTGCCGCGCCGTCGGAGACGAACACCACCGGTACCCGGCGCGCACCGTTGTACTGGTTGGACATGGTGTAGCAATAGGCCCCGGTCACAGGCACCGCCAGCAGGTCGCCGACGGACGGATCGCGCAGCGCGACGCCGTCGACCAGCTGGTCGCCGGATTCGCAGTGCCTGCCTACGACGCTGACGGTTTCGCCACCGCCGACCCGGTCGGCGATCGTCGCCTCGAATCGCTGACCGGTCAATGACACCTCGAGGTTGTCGCCCATGCCGCCGTCCACGGCGACGTGCGTGACCACGCCCCGTTTGACGGTCGTGACGCGGTAGAGGGTGCACGCGCTGCCGGCGACCATGCTGCGACCCGGTTCGACGATGATGCGGCTGTGCTCGGGCAGCAGCGCCTTCGCCTGGGCCACCATCGCGTCGGCGTACGCGTCGAGCGTCGGCGGGTGCTCGTCGTAGGTGTATCGCACCCCGAGGCCGCCGCCGAGGTCGTAGGTGTCGAAGGTGCCGAGCTTGGCGATGGGCTCGACAGCCTGCGCAAGCTGTCCGACGTCGAGCAGCTGCGACCCGACATGGGTGTGCACACCGTCTAGTCGCAACTTGGCGCTGCGGTCGATCCGCGCGATCGCGGTGCGGGCGTCGTCGGGCATCAGGCCGAACTTCGACCCGGCGTGGCCGGTCGCCTGCGACGCGTGGGTGGCAGCCTCTACGCCGGGGATGACCCGGACCAGGCACGGCTGCTGACGCCCCGTGGGGACGATGCGTTCGAGGCGGTCGATGTCGTCGAAGTTGTCGACGACGACGAGGCCGACGCCGCGGTCGACGGCCAGTGTCAGTTCCTCGTCGGATTTGGCGTTTCCATGCAAGACGAGCCGCGCCGGATCCGCACCGGCCTTCAGGGCGGTCAGGATCTCGCCACCGCCGGCGACGTCGAGGTTGAGACCTTCTTCGACCATCACTCGCTGAACGGCGGTGCAGGGGAACGACTTCGATGCGAACGCCACGTCGCAGCGCGGCCACCGGCTACGGAAGGCGGTCAGGTAGTCGCGCGCCCGCTGCCGCAGCGCGTCTTCGGAGACGACGATCGCCGGGGTGCCGAACCGGTCTGCCACGTCATCGAGGCGGCAACCACCGATCGTGAGCATGCCGTCGCCATCGGTGCGGGTGCCAGGCGGAAACAGGCCGATCAACTCCTCGGCCGTCGCCTCGGGGGACATCGTCATCGACTCAGCGTGCCACCGCCGGCGGATCTGTGGTAGTTTCTGTCTGTAATGATCGATACAGTGAGAATGCCGACAAAGAAACAGCAGCAGGGCGAGCAGTCCCGCGAGCTGATCCTCGACGCGACGGAACGGCTGATGGCGACCCGCGGGTACGCGGCAACGTCGATCAGCGACATCCGCAAGGCCTGCGGACTGCCGCCGAGCTCGATCTATTGGCACTTCGGATCCAAGGACGGCGTGCTGGCGGCGGTCATGGAACGCGGTGCCGAGCGGTACTTCGCCGCGATCCCGGTCGAGGCCGACATCGAAGGGCAGCTGGCCGCGGTCATCGCGCAGCAGGAGCAGCATCCCGCATTCCTGCGGCTGTTCTTGCTGTTGTCGCTAGAGCGCAGCGACGATCCCGCAGTCGCCGACGTCATCCGACGGGTTCGCGACCGGGCGATCGGACGGTTTCGCGAGGCCATGATGCAGCTGCTGCCCGACGACCTTCCCGAGGTGTTAGCCGAACGTGTGTCGGCCGAACTCGCCGCGGTCGCGACCGCATTGTCCGACGGCATCTTCCTCGCCGCTCACCTCGAGCCGGACGCAACGGATGTTGCGCGGATGTACCGACGCCTGTACCAGACCACGACGGCCCTGATCCCGATTCTGTTGGAGGAGAAATGAACACGCGAACCGTGGTCATCACCGGAGCCAATGCCGGTCTGGGGCTCGAATGCGCCCGCGCGCTACTCGCCCACGACCCGTCGTGGCATCTGGTACTCGCAGTACGCGACGTGACCCGCGGCGCCGAGGCCGTCGCGTACCTCGGGCACCCCGGCCGGTGCACGGTGCTCGAGCTGGACCTCGCGTCGATGCAGTCCGTGCGAGCATTCGCCGACACGCTGCGCGGCGCGGCGTTGCCGCCGCTGCACGCTGTCGTGTGCAACGCCGGGCTGCAGGTGGTGTCGGGCACCGAATACACCGCCGACGGTGTCGAGACGACGTTCGGCGTCAACCATGTCGGCCACTTCGCGCTGGTGCAGGCGCTGCTCGACGACCTCGTGCAACCGGCGCGCATCGTCATCGTCAGCAGCGGCACCCACGACCCCGCGAAGTTCACCGGAATGCCGTCGCCGAACTACACGACCGCCGCAGCGCTCGCGCACCCCGATGAATCCCAGCCGCCTGACGGTCGTCGCCGCTACACCACATCGAAGCTGTGCAACGTGCTCTTCGCCTACGAACTCGACCGCCGCCTGGACCACGGCGAGCGCGGTATCACGGTCAACGCCTTCGATCCCGGCCTGATGCCGGGGTCGGGGCTGGCTCGCGACTATTCGACCATCGGGCGGTGGGTATGGCGGTACGTGTTTCCGCTGCTGCGTGTCCTACCCAACGTCAACAGCACCCGGTCCTCCGGTGCGCGACTCGCGGCGCTGGCCGTTGATCCCCGTTTCGACAATGTCACGGGCGCGTATTTCGAAGGGACGCGACAGATCCGGTCGTCGGAGGACTCCTACGACCGCGACAAGGCGCTCGACCTCTGGGAGACCAGCGAGCAGCTGCTGTTGACGGCCATCTAGACAACGCTGAACATCACGATCAGCGCCGCGAAACCCGCCGTCGCCCAACCCAGAAGCACGACTTCGGTTTTCGGGCCTGCGGACAGGCGGCCCGCTCGTCGACGGCCGAGCGCTACGCACAGGATCGCCAGCAGTGCGCCCACGATCGGCAGGACGATGCGCCCGTCATCGAAGGGGCCTCGTCCGAACAAGGGGAGCGCACCCGCGACGAGGAAGCTGAATGCACTTCGCTCCCAGGACAGTTGGGTGCGCTCGGCCTGCAGTGCCGGCTTTTCCGGTTGCGGCGCCATGGTCTAGGGCTGGACCGTGATCACAAAGATCAATGCCAACGTCAGGGCGACGATGGCACCGCCCAGCAGCACCGGCATCCGCGACCGGGGTAGGTCGAGACCGGCCTGCATTGCGTCCTGCACACCACGCCAGCGCCGAACCGCCAAGACCGCGAGAACGCCGCCCGCTGCCGTCAGCACCGTGCCCAGGCCGTGGCGCACGCCGGGGATGGACAGGGCGGGCACCAACTGCACGACGGCGACGCCACCTGCGACGAGTGCGAGCGCGGTGCGGATCCACGCGAGGAAGGTCCGCTCGTTTGCGAGGGTGAAGCGATAATCCAAACCCTGGTCATCGCCGTCGGCTGTCACGGCTAATCAGCCTAGAGTCCGTGGTCGGTAGTGTCGCCGAATATGGCGCCCAAACCGCTCGACGTGGCCGTGGCGCGGAACCGGAAGGCCCGCATCGCCGTCGCGGCCCTGTTCCTGAGCAACGGCGCCTTGTTCGCCAACCTGCTGCCTCGCTACCCGGAGATCAAGGCCGACCTGCACCTGTCCAACACGGTGTACGGCATCGCGATCGCGGCGTTCTCCGCAGGTGCACTTGTGGCGGGCCTCACCGCGGCGACGCTGATCCGCCGATACCGATCGTCGCGCGTCGCGGTCGTCGGAACCCTCGGCATCGGGGGATTCGTCGTCGTTGCGGGCCTGGCGGGTGATCCGGTCATGCTGGCCGCGGCGCTCTTCGCGGCCGGCGCGTGCGATGCGGTCACCGATGTGGCGCAGAACGCGCACGGACTGCGGCTACAGCGCAACTACGGCCGGTCGATCATCAACTCTTTGCATGCCGTCTGGGCGGCCGGCGCCGTCCTCGGCGGATCGATGGGGGCCGCCGCGATCGCGCTGGACATTTCTCGGGCAACACATTTGGCGATCGCGGCGGTGGTGTTCGGGGCCCTCGTCCTGATCGCGTACCCGCATCTGCTGAAGGGGCCCGATCACGACGATCACCGGTCGCAGCTGGCACGTGACGGGTCGACCGCCGGTACCGCGGTGTACTTGACACTGGTGGCGCTCGTCGTGATCGCAGTGGCCGGCGCGACCGTCGAGGATGCGGGGAGCTCTTGGGCCACACTGTATTTGCGTGACAGCCTCGGCGCGCCCGGTGCGGTCGCGGTGTTCGGCTATGTCGCGTTGGTGGGTTCCATGTTCGTCGGTCGGCTGATCGGGGACCGCCTTGTCGACAGGTTAGGTGAACGCACGGTGGTCCGCGCCGGCGGAGTCCTCACGGCGACGGGTATGGGTGCGGCGCTGGCGTTTCCGTCGGTGCCCGGCACGATCGCCGGGTTCGCCGCCGCGGGATTCGGGGTGGCCACCCTGATCCCGGCGGCGATGCATCGCGCCGACCAGTTGCCGGGCCTGCGCCCGGGTAGTGGATTGACGGTGCTGACGTGGCTGATGCGGATCGGCTTCTTCGGCGCTCCGCTGATCGTCGGTGTGATCGCCGACGCGACGAGTCTGCGGGTCGGGCTGCTGGCGGTGCCCGTCGCGGGGGTGGTGGCTTTCGCCCTCGCGGGCGCGCTCAGTGCGCGACCCCAGACATCTCGATCGTGAGCACTCCGCCGACGATGAGGGCGATGCCGAACGCCATCATCGGAGTGAGCGGTTCGGCGAACAGGAAGCGTGCGAGGACCGCCACCATCGCGACACCGCAGGCCGACCACACGCCGTACGCGATACCCACCGGCATGCCCAGTCCCAGCGACAGATACAGCAGATAGAACGACAGCAGATAGCCGACGATGATCGGCGCGATCCATGCCTTCTCACGAAAGCCGTCGGACGCGCGCAGAGCCAGGGTTGCGCACACCTCCACGAGAATTGCGCCCGCAAGCGCCAGCCACATCACGACTCGGCCGCCTCGGCGCGATGCGATCCGAATTCGACGAGCAGCACCCCGGCGATGATGAGCCCGATGCCCGCGACGATCGGCCACGTGAACGGGTCACCGAACAACGCCGCGGCAAGCACCGCGGTGACCGCAGTGCCCAGCGCACCCCAGATCCCGTAGGCGACTCCGACCGGCATGCCGGCCCGCAGCACCAGCGTGAGCATGACAAAGGAGACGACGTAGCCGGTGATCACCACCGCGAGCCACGCCGAATGATCCACCGATGCGCGCAGAGACAGCGTCGCGGCGACCTCGGTGAAGATAGCTCCCGCGAGGAGCGCCCACTTCCGCACACCCCAAAGCTATGTCATCGGCTCGAGAGCGCGTTCGACCATCGGTGTCAGTACCTGGTGTGCGAACCGCCGCAGTTCGGCGTCGTCACCGAAGTCCGGATCGGTGGGTGGCAGCGCGGTATAGGTGAAGAAGAGCCGCGCGAAGACGTCGGCGACCCAACGGACCTGCTGCGATGGTCGTCCGGGCGCTTCGCTGTGAATGTAGTTCGCGATGAACGCCGCCCCCATCCGCAAGAGCTCAGCCGAATCGATCGCCGCGGCCTCGACATGACCCGCGCGGCGCAGCATCGGATTCTCGCGCGCAAACGTCACCGCTGCGATGAACGCCTCGGCCACCCCTTCGTGCGGGTCCTCCGTCGCGTCGATGGCATCGGCGACAGCAGCGAGGAATCGCTGGGTCTCCCGGCGAACAAGCGCCTCGACCAGATCGTCACGCCTCGGGTATCGACGGTAGGCGGTCATCCGTGAGACACCAGCGCGCCGAACCACATCTTCGACCGTAATTCGTTGCAGCCCAACGGCTGCCGCCTCCTGCAGTGCCGCGTCGAGGATGCGCTGGCTGGTGCGATCCGCCGATTCGTCCACACTGGGGTCTGCCCTGCCCGACGAAACAGCGCCGCCGACCACCTCGATGAGCTGGGCGTCGATCACCGTGCGGCGACCTTCGGCCGCACACCGGCTGCACGCTCGCGGGCGAGCTGGGCATATCGCGGTGTGCCGAACGCCCAGCGCAACTGCCGCGCGTCCTGCCGCAGTGCGGGACCGATGAGCCGGCGGGTCAGCGCGGACGGCCGGTCGTATCCGATGAGTTCGCGCGCCCACGAGGGTGCGCGGCTCATCCCGGCGTAGATGGTGAAGCGGTGCAACTGACGATCCACCGGCCCGGGTAGATCGGGAAAGAACGGTGACGCCATCAAGAAGTCGATGAACTCGCGAGTCTGCGCGTTCACGCTCAGCTTCGGACGCATCGCCTCGACGTAGTCGTCGAGTTCAGCGGCCGACGTCGGCACCCAGTCCGCGCCGCCCATCCTGCCGATCACGGCCTGCTCGGCTAGATACCGGTCCTGCTCGTCGCGCGACAACGGGCGGTTGGTGTGTTCGAACGTCCGCAGGATCATCCACGGGATGCAGGTGTGCACCCACGCGATCAGCTCGGGATCCAGCGCCCGGTACGGCACGCCGTCGGGGCGGGTGCCATTGACGAACGAGTGCACTCGCTTGACGCGTTCGATGACGCGCGTGGCGGCTTCGGTATTGCCGAACGTCGTGGTCAGCACGTAGCCCAGGGTGGCGCGGGCGCGCTGGAACGGATCCTCGCGGTAGTTGGACAGATCCTGGACCCCCGCGACGACCGATGGATGCAGAATCTCCAACACGATGGCGGGCAACCCGGCCTGCGAGACCGAGGCCAGATCGGCGTTGATCTCCCACGAAATGCTGTCCGGCCCGATCAAGCCGGGATCGCCCGCCGGACCGCCGTAGATCTCGAGATCGTCGTGGCGACCCGCGCCTTTCTCGAAGTCCTCGACGATCCGACGGCGAACGCCGCCGCCAATGCGCTGCGATACAGATGTGACACTCACGCCATCATGTATACCACTCGTGGGAGGCGAGCGAAGTGGTACGCGCGCGTACTGTGGAGTGGTTCTGTCCCATCGGGTGAGGAGGCCAATCGGTGACGGCGGAGGCCAACACACAACGCGTCGTCGACGAGCATCCCGTCGTTGACACCAGCTACGGTCCCGTGCGCGGCGTCGACAACGGAACGATCAAGGCGTGGAAGGGCGTCCGCTACGCCGCCCCGCCCGTTGCGGGCCTGCGGTGGCGGGCGCCCGTGGCCCCCCAGCGGTGGTCGGAACCGGCCGATGCGACGCGGGTGGGGCCCGTCTGTCCCCAGCCAACGGATCCGCGGATCCCGCTCGACCTCGGTGCGCCGCAGGGTGACGACTGCCTGACGTTGAACGTGTGGGCGTCGTCGGACACCGAGGCGGGGGACGGCAAGCCGGTCATGGTGTGGCTGCACGGCGGCGCCTACATCCTCGGCTCGTCGGCCCAATCGCTGTATCACGGTGGCGCGCTGGCAAGTAGCGGCGACGCGGTGATCGTCACCGTCAACTACCGGCTGGGTGCGCTTGGGTTCCTGGACCTGTCGTCGTTCGGCGACGGGTTCGACACGAATCTCGGACTACGGGACGCGCTGTTCGCCCTGCACTGGGTGCGCGACAACATCGCCGGATTCGGCGGCGACCCAAACCGCGTCACACTGTTCGGCGAGTCGGCCGGTGCGGGGATGGTTACCACCCTGCTGGCGAGCCCGGCCGCCGCCGGACTGTTCTGCGGCGCCGTCGCCCAGAGTTCGCCCGCCACATCGATCTATGACTCCGAGCGCGGGCGCCGGTTCGCCGAACTGTTCCTCGACGCGCTGGATGTCGGACGCGACGAAGCCCATCGCCTGGCCGCGATTCCGACCGACGCCGTCATGGCCGCCTCCAAGAAAGTCTTCGACGTGGTGCCGGTCCGCTGGCCTGGAACGCTGGCCTTCGCACCGATCATCGACGGCGACGTCATTCCGGCTCACCCGGTCAAGCAGGCCCAGGAAGGGCGCACGCACAAGGTTCCACTGATCATCGGCACAAACAAGCATGAGGCCGCACTGTTCCGTTGGATGAAGTCGCCGCTGATGCCCATCTCTCCGCAAGCACTGCGGACCATGTTCGCCGATATCGCCGCCGAGCAGCCCTCCTTGCAGCTGCCCAGCGAAGTTCAGATCCGGGAGGCGTATCGCGGTAGGCCCAAGACGATCGGCATGGGGGTGGCCCGCGACATCGGGTTCCGGATGCCCTCGATCTGGTTCGCCGAGGGGCATTGCGACGTCGCGCCGGTCTATCTCTACCGCTTCGACTTCGCGACGCCGATGTTGCGGCTGCTGCGACTCGGCGCCGCCCACGCCACCGAGCTGCCCTACGTGTGGGGCAATCTCGTTGCCGGGCCCAAGGACCCGACGTTCAAGCTGGGTGGACTGAAGGCGGGCAAGACGGTGTCGGCGCGGCTGCGCACCCGTTGGCTGAACTTCGCCGTCGACGGTGTGCCAGCTGCTCCGGCGGGGGATCCGCAGTGGCGGCCGTACCGCGCGCACGACCGCGCCACGCTGGTCGTGGACGCCCAGGACCGAGTGGTCGACGATCTGGATCGTGATCTGCGGTCGGCCTGGGGTCGCGAGGTACTCAGCTTCCGCTGAGCAGGTTTGTCTTCGCCGTCGTCCCCTGCCCTTCCGGCGTCGGCCCATCGCTCGCCTGGGCCTGCATCGTAAACTCTGTTCTGGAGGTGTCACAGTGGACTGGTCACGTGTTCTCACCGACGTGCTGCCGCCGTTGATGCACGATCCGGTGACCTTTGCGATCCCGTTCTTCTTGATCATGCTGATCATCGAGTGGGTCTCCGCAGGAAAGCTCGTGCACGACGAGGCGGAACGTGCACCGGCCGGGTCCTACCTGAAGTCCGATGCGTGGGCGAGCATCAAGATGGGGTTGGTGTCGATCGCCACCAGCGGCGTGCTCAACGCAGTGGCGCTGGTCGGCTACGCCGCGCTCTATGTCTATGTGGCGCCCTGGCAGCTGCCCGCGACCGCGTGGTACACGTGGGTCATCGCGATCGTGGGCGTCGACGTCCTGTACTACTTCTATCACCGGATCGCGCATCGGGTTCGCCTGATCTGGGCGACGCACCAGGCCCACCACTCCAGCCAGTACTTCAACTTCGCGACGGCCCTGCGGCAGAAGTGGAACATCAGCGGCGACGTGTTCCTGCGAGCGCTGCTTCCACTGTTCGGAGTGCCGCCGTGGATGGTGTTCGCCAGCTTCTCGATCAATCTGATCTATCAGTTCTGGATCCACACCGAGCGCATCGGAAAGCTCTGGCGGCCAATCGAGTTCATCTTCAATACGCCATCGCATCACCGCGTTCACCACGGTATGGACCAGGAGTATCTGGACAAGAATTACGGTGGCATCTTCATCTTGTGGGATCGGCTGTTCGGCAGCTTCAAGGCCGAAACCTTCAGGCCGCACTACGGGTTGACCAAACAGGTGGACACCTACAACATCTGGACCCTGCAGACCCACGAATACGTGGCGATCTTCCGCGACATCCGCCACGCGCCGCGGTGGCGCGACAAGCTGGGCTACGCGTTCGGACCGCCCGGTTGGCAGCCCGCGCCGCGTCGCATCTCCGAGAACACCGCCAAGGTTCGCGTCTAGAATTTTTCGACGCCGCCGCCATCGGACCCGTAGTCTCCGCGGTGTGGAGACGGTGTTCGATGCCCCCGTTGACCCGGCATTGGTCGAACGTTCGCTTGCGCCAAGCACCTTCGGTTCGATGTGGCTCGACATCCCGCGACCCGATTATCCTGCGCTGATCGCGTCGCTCACCTGCGACCTGCTCGTCGTCGGCGGCGGTTACACCGGATTGTGGACGGCCCTGCACGCCGCGGAGCGCTATCCCGATCGGCGAGTAGTCCTCATCGAGGCGAACCGCATCGGGTGGGCGGCTTCGGGACGAAACGGCGGCTTCGTCGACGCCAGCATCACGCACGGCGCCGAGAACGGAAAGTCCCGCTGGGCAGCCGAGTTCGACACGCTCGAACAATTGGGCTTGGAGAACCTCGACGGCATGCAGTCCGACATCGAGCGCCTCGGACTGGATACGGAATGGCAGCGCACGGGCATGCTGTCGGTGGCGACAGAACCGCACCAGGTCGAGTGGTTGCGCGACGGAGCCGCTTCCGGCGAGGGTCAGTTCCTGGACACGCAACGCGTGCGGGCAGAAGTGGATTCACCCACCTACCTGGCGGGTCTATTCAGCGCGGATACGTGTGCCATCGTCCATCCCGCCAAGTTGGCAACCGAACTCGCTCGTGCCTGCACGGAAGCCGGCGTGCAGATCTACGAATCCACCAATGCCACCGCGCTTAACGGGGGTGGCGGACGGCTACGGGTCGACACCGCGACAGCAGCGATCACCGCGGGCCAGGTCGTGCTGGCCACGAACGTGTATCCGAGTCTGCTTCGGCGCAACCGGCTGCGCGTCGTGCCGGTCTATGACTACGTACTGGCCACCGAGCCGCTCACCGACCTGCAGCTGGCCCGCATCGGGTGGCGGGGCAGGCAGGGAATCGGCGACTGCGCCAACCAGTTCCACTACTACCGCCTGACGATGGACAACCGCATCGTGTGGGGCGGTTACGACGCCATCTATCACTTCGGGCGCAAGGTCGATCCCGCCTACGAAGACCGGCCGGCCACGTATCGCCGCCTCGCCGAGCACTTCTTCATCACGTTCCCTGCGCTCGACGACGTCCGGTTCTCGCACCGCTGGGCGGGACCCATCGACACCAACACGCGGTTCTGTGCGCACTGGGGGCTGGCGTGCGAGGACCGGGTGGCGTACGTCAACGGGTTCACCGGACTCGGCGTGGGCGCGGCGAGGTTCGCCGCCGACGTGTGCCTGGACCTCCTCGGCGGCAAGCCCACACCGCGCACCGAGTTGCAGATGGTGCGTGAGCGCCCCTTGCCGTTCCCGCCCGAGCCGTTCGCCAGCATCGGTATCCAGGCGACGCGCTGGTCGCTGGACCGCGCCGACCACTCGGCGGGACGCCGCAACCTCCTGCTGCGCACGCTCGACGCACTGGGTCTCGGTTTCGATTCCTGACAAGCCGACGCGCCGTCCGTTGCCGCTTTGTAACGTCCCCGTGATCCGCGCCGATTGCCAAGTCGAGGGACAACTATCGGGCAGTTGCTCCTGGTCGGGCGTGGTTATCAGTTCTCTCACTCGACCTGTGAGCTTCGCTTTCCGTCGGTAGTCTTTACACACTTGAGACCCAAGGGGGCGACTGTGCGCCGACGTTGGTTACGCCTTTTCGCCACGGCGACTGCTCCGCTCGTCGCACTCGTTGTGCCCGTGATGCCGGTGGAAGCCGATCCGGGTGTCGTGGTCTTCCCCGGCATGGAGGTCATCCAGGGTACGAACGCCTGCACGGTGGGCTTCGTCGATCCGGCGGCGCGCGTCGCCTACACCGCGGGCCATTGCCGCGGCGACGGCACGGTGCAGGACCAGGGCCGCAGGTCCATCGGGCATCAGGCGTCGTTCCGGGACAACACTCCCGACGGCGCGACCATCGACACCAATCACCAGATCACCGACTGGGAAGTCATCACCCTGGCCGCCGACGTCGCGGTCAACAACATCCTGCCGCGTGGCCTGGCTCTGGTGTCCGACCCCACCGTCGTTCCCGCACCCGGACTGCCGGTATGCCATTTCGGCGTTGTGACGGGCGAAAGCTGCGGCAATATCCAGGCCGTCTACAACGGCTGGTTCACGATGGCCAACGGCGTCGTGAGTCAGAAGGGGGACTCCGGCGGACCCGTCTACGTTGTGACTTCGGACGGCAGGGCAGCGATGGTCGGGATGTTCAACAGCACCTGGGGGCAGTTCCCGGCCGCGGTTTCCTGGCAGGCCGTCAGCGCACAGGCACAGCAGGACGTCATCTCGGCGATGAGCGGTGTCTCGACGCCCTAGCGCTGGAGCTCGAACACGGGGATAGAGGGCGCGGCCGCGAACAGTTCCGCGTCCGACGATTCGGGCGTCAGGCCGCCGACGTGTCCCTTGACCTCCCAGAACCAACGGTCGAGATAGCGCTTCAGCAACTCCGGTTTGTCGTGGTCGGCGACCTCGGAGATGGGCACGTCGGTGCTGCGCCACCGCGGACCCATCTCGATGACGCCTGCCGCCCGCGCGTTGCGAACCCATTGCGTGTTGCCGCGGGGCGAGACCAGGTAGTCGCGGCCGCTGACGGTCAACAGGTTGACCACCACTCCGCGCCGCTGGCCGGTTTTTCGCCCGCGCACCCGAATCGCCACGGTGCCGGCGATGCTGATCCCGACCTCCGCCAGCACCCTGAACACTTCGTTGAAAGTCCGGGCAGCGGGTGTGGGGCGGTCATATCGCACAGTCATAAGGCCTCCTAGATTCGAGAGCGGTGCTCTCTATTGAGAATGCCACGCCGCCTTCGCTAATTCAAGAGCACTGATCTCGTTTCATGTCACACTGACCGATATGGGCAAGCGGCAGGACACCCGCGACCGCATCGAGCGCCGGATCATCGAGCTGGGTCGCCGCCATCTGATCACCGACGGCGCGGCCGGGCTGTCGCTGCGCGCCATCGCACGGGACCTCGACATGGTGTCCTCCGCGGTGTACCGGTACGTAGCCAGCCGCGACGAACTGCTGACGCTGCTGCTCATCGACGCGTATTCCGAGCTCGCCGATGCGGTCGACGATGCGCGCGTCAACACCGAGACGTCCTGGCGTGATCGGCTGCGCGCCATGGCGCACGCCGCCCGAAGGTGGGCCGTCGAGCATCCGGCCAGCTGGGCTCTGTTGTACGGCAGCCCGGTACCGGGTTATCGGGCGCCGGCAGAGCGCACCGTCGGTCCGGGCACCAGGGTGGTGGGCGCATTGTTCGACGTCGTCGCGGAGGGGATCGCGGCGGACGATGTCTCGAACACCGAAGTCGCTGTGCCGCAGCTGTTGTCGTCGGACTTCGATGGAGTACGCGCGGAGTTCGCCTTTTCCGGCGACGACTCCGCGGTAGCACGATGCTTTCTGCTGTGGGCGGGACTGATCGGGGCGATCAGCCTGGAAGTGTTCGGTCAGTACGGAGCGGACACGCTCACCGACCCCGGCGCCGCGTTCGACATTCAGGTGACGCTGTTGATCGAGATGCTGACCAGATAATTCAATATTGACTTATATAAGTGTGTACTTTAATTTTAGGTGGTGCACGCGTTCGACGTACTGGGAGATCCAGTACGCAGGCGCATTCTCGAACTGCTCGCCGGAGGCGAGCTGTCGGCGGGGGCAATCGGCGTACAGATCCAGGAAGAGTTCGCGATCAGCCAGCCGGCGGTGTCGCAGCACCTCAAGGTCTTGCGGGACAACGGCTTCACCTCGGTGCGGGCCGACGGCCAGCGCAGGCTCTACGCGGTGAACGGAACCGCCCTGCGTGAAGTCGACGAGTGGCTGGACGCGTTCCGCCGCTTCTGGGCGCCGAGGCTCGATGCGCTGGCGACCGAGATCGCACGAGGTAAACGACAACGCAGAAGCCAAGGGAGGCAACATGACTGAGGTAGATGTCGAACATCAGATCAAGGCCGTCGAGCGCAAACTGGGCACCCGCATCATCGATGCCAAGGAAGCACACGTCGTCACCATCAGTCAGTCCTACGACACCGATCAGGACGATCTCTGGGACGCCGTCACCAACATCGAGCGCATTCCCCGGTGGCTGATGCCCATCACGGGTGACCTCACCGTCGGCGGCTCCTATCAACTGGAGGGCCAGGCGGGAGGAACGGTCCTGACATGCGATCCGCCAAAGAATTTCACCGCGACGTGGGAATTCGGCGGCGGCGTCAGCTGGATCGATGTCAGCGTCAGCGCCGACGGTCCGGACCGGGCGCGATTGGTGATCGAGCACATCGCTCACGCCGACGACCACTGGGAACAGTTCGGGCCCGGCGCCGTCGGGATGGGCTGGGATTCGATGGTGCTCGGGCTTGCGATCCACCTGTCCACCGGGCAAGGCATCGATCCGTCGTTTGGCGAGCAGTGGATCGTCACCGACGACGGCCGTCGCTTCCTCGCGCTGTCCGGTGAGCAGTGGCGCACCGCGAACGTCGAGTTCGGCACGGATCCGTCGGCGGCACGCGAGATGGCGAAGCGATGCCTGGCGGCATACCTCGGCGAGGAAAACTAGAACACGTTCTAGCCATCCGAAGCGGCCGGAGATATCCTCGACGCGATGCATGCCCAGACACCTGTCCAGATTGCGTGGGTGACGCGGGACCTCGACGCCACCGAAAAGGCGCTGACGACGTTGTTGGGCGCCAAGAGGTGGGTGCGGATACCGGACGTCCACTTCGCGCCCGACACGTGCACCTTCCGCGGGGAGCCCGCCGACTTCGTCGCCCACATCTCGTTCAGCTATGCGGGTGACACCCAGCTCGAACTGATCGCCCCTGTCAGCGGCGGCGCGAGCGTGTACACCGAGTTCCTCGACACCGTCGGGCCCGGATTGCACCACGTCTGTCTCGAGGCGCCGGACTCCGCGGCGTTCGACGCCGCCCTGCGTGATTTCGAGGGCAACGGCACGCCCGTCGTGCAGCAGGGGATCATGCCAGGGGGCATGCAGTTCGCCTACCTTTCGGCTGCCGACGCCGGTGTGCCCTACATCGAGGTTGCCGTGATTCCCGACGAGATCAAGTCCTTCTTCGACTACGTGAAACAGGAGCAACAGTGAGCGGTCTCGACATTCCGGACACCGTCGACGCGGCCGATGTACAGACCTGGTCCGACGAGGTCGACGTCCTGGTCATCGGCTTCGGGATCGCGGGCGGATGCGCCGCAGTCAGCGCGGCGGCCGAGGGAGCGAACGTCATGGTGCTGGAGAAGGCCGCGGCGGCCGGTGGCACCAGCGCGATGGCGGGCGGGCACTTCTATCTGGGCGGCGGTACCGCGGTGCAGCAGGCCACCGGACACGACGACAGCGCCGACGCGATGTACTCCTATCTTGTCGCGGTCTCGGCGGACCCCGACCTGGACAAGATCCGGCTCTACTGCGACGAAAGCGTTGAGCACTTCGATTGGCTCGAGGCGCTTGGCTTTCAGTTCGAGCGCAGCTTCTGGAAGGGCAAGGTCGTGGTCCCGCCCGGCACCGAGGGGCTGTCCTACACCGGTAACGAGAAGGTGTGGCCGTACTGCGAGCAGGCCAAGCCGGCGCCGCGTGGACATTCCGTCCCGGTGCCGGGGGAGTTGGGTGGCGCCGCCATGGTCATCGACTTGCTCGTCAAGCGGGCCACCGATCAGGGCGTGCAGATCCGGTACGAGACCGGGGTGACCAATCTGGTGGTCGACGAGGGCAGGGTCGTCGGGGTCCGCTGGAAGCACTTCGGCGAGACCGGGACGATCAAGGCCAAGGCCGTCGTCATCGCCGCAGGCGGATTCGCGATGAACGCCGCGATGGTCGCCGAGCACACGCCTGCGCTCGGCCAGAAGCGCAAGACCAAACACCACGGCGAGGTCGAGCCCTACATCCTGGGCAATCCCCACGACGACGGACTCGGCATCGGTCTCGGCGTGTCGGCAGGGGGTGTGGCAGAGAACCTCGACGGGCTGTTCATCACCGCGGCCGCCTACCCGCCCGAGATTCTGCTGACCGGCGTCATCGTCAACAACCAGGGACAACGGTTCGTCACCGAAGACTCCTACCACTCACGCACGTCGGCGTTCGTGCTGGAGCAACCCGATCAGCAGGCGTACCTGATCGTTGACGAGGCACACATGCAGATGCCCGAGATGCCGTTGATCAAGTTCATCGACGGATTCGAGACGGTGCCGGAAATGGAAGCGGCCCTGGGTATTCCGGCGGGCAACCTCGCCGCCACCCTGGACAGGTACAACGAGAACGCCGCTCGCGGTGAGGACCCCGACTTCCACAAGCAACCGGAATACCTTGCGGCACAGGACAAGGGCCCGTGGGCCGCATTCGACCTGTCGCTGGGTGTCGCGATGTACTCCGGATTCACCATGGGTGGGCTCGACGTGTCGATCGACGGGCAGGTGCTGAGATCGGACGGCAGCCCAATCCCAGGCCTCTACGCCGCAGGCGCCTGCGCATCGAATATCGCGCAGGACGGCAAGGGCTACGCCAGCGGCACCCAGCTCGGCGAAGGCTCGTTCTTCGGCAGGCGCGCGGGCACGCACGCCGCGCACGCCTAGACCGTCGCGGGTTCCTCGCCGCCGACACGGCCGAACCGCCATTCACCGCCGCCGAGCAGTTCGAGCTCGTGGCTGTGATGCTGCTCGAGCGCTTTACGGTGGCTGACGCTGACCAGGATCGTGTCCGGCAGCTCGGTGCGAATGAGCGTGTACAGCAGGTATTCCAGACCTTCGTCCAGCGCCGAGGTCGACTCGTCGAGGAACACGGCCCTCGGTTTGGTCAACAGAATGCGCGCGAACGCGATGCGCTGCTGTTCGCCGGGGGAGAGGATCTTCGCCCAGTCCTCGACCTCGTCGAGTCGACCGATCAGGTGCGGAAGCGCCACCTTCTCCAGCGTGCGTTTCAGAGTCGCGTCGTCGATCTGACCTTCCTCGTTCGGATAGCTGACGACGGCACGCAGATTGCCGAGCGGCACGTACGGCATCTGGGACAGGAACATGGTCTCGTTGGGGCCGCACGGTCGGGTCAACGTCCCCGAGGTGTACGGCCACAACTCGGCGAGGCTGCGCAGCAATGTCGTTTTACCCGAGCCGGATTCGCCCTTCACCGCCAAGGTGTCCCCGACCTCGAGATGCAAGTCGAGCGGGTTGACGAGTTGTTTCCCGTCGGGTGTCCGGACCTCGATCTGATCGAGCTTGACCGTGCCGTCCTGGCATGGTGTGGTCGTGATCTCGGGCAGGGCCCTGCCCTCTTCGTTCGCCGTGAGCAACCCGTCGAGACGAATGATGGATGCGCGGTACCCGGCGAATGCGTCGTAGGCGTTGCGGAAGAAGGACAGTCCCGACTCGATGTTGCCGAACGCCGATGCCGACTGACTCATCGCGCCGAGGGTGATCTCACCCTCGAAGAACCGGGGGAACTGGAACAAATACGGTGGCACCACGATGATTTGGCTCATCGACAGGTTCCAGCCGTAGAAGCCCATCATCCTGTTGATCCACCGTTTGTAATTCGCGACGATCGGCGCGAAGAGCTTGCGTAACCCGGTGCGTTCGGCGATCTCGCCGCGGTAGAAGGCGACGGCTTCCGACGCGTCGCGCAGTCGCACGAGCGCGTAGCGGAACGCCGCGTTGAACTTCTCGTTTCGGAACGACAGCCAGATGATCGGCCGGCCGACCCAGAACGCGATGATCGACGCGAAGATGACGTAGGTCAGCAGGATCCAGAACATCGCCTTGGGCAGTTCGTAGTTCACGAAGGGCAACGTGAGCGGACCCGAGAGGCTCCACAGAATCGCGGTGAACGAAATCATCGAGGTGATGGCGTCGACCGAGCCGAACAGCAGCGTCGACGTGGAGGTGTTCGCCGGTGTGTTGGGAAGGCCGCCGACCCCCGCGGTGAAGATGTCGATGTCGTACTGGATGCGCTGATCGGGGTTGTCGATCGTGTCGTCGATGAAACGGCCGCGGTAGTAGGCCTTTCCGTCGAGCCAGTCGCCCGTCAGTCGATCGGTCAGCCATGCGCGCCAGGCCAGCATGAAGCGCTGCGTGATGAACAGGTCGAACATGATCCGTGCGACGTGGAGGAAGGCCAGCGCAGAGAACACGATGATCGACATGTAGAAGCCGTCGCGTCCGGAGTTCTTCACTGCATCTTCGCCGGCGGCCACGCCCGACGCGACGACCTGGAAGCTCGTCATCATGTCGCTGCCCTGGTACGTGAATAGGACGGAGAGGCGGACGCCGAAGACCACCGACAGCAGGATCACCGCCAGCCACAGCCACACCTTGACGCTTTCCGGGCCTTTGAAGTAGTCGCCGGTGATGCGCCAGAACTGCCGACCCCACACGGTGTACTTGGCGATCAGGGCACAGATCAACAGCGTCGCGACCGCCGCGATCAACCAAGCCTGGCCGATCCACTTCAGCGATGCCAGGAGCTCATGTCCCCAGTCCAGCGTCGGGGTGAACATTGCCTCTTCCACAGGGGCAAGGTACCTCGCTTGCCTGCTACCGGCGTGGCAGTGGCCCTAACCGAAAGTCGTCCGAAGGTGCGCGGCCAAGCCGGCGGCGTCCGTGTGGTCGCCGACGAATCCGAGGTAACCGTCGGGCCGGATGACGACGGCCGTGCCGCCCGCCGCGTACGCGGCCGCGAAACCCGACGCGGAATCGCGGATGAGCGGCAACACGGTGGCGGCCACGTCGGCCTCAGGAGCGGCGATCAGATAGACGGTGAGCTCGCCGCCGGCGACCGCGGCGGCGTCGTCCGCGGCTTGTTCGAAGTCGTCGACGTCGGCGGGCCCGGCCGTGCCGTCTGCGTACAGCAGCAGCGTGTGTCCGGTCCCGAGCAGTGTGAACAACCGCAGCGGTGCGGTGACGGCGTCGCGGGTCAGGCCTGTCGCATCGGGTGCGCGCCCGCCTGCGTCGGTCCCCACGATGGGGCTGCCGGAGTAGTTGACGAGCAATTGCGCCTCCCGCCGGATGACGTAGTCGACGTCGGTGGAGTCCGCACCGATGCCCTCGCGCGCGCTGCGGACCGTGCGGCCGACGACCTCTTCGCCCACGGGGCGCCGTTCGGCGTCATAGCTGGCGAGCAGAGTCGGCGCCGCGCGTCCCGACACGGCGAGCGCGAGCTTCCATGCCAGGTTGTGTGCGTCCTGGATCCCGGTGTTCATGCCCTGCGCACCCGTCGGCGGGTGGATGTGTGCGGCGTCGCCCGCGACGAACACCCGGCCCCGGCCGTAGGCGTCGACGATGCGGTGGCTGATCCGAAAGACGGAGGACCAGCGCAGGTTTCGCGCCGTCGTCGGCTCGGGTGACAATCGGTCCAACACCGCCTGGATGTGGCTCAGGTCGGGTTTGCGCTCACCCTCGAACCCGTGCGCGAGGCCCTGCGACGGCGCAGCGGCCAGGTCGGGAGGAACGAGCATCGACATCCGGTACCGGCCTCGGCGGCGATGAGCGCCTGCGCGAAGAGCATCAGACTGGGGCAGCGGAATGCACACCAGCAGGTCGTCGGTCGCGCCGTTTCTCTGATGTATGGCGCGCACGGCGTAGCCGCGTGGTACCGACCAGTCCACCTCGACATCGCCGAGCATGTACTGCTCCTCGAATGCGCCGCCCTCGAACGTCAGTCCGAGGGCTTTACGCACGACGCTGTGCGCGCCGTCGGCGCCGAGCAGATAACTCGCGCGCACCGTCTGCGCACCCGCGTCGCCGGCAAGAGTGGCGAGCACGCCGTCGGCGTCCTGTTCGAAGCCGGTGAGCCGCCATCCACGTTCGACGGCTATCCCGCGCAGGGCCAGTTCGTCGCGCAGGATCCGTTCGGTGGCGTACTGCGGTATCGCGACGAAGCCGAACGGCACGTCGGATGGAACGGCGAAGTCGACCTCGGCGACCCGTTCGCCGTTGAGGTAGACGATTTGCCCACGCATTTGGACGGCCGCGTTTAGAACGCGTGGCAGCACACCCATCGACTCGAACACTTCGAGCGTCCGGGGTTGCACGCCAACGGCTTTGGCATACTGCGGCGGTTCGTACAGTGGGTCCACGATGCGGCAGTCGACGCCGCGTCTGGTGAGTTCGATCGCTGCGGTGAGACCGATCGGGCCGGCGCCTGCGATGAGTACTTGCGTCTGCTCGGTGTTCGGCACGCGCTGATTATGCTGCCTTCATGAGCATCGACGCTCCGGTACCGACGGCGGTCAACGCGGGTCACCTGATCGCCCGGCGGCTGCGCGCCAGTGGCATCGACACGATCTTCACCCTCTCGGGCGGTCACCTGTTCCCGATATACGACGGCTGCCAAGCGGAGAACGTCCGACTGATCGACACCCGGCACGAGCAGACCGCGGCGTTTGCGGCCGAGGGCTGGTCGAAGGTCACCCGCGTGCCCGGGGTCGCGGCGCTGACCGCCGGACCCGGCGTCACCAACGGGATGAGTGCGATGGCCGCTGCCGCGCAGAACCAGTCGCCGCTCGTCGTGCTCGGCGGCCGGGCACCGGCGGCGCGCTGGGGACAGGGATCGCTGCAGGAGATCGACCATGTGCCGTTCGTCGCACCGCTGACCCGATTCGCCACGACCGCGCAGTCGCCGGACGCGGTCGGTCCACTGATCGACGATGCGTTGCGGGCCGCGACGGGTGCCGACGGACAGCCGACAGGGGTGTCCTTCGTCGATTTCCCGATGGACTACCTGTTCGGCGAGGCCCGCGACGGCGGCGGACCGGGCGCGCTGGCCCGTGCGTCGACGGTCGCCGCGCCTGACGGCAACGCGGTGGACGCGGCGCTCGCCTTGCTCGCCGGCGCCGAGCGACCGGTCATCATGGCGGGCACCAATGTGTGGTGGGGACGTGCCGAGATCGCGCTGCTGCGACTGGCTGAAGAGTTGCGCATTCCCGTGTTGATGAATGGCATGGCGCGCGGCGTCGTGCCCGCAGACCATGACCTCGCGTTCTCACGGGCACGATCGAAAGCGTTGGGGGAGGCCGACGTTGCGCTGGTGATAGGCGTGCCGATGGATTTCCGGCTCGGCTTCGGCAAGGTGTTCGGACCCGACACGTTGCTCATCGCGGCCGATCGGGTCGAACCCGGCCGGCCCCACCCACGCGAGGTTGCCGCCGGTTTGTACGGCGACCTGACGACCATTCTGTCGGCGCTGGCCGAGGCCGGTCCGACCGATCACGAGGCGTGGATCGCCGACCTGCGCACGACGGAGACCGCCGCACGAGCCGGTGAGGCCGCCGAACTCGCCGACGACCGCACGCCACTGCACCCGATGCGGGTGTACGCCGCGGTGAGCGAGATGCTGGATCGCGACGCCATCGTCGTGATCGACGCCGGGGATTTCGGCTCTTACGCCGGCCGGGTCATCGACAGCTACGTACCGGGCGCATGGCTGGACAGCGGCCCGTTCGGGTGCCTTGGTTCGGGCCCGGGCTACGCGCTGGCGGCCAAGCTCGCGCGACCGGACCGGCAGGTGGTGCTCCTGCAGGGCGACGGCGCGTTCGGATTCTCGGGGATGGAGTGGGACACGCTGGTGCGCCACGGCGTGCACGTCGTGTCGGTGATCGGCAATAACGGCATCTGGGCGTTGGAGAAGCATCCGATGGAGATGCTGTACGGCTACTCGGTGGTCGCCGAGCTGCGACCCGGCACCCGATACGACGAGGTGGTCACCGCGTTGGGCGGGCACGGCGAGTTGGTGGCGACGCCTGCCGACCTGCGGCCCGCCCTGGATCGGGCGTTCGCCGCCGGTCTGCCCGCCGTCGTCAATGCCCTGACCGACCCGACGGTGGCCTATCCGCGTCGCTCGAATCTCGGCTGAGCCCTTCCGATTGCCATCTATCGGTCCTTCGACAGCGAAGGTGCGCGAAGTCCGCACATCTGTCGGTGTGTCGGCTGCCGACACGCACGTCCCCTAGCGACGTGTGGGCCCACGTGGATGAGGGGAGGGGCCGCGTACCGTAAACCTGTGGCGAAGACCAAGACCCGCACCTCAGGCCGCGTCAGCAATCGGTTCTGGCGCATGCTCGGCGCGAGCACCGACAGAGATCAGGCGTCGTCGATGTCGCAGGTTCGCGACTCGGCAGATTTCGACGACAAGGCTGCCGACCTCGATGACGAGGAACTGCGCAAGGCCGCCGAGCTGCTGAACCTCGACGACCTCGCCGACTCTGACGACATCCCGCAGTTCCTGGCGATCGCACGGGAGGCGTCCAAACGGACCACCACACTGCGGCCGTTCGACGTACAGCTGCAGGCGGCACTGCGGATGCTGGCAGGCGACGTCGTCGAGATGGCCACCGGTGAGGGCAAGACCCTGTCGGGTGCGATCGCCGCGGCCGGCTATGCGATCGGCGGCCGTCGCGTCCACGTCATCACCATCAACGACTACCTCGCACGCCGCGACGCCGAATGGATGGGCCCGCTTCTGGAGGCGCTCGGTCTGACCGTCGGCTTCGTCACCTCCGACTCGACACCGGACGAGCGGCGCAACGCCTACAAATGCGATGTCACCTATGGTTCGGTCAACGAGATCGGCTTCGACGTACTGCGCGACCAGCTGGTCACCGACGTGGCCGACCTGGTGTCGCCGAACCCCGATGTCGCGCTGATCGACGAGGCCGACTCGGTCCTCGTCGACGAGGCGCTGGTGCCGCTGGTGCTGGCGGGCACCACGCACCGCGAAACACCGAGGGTCGAACTCATCAAGATGGTCGGCGAGCTGACCGAGGGCAAAGACTTCGAGACCGACTCCGACAGTCGCAACGTGCACCTCACCGAGACCGGGGCGCGGAAGCTGGAGGCCAAGCTCGGCGGCATCGACCTGTACTCGGAGGACCATGTCGGCACCACCCTCACCGAGATCAACGTCGCTTTGCACGCCCACGTACTTCTGCAACGCGATGTGCACTACATCGTTCGTGACGGCGCGGTGCACCTCATCAACTCCTCCCGTGGCCGCATCGCGCAGTTGCAGCGCTGGCCGGATGGACTACAGGCCGCGGTGGAGGCCAAGGAGGGCATTGAGACGACCGAGACCGGCGAGGTCCTTGACACGATCACCGTGCAGGGATTGATCAATCGGTACCCGACGGTATGCGGGATGACCGGCACCGCTTTGGCGGCGGGCGAGCAGCTGCGCCAGTTCTACAAGCTCGGGGTATCGCCGATCCCGCCGAACAAGCCCAACATTCGCGAGGACGAGGTCGACCGGGTGTACGTCACCGCGGCCGCCAAGAACGACGCGATCGTCGAGCACATCATCGAGGTGCACAAGACAAAGCAGCCGGTGCTGGTCGGCACCCGCGACGTCGCCGAATCCGAGGACCTGCACGAGCGGCTGGTCAAGGCGGGGGTGCCTGCTGTCGTGCTCAACGCGAAGAACGACGCCGAGGAAGCCGCCGTCATCGCCGAGGCGGGCACGCTCGGATCAGTGACGGTGTCCACGCAGATGGCCGGCCGCGGCACCGACATCCGGCTCGGCGGGTCCGACGAAGCCGACCACTCCGTCCATAAGAAAAAGGTCGCCGACCTGGGCGGCCTGCACGTCATCGGCACCGGACGTCACAAGACCCAACGGCTGGACAATCAGCTGCGCGGGCGCGCCGGTCGTCAGGGCGACCCGGGATCGTCGGTGTTCTTCTCCAGTTGGGAAGACGATCTCGTCGCCGCTCATTTGGATGCGAGCAAGCTGTCGATGCAGACCGACGAGGACGGTCGGGTCGTCAATCCCCGCGCAGCCAGCCAACTCGACCACGCACAGCGCATCGCCGAAGGGCACCTGCTGGAGGTGCACTCCCAAACGTGGCGCTACAACCAGCTGATCGCCCAGCAGCGCGCCATCCTGGTGGAGCGCCGTAACACGCTGCTGCGCAGGCCGACCGCGCGGGACGAGCTGCGGGAGCTGTCGCCCGACCGCTACGAGGCGCTGGCAGAGGAGATCGGTGAGGAGAAGCTGGAGAACATCTGCCGGCTGATCATGCTGTATCACCTGGACCGTGGATGGGCCGACCACCTGGCATTTCTGGCCGACATTCGCGAGAGCATCCACCTGCGGGCGCTCGGCAGGCAGAACCCCCTCGATGAGTTCCACCGGATGGCCGTCGACGCATTCGCCTCGCTGGCCGCCGATGCGATCGAGGCCGCGCAACAGACTTTCGACACCGCCGCGTCCATCGAGGACGAGCCCGGTATCGACCTGTCCAAGCTCGCCCGGCCGACCTCCACGTGGACATATATGGTGCACGACAACCCGCTCTCAGATGACTCGGCGCTGAATCTGCCGGGGGTATTCCGCTAGGTTCTAGCCATGCAGGAGCCGCGTAGTCGGCGACATCAGACAGGGGTGCCGCCAGCGTCTGAATCTCGGGTGCTGACGGTTCCCAACGTGCTCAGCGCGCTGCGCCTGGTCTTGGTGCCCGTGTTCCTCTGGCTGCTGCTGGTCGTGCATGCCAACGCGTGGGCGGTGGCCGTGCTCATGTTCAGTGGGTTCTCGGACTGGGCCGACGGCAAGATCGCGCGACTGGTCGACAATCAGTCGTCGCGACTCGGGGAACTACTGGACCCCGCCGTCGACCGCATCTACATGGTGGTCGTCCCCGTCGCATTGGCCATTCACGGGTCGGTGCCCTGGTGGATCGTGCTGACCTTGCTCGGACGCGACGTGGTGCTCGCGGCCACGCTGCCCTTGTTGCGCAGCCGGGGGCTGACCGCGCTGCCCGTCACCTATATCGGTAAGGCAGCGACCTTCGCGCTGATGTCCGGCTTCCCCCTGGTGTTGCTCGGGCAGTGGGATGCGTTGTGGAGCCGGGTTGTCCTCGCATGCGGGTGGGCGTTCTTGATCTGGGGTCTGGCGATGTACCTATGGTCGGGCGTGCTGTATCTGATCCAGGTGTCGATGGTGATGCGCCGCATGCCCAGGGCAGCGCGTTGAGGATCCGGAGGTGGTGAGATGACCTCCCTCGGCGGCTACGACCCGGAAGCCGGCCGCCGTGCCCATGAGGCGAACAGGCCGACCCTGATTCCGGTGCCCGGCTTGCTGCGTTCCCTGCTGTCGGACCATCTGGACCCTGGCTATCAGGCGGCGGCCGACGCGAAAGAGCAGGGAAAACAGCGGAAGTCGTGGCAGTCGTGGGCGTGGCAGATCGCAGGTGCGGTCCTGATCGCGACGGTATTCGTCGCTGCAGTCGCCCAGGCCCGGACGACCGCGCCCGGTGTGCGCGAGCAGCAGCACGTCCTCTCCGGCAGCGTGCGCTCGGCGGAGGCCGACGTGTCGGACGTTTCGGCCCGGCGAAACGACCTGGCGGAGCAGGTGGACAGCGAACGGCGCCAGCGCCTCGAAGGGGACGTACGCGGTCAACTGCTGCTGGGCAAGCTCGACGAGGCGAATTTCGCCGCGGCAGCCACCCCAGTGATCGGACCCGGCCTGCAGATCACGGTCACGGATCCGGGGATGTCGGCCGATCTCAGCGACGTCTCGAAGGAGCGTCTGCCTGGAAGCCAACAGGTGATCCTCGACCGTGACCTGCAACAGGTGGTGAACTCGCTGTGGGTCAGCGGCGCCGAGGCGGTTTCGGTCGGCGGTGTGCGAATAGGGCCGAACGTGACCATCCGACAGGCGGGCGGGGGCATCCTGGTCGACAATCAACCGATCAGCAGCCCCTACGTCATCCTCGCGATCGGACCGCCGCACTCGGTGCAGGACGTCTTCGAGCGCAGTCCGGGTGTGCAACGTCTGCGGCTGCTCGAGGGCTCTTATGGTGTGGGAGTCAACGTGAGTACATCCGAGGCACTCACCCTGCCGGCCAGTCCTGTGCGGGATGTCAACTTCGCCAGGGAGATTGGACAGTGACCGAAAGATTGAAGCCACACACATGATCGGAATCGCCGCACTTGTCATCGGCATCGTGTTGGGGTTGGTGTTTCACCCGGAGGTGCCCGAGTTCGTCCAGCCGTACCTGCCGATCGCCGTCGTCGCCGCGCTCGACGCCGTGTTCGGCGGGCTGCGGGCCTACTTGGAACGCATCTTCGACTCGAAGGTGTTCGTGGTGTCCTTCGTGTTCAACGTGTTGGTTGCGGCGCTGATCGTCTATCTCGGTGACCAGCTCGGTGTCGGCACCCAGCTGTCAACGGCCATCATCGTCGTGCTGGGCATCCGGATCTTCGGAAACGCAGCTGCCTTGCGGCGCAGACTGTTCGGCGCGTGACTTAGCCGTGAGCGACGAGTCGCCGCCACCACCGGCCGAGCCCGACGAGCACGGCCGCCACGAACTGCCGCCCGATGCGCCGCGCCCCGAAATCGGCGACCTGCATCGCAGCGGTATCGCAGGTGTCCTGCAGCGCGGCCGGTCGCAGATCGTCTTCGGTGCTCTGGCGATGGTGCTGTGTGTGTTGCTGGGTCTGGCGATCATCACCCAGGTGCGCCAAACCGAATCGGGCGATTCGCTGGAGACCGCCCGCCCCGCCGATCTCCTGATTCTGCTGGACTCGTTGCAGCAACGTGAGGCCGCGCTGAACACCGAAGTAGCCGACCTGCAACGCACGTTGGCGCAACTTCAGGCGTCCGGAAGCAGCGATCAGGCGGCGATCGAGAACGCACAGGCCCGGCTGGCCGCACTGTCGATTCTGATCGGCACCGTGCCCGCGACGGGACCGGGCGTGACGCTGACCATCACCGACACCACCCCCGGCGTGCCTGCCGAGACGATGCTCGATGTGATCAATGAGCTGCGCAACGCCGGCGCCGAAGCCATGGAGATTCGCGGCGGCGGCTCGGCGGTGCGGGTGGGGCTGGACACCTGGGTCGCCGGTGCTCCCGGCGCGCTGGTCTCCGACAGCGTCACCCTCAACCCGCCGTATTCGGTTCTGGCGATTGGCGATCCGCCGACCCTGGCCGCGGCGATGAACATTCCCGGCGGCGCGATGGACAGCGTCGAACGGGTCGGCGGCACGATGACGGTGCAGCAGGCCGACCGGGTGGACGTCACCGCCTTGCGGCAACCGAAACCTCGCCAATACGCTCAGCCAGTCAAGTGAGATGAGAACGCCGCGGTGAACCGCGAGAAGACCGCCGCGGTGAACCGCGAGAAGACCGAGGAGCGCCGTGAGCGAAATCCGAGCCGACCTGTATTACACCGAGGAACACGAGTGGGTTCAGCGCACCGGCGATGACACCGTCCGCGTCGGTATCACCGACTACGCCCAGTCCGCGCTGGGCGACGTGGTTTTCGTGCAGTTGCCCGACGTCGGTGCCGAGGTGGCGGCGGGCGAGTCGTTCGGTGAGGTGGAATCAACGAAGTCGGTGTCCGACCTTTACGCACCCGTCAGCGCGAAAGTGGTTGCGGTCAACGGTGATCTGGAGGGAAACCCGCAGCTGGTCAACTCCGATCCCTACGGCGGCGGTTGGCTGCTCGACCTCCAGGTCGAAGCGGGTGCGCTGGCGGACGGTCTCGGCAAGCTCCTGGACGCCGATGGCTACCGCGCCACCGTGTCCGAATGACGGGTTGTTAGGGTTCTGCAGACCGGATATCAACCAGAGGCGGATCCGGCGGTGGTGGACACAATGACGTCCACCTCACGGTACGGTCGACACCAGGCGAATTTCGGCGCAGCGTTTGGCCTGTTTGGACTGATACGCCACAGCGGCCAGTGAGGAGCAGCGGGTGACGGACAAGGATCAGAATTCTGGGGCGGACCAGACGTCTGACGATCTCACCGTGGAAACGACGTCGGTTTTCCGCGCGGACTTCCTCAACGAGTTAGACGCCCCGGCCTCGGCGGGTGCTGAAGGAGCTGTCACGGGGGTTGAAGGCCTGCCCGTGGGTTCGGCACTGCTCGTCGTCAAGCGCGGGCCCAACGCAGGATCCCGGTTCCTGCTCGACCAGCCCACCACGTCGGCGGGTCGGCACCCCGACAGCGACATCTTCCTCGATGATGTGACCGTGAGCCGTCGTCACGCCGAGTTCCGACTTGAGGGCAGTGAGTTCCAGGTCGTCGACGTCGGCAGTCTCAACGGCACGTATGTCAACCGCGAACCCGTGGACTCCGCGGTACTCGCCAACGGCGACGAAGTGCAGATCGGCAAGTTCCGTCTGGTCTTCCTCACCGGGCCCAAAAGCGACGACAACGGCGGCGGGTAGACGCCCGATGAGCGCTTGCGCGAAGAGCGTGACGCCGATGAGCGCTTGCGCGAAGAGCGTGACGCCGATGAGCGCTTGCGCGAAGAGCGTGACGCCGATGAGCGCAGTCGCACCGAGTAAATGAGCCAGCCCGACACCCCCGCTCTGTCTGGGATGTCGATCGGGGCTGTGCTCGACCTGCTGCGACCGGACTTCCCGGACGTGACCATTTCCAAGATTCGATTCTTGGAGGCCGAAGGACTGGTCACACCGGAGCGCACCGCGTCGGGGTATCGGCGGTTCACCGCCTACGACTGTGCTCGTCTGCGGTTCATTCTGACCGCGCAGCGTGATCAGTATCTGCCGCTGAAGGTCATCAAAGCCCAGCTGGACGCGCAGTCGGACGGTGAGCTGCCGCAAAGCGGATCCGCTTACGGCGTACCGCGTTTGGTCACGGTGTCTTCCGAGTTCTCAGAGGCCGCGGGCGAAGTGTCGGCGGTGGCGCCGACCCAGGTACGCCTGTCGCGCGAGGATCTGCGGCGTCGCTCGGGCGTGGACGACGAACTTCTCACTGCGCTGGTCAAGGCAGGGGTGATCACCACCGGTCCGGCCGGCTTTTTCGACGAACATTCGGTGTTGATCGCTCAATGCGCTCGCGCGCTGGCCGAGTACGGCGTCGAGCCGCGGCATCTACGGGCTTTTCGCTCGGCGGCGGACCGCCAGTCGGATTTGATCGCACAGATCGCGGGACCCGTGGTCAAGGCGGGCAAGGCGGGGGCCCGGGATCGCGCCGACGATCTGGCACGCGAGGTCGCCGCACTGGCGATTACCTTGCACACGTCGCTCATCAAGTCGGCGGTGCGCGACGTACTCGATCGCTGAGGATTAGACTCGTATTTTGCAGGCTTGACGGCGAAGGGCGGACACAGATGGGCGAGGTTCGTGTGGTCGGCATCCGCGTGGAGCAGCCCCAGAATCAGCCCGTCTTGCTGCTGCGCGAATCCAACGGTGACCGCTATCTGCCGATCTGGATCGGCCAGTCGGAGGCGGCGGCCATCGCGCTGGAGCAGCAGGGCGTCGAGCCGGCGCGGCCGCTGACTCACGACTTGATTCGAGATGTCATTGGCGCGCTTGGCCATTCGCTGAAGGAGGTACGCATCGTCGACCTCCAAGAGGGCACGTTTTACGCGGATTTGATCTTCGACCGCGATATCAAGGTGTCGGCGCGGCCGTCGGATTCGGTGGCGATCGCCTTGCGTGTCGGGGTGCCGATCTATGTCGAGGAGGCGGTGCTGGCCGAGGCTGGGCTGCTGATCCCCGACGAGAACGACGACGAGGCCACGGGTGCGGTGCGCGAGGACGAGGTCGAGAAGTTCAAGGAGTTCTTGGATTCGGTCTCACCGGACGACTTCAAGGCCACGTAACCCGTTTTCGACGTCCGCCTGCTGTAGGGATTTGTCACGGAAGCGTCTCGTCGACCTCGACACGCGGCGCGGGTTTCTCCAAACCTCCAAATGGGCAGCCATACTTTGTTGGTCGGACCTGCTGATGGGCAGTCGCGGGGGCGACGGAAGCGTATGCTCGACACATTGCGAGCTTGGGCAAATGTGCTGCCATGCAGGTCATAGACGCGAGATCGACCGGCGAGAGGATTCGAAAGTGGGAGACACGCCACGTCAAGAGGAGTTCGATCTCTCCTCCTCTGAGAGCGATCCCGTCGAATCGGCCATCACGGTGACCAGCGCGCCCGTTCAAGGGGGTCTTTTCCCCGATGACTCGGTTCCCGACGAACTCGTCGGCTATCGCGGTCCCAGTGCCTGCCAGATCGCCGGCATCACATACCGGCAGCTGGACTACTGGGCGCGGACGTCGCTTGTGGTGCCGTCCATCCGTAGCGCAGCGGGTTCGGGCAGCCAGCGGCTCTATTCGTTCAAGGACATCCTGGTCCTCAAGATCGTCAAACGTCTGCTGGACACCGGGATCTCGCTGCACAACATCCGGGTCGCCGTCGATCACCTGCGCCAGCGAGGTGTTCGCGATTTGGCCAACATCACGCTGTTCTCCGATGGCACCACGGTTTATGAGTGCACCTCGGCCGAAGAAGTGGTCGACCTGCTGCAGGGTGGCCAGGGTGTGTTCGGCATCGCCGTATCCGGCGCGATGCGCGAGCTGACCGGTGCGATCGCCGACTTCCCAGGTGAGCGCGCTGACGGCGGTGAATCCATCGCCGCGCCCGAGGACGAACTGGCGTCCCGGCGTAAGCACCGCGACCGCAAGATCGGTTAGTTATCGGGCGCGAGCCGGCGCGTGGGCCCAGCTCGCCGGTCTGACGTCGCATCCCGGTAGAATCGGCGGCGCATCGCCCTTGTGCGGGAGAGTTCCGTAGCCGCCAGCCACGGACGCCGAAGGAGCAACACCTCTCCGTCAACCTCTCAGGCACCCAGGACCGCGCATGGCCCCGATGCCTCTGGAAAGTGGTAGGTCCAGGTCTACCCGCCCATGGGGAAAGGCGCTCGCCGCCGAATCTCTCAGGCACCGACGACAGAGGGAGAGGAACCCAACGGTTCGTCACCCTTCACGCGTCTGGAGCTATCCCCGGTGTCCGACTCCGAGAACTTCACTTTCGCCGCACGTCATATCGGACCTGACGACGACGCGATCGCCACCATGCTCGCGACCATCGGGGTCGGTTCACTCGAGGAGCTCGCCAAGAAGGCGCTACCCGCGGGCATCCTCGATCCGCTGACCGAAGACCAGGTGGCGCCCGGACTGGACCAGCTTCCACCTGCGGCCACCGAAGACGAGGCGCTGACAGAACTGCGGGCGCTGGCCGACGCGAACACCGTGGCGGTGTCGATGATCGGGCAGGGCTATTTCGACACCCTCACACCACCGGTGTTGCGCCGCAACATACTTGAGAACCCGGCGTGGTACACCGCCTACACGCCCTATCAGCCGGAGATCAGCCAGGGCCGGCTGGAGGCGCTGCTGAACTTCCAGACCATGGTCTGCGACCTCACCGGGCTCGAGGTCGCCAACGCCTCGATGCTCGACGAGGGCACCGCGGCCGCCGAGGCGATGACCCTGATGCACCGCGCGGTGCGCGGTTCGTCAAACCGACTCGTCGTCGACGTGGACGTGTACCGGCAGACCGCGGCCGTGCTGGCGACCCGTGCACAGCCGCTCGGCATCGAGATCGTCACCGCCGACCTGCGGCAGGGCCTGCCCGAAGGCGAGTTCTTCGGGGTCATCGCCCAGTCCCCAGGCGCCAGCGGCGTCATCACCGACTGGAGCGAGGTGGTGACGCAGGCGCACGAGCGTGGCGCACTGGTCGCGATCGGTGCCGACCTGCTCGCCATGACACTGATCACCCCGCCCGGCGAGACCGGAGCCGACGTCGCATTCGGCAGCACCCAGAGATTCGGCGTGCCAATGGGATTCGGTGGACCGCATGCCGGTTACCTTGCCGTGCATGCCAAGCACGCGAGGCAACTGCCCGGGCGGCTGGTCGGCGTCTCCCTCGATGCAGACGGCGCCCCGGCGTACCGACTGGCGTTGCAGACCCGTGAACAGCACATCCGCCGGGACAAGGCGACGAGCAATATCTGCACCGCACAGGTGCTGCTCGCGGTGATGGCCGCGATGTACGCGAGCTATCACGGTGCGGACGGGTTGGCCGCGATCGCGCGGCGGGTCCACGGACATGCCCGTGCACTGGCCGCGGGACTCGTGGACGGCGGTGTCGAGGTCGTCCACCGCGAGTTCTTCGACACGGTGTTGGTCCGGGTGCCGGGCGGGGCTGCGCAGATCCGCGACGCGGCCAAGGCCAACGGTGTGAACATCTGGCAGGTCGACGACGACCACGTGTCGGTGTCCTGCGACGAGGCCACCACCGCGCAGCATGTCGAGGCCGTGCTGTCGGTCTTCGGAGCCGCCCCGGCGGCGACATCGGGCCGAGGAGCCGCCCCGGCGGCGACATCGGGCCGGGGAGTCGCAGCCGGTAGCGAGTTCGACGGACCCGCCATCGCAACCCGCACGTCGGAGTTCCTGACCCATCCCGCGTTCACGCGATACCGCACCGAGACCGAGATGATGCGCTATCTGCGGTCGCTCGCCGACAAGGATATTGCGTTGGACCGCAGCATGATTCCGCTGGGATCGTGCACCATGAAGCTGAATGCGGCCGCCGAGATGGAGCCGATCACCTGGCCCGAGTTCGCGCGCCAGCATCCATTCGCCCCTGCGTCGGACACACCCGGGCTGCGCAAGCTGATCGCCGACCTCGAGACGTGGCTGACCGCAATCACCGGGTATGACGCCGTGTCACTCCAGCCCAACGCCGGATCGCAGGGGGAGTACGCGGGTCTGCTGGCGATCCAGGCCTACCACGCCGAGCGTGGGCAGCCGGATCGGGACGTGTGCCTCATCCCGTCGAGCGCGCACGGCACCAATGCCGCATCGGCGGCGCTCGTGGGGATGCGGGTCGTCGTGGTGGCATGCCGGGCGAATGGCGATGTCGACCTCGATGATCTGCGTGCGAAGGTGAACGAACACGCGGATCGGTTGTCGGCGTTGATGATCACCTATCCGTCGACGCACGGTGTGTTCGAGCACGACATCGCCGACATCTGCGCCGCCGTGCACGATGTGGGCGGTCAGGTGTACGTCGACGGAGCGAACCTCAACGCTCTCGTCGGCCTGGCCCGACCGGGCCGGTTCGGCGGTGACGTCAGCCACCTCAATCTGCACAAGACGTTCTGCATTCCCCACGGCGGGGGTGGCCCCGGCGTCGGACCGGTTGCGGTGCGGGAGCATCTGGCGAAGTTCCTGCCCGGTCATCCGCTGGCCGACGAATTGCCCGACGAGTACGCGGTATCGGCGGCCCCGTACGGCTCGGCGTCGATTCTGCCGATCAGCTGGGCCTACATCCGGATGATGGGCGCCGACGGCCTGCGCGCGGCATCGCTGACCGCGATCGCGTCGGCCAACTACATCGCCCGCCGGCTGGGTGAGCACTATCCCGTGCTCTACACCGGCGAGAACGGCATGGTCGCCCACGAGTGCATCCTCGATTTGCGAGTCATCACCAAGGAGACCGGTGTCACCGTCGATGATGTGGCAAAACGCCTGGCGGACTACGGCTTCCACGCACCGACGATGAGCTTTCCGGTGGCGGGCACGCTGATGGTCGAACCGACGGAAAGTGAGAGCCTGGCCGAGGTCGACGCGTTCTGCGAGGCGATGATCGCGATCCGCGGCGAGATCGACGCTGTCGCCGCGGGCACCTGGCCGACCGACGACAACCCGTTGCGTGGCGCTCCGCACACCGCGGAATGCCTGCTGGTGTCGGACTGGGATCATCCCTACACCCGCGAGCAGGCCGCGTATCCGCTTGGCAAGGCGTTCCGCCCGAAGGTGTGGCCGCCGGTGCGTCGCATCGACGGTGCGTACGGCGATCGCAACCTGATGTGCTCGTGCCCACCGGTGGAGGCATTCGCGTAAGCAACGCTTCGCCGAATGGGGGATCGATGCACAGTTCCAGGCCTTGAGGTGTGCTGGTAACCCACTTTCGGCGGAGCTGACGGGTCAGCCGAAGCGGTTGATGATCGCCTCGGCGATCTGCCCGGGAGCGTCCTCCTGGATGAAGTGGCTGGCGTTCGGCAGCTCGACGACGACGTGGTCGCCGAACGCGGCGCGCATCCGCGGGAGGTTGGGCCCCGGCCGAAAGGCGAAGTCCTTCATGCCCCACACCAGCAGCGCGGGTTTGGATCCCAGCTTGGCGGGGACATCGTCCGCGAGCCGTTCGAGAAGCGGACGGGCCGCAAGAATCTCCTTCGGCATGCGGGCCACCCCGGCACGGTCCCGCGGGCTGGGCTGGACCCCGCGGTAATGCACCATCACGGCCTCGTCCAGCCGCGTAGCGGTGCCGGCCGGAATCAGCCTCTCCACGAAGAAGTTTCGCTGGGTGATCGCCCACTGCATCGGCGGACTGCCCATGACTGCGCTGAACATCTTGGTCGGCAGGTCCGCCGTCGGCCAGAACCACGTGTTGCCGAGCACCACTCCGCGAACCCGCTCGGCACGGTCGGTGCCGACGGCCATGCTGATCGGACCGCCCCAGTCCTGGCCCATGCTCAGATACTGGTCGAGTTCGAGGTGATCGACGAATTCGCCTATCACCGAGGCGTGCTCCTCGATCCGGTAGCCGAAACCCGACGGACGTTCGGAAAGACCGAAGCCGAGGTAGTCGGGGGCGATGCACCGGAACCGATCACGTAGTGCGGCGATGATGTTGCGGTAGAGGAAACTCCACGTCGGATTGCCGTGGAAGAACACGATCACCGGCCCGGTGCCCTCATCGATGTAGTGCACACGACCGCGCGAACTGTCGAACCACCGGGACGTGAACGGGTACAGCTGCGGGTCGGGCGTGAACTCACTGGGCAATTTCGACCCTTCCGCCAACGGTATTGATTACGGTTCCTCACGTGTTACCCCCAAGCGTGGCAGAGTGGCGCGACGGCGGCACGTTCTTTCCCACGTCCGCCGGTCGGGTGTTCGTCCGTTCGTCGTCCGGCGCGGGGCCGACGATTCTGTTGCTGCACGGGTATCCGTCGAGCTCCTACGACTACCGCCAGGTGGTGCCGCACCTCGGCGAACGCGCCTGGGTGACGCTGGACTTCCTCGGCTTCGGGCTCTCGGACAAGCCGCGTCCGCATCGCTACAGCCTGCTGGAGCAGGCCGACATCGTGGCGGCGGTGGTCGCGGACACGACAGCAGGGCCGGTGGAGTTGATCGCCCACGATATGGGCACCTCGGTCGCGACCGAACTGCTGGCCCGAGATACGCAGGGGCAGTTGCCGTTCGAGCTGCAACGTGCGGTGATCGGCAACGGCAGCGTGATCTTGAGCCGTGCCAGCCTGCGGCCCGCGCAGAAGCTGCTGCGCAGTCCGCTGGGGCCGCTCTTGTCGCGGATGTCGAACGGTTCGTCATTCGTTCGCGAGTTCGGAAAGCTGTTCAGTGTCGGCCATCCGCTTTCCGATGAGGAGGGGCAGGCGCAGTGGGCGCTGTGGTCGAACAACGACGGTCACCGCATCGCGCATCTGCTCATCTATTACCTCAACGAACGGGTCAGCTATGCCTCGCGATGGCACGGCGCCGTGCGGGACTGGCCCAAGCCGCTGAGTTTTCTGTGGGCGCTCGACGATCCCGTCGCGACCACGAACGTGCTCGACGGACTGCGCGAGCTACGGCCCGCCGCAACCGTTGTCGAGCTTCCCGGCGTCGGCCATTATCCGCAGGTGGAGGTGCCCGAAGAGTTCACCCGCTCTGCGCTGAACCTGCTGTCGGCGGACTAGCCGAGGAAGCCTGCGATCGCCGACGTCAACTCCGGGCCCTCCGAGCTGGCCACGTTCTGGTACTTGCCGCGACTGGCCGCTGTCACCGCCTCCCAGGTGGGGCGGTCGGCGTCCTGACCGAAGTCGATCACGTTCACCGCGACCGGACGGGCCGGATCGAAGGCGCCGCGGATGTAATCTTCGAGCCCCGGACCGTTCAACGACTGGTCGGTGTGCGGGCCCGTGGTGATGAGCAAAATCGAATTGTTCTGACCCTGACGATAACTCGCCTTCGCCTGTTCGTAGACCAAACGCAGGGTGGTGAACGAGACGGCGCCGCCGCTCGAAGCGGTCTGTCCGCTCAGCTCGGAGGTCAGCGTAGCCGACCTGGGGGTGCCGTTGAGCTGATCCGACAGCGGGCCCATCGGTACCTCAGACCGGCCCTGGACGCCGTCAAAGGTCCACAGGCCGACCGCGGAGTTCGGGGGAAGCGCCTGCAAGCGGGCGTCGAGTGCAGCTGCCACGTTGGCCAGCCGTGATTTTCCGCCCTCGACGGCGGGCATCGACTGGTCGAGCATGATCGTCACCGCGGGGCTCTCCGCAGGAGCGGTCAGCGAGTCGGCTAGCGAGACCCGCACGCCGTTGTCGCCGATCGACAGTGGAGCCGCGAGCGGTGCGAAGTCGGTGACATCGCTCTGCGGCGGGGTGCCGCCCTGGGTGCGGAAGCCCGCCTTCGTCAGTTCGGCAAGCTGTTCGGGCTTCCGCATGAAGCGCGCGAACTCGCTGGCCGCGGCCACCTGCTCCTGGGACAGCCAGTCGCCGGCCAACAGCGCTGTCGGATAGTCCGCCACCGCCGCCGGGCCGGGCGGCAGCCACGACGTCACGACGTCCTTCGCGTCCGGCAGCGTCGTGCCGCGTTGGAAGAGTTGCTGCTCGGTGATGACGACCGCGTGCACGGGTGCATCCGCGGGGTCGTCGGCGTTCAGCAGCGCATCCATGGCCGTCGACGCCTTCTTGTCGGCGAGCTTGGGTTGGCCCGACACCAGCGAGTTGACCGCGCCGATACCGGCGCTGGGCGGTTCGCCTGCCGGCGCGGACTCGGCGGCCACCGCCTCCGCGGCGAGATAGGACGCATCGCTGTCGCCGGACATCGGCAGCGCCAGGCGCAACGAACCCCAGCCTTGCAGCCCCAGACCGTCCAACGCCGTTGGGTTGGTCTGCAGCGACGGCAGCGCCGCCCAGTTCTGCTGAGCCAGAGCGGGTTTGAGTTGTGGCCGAATCGCCAGCAGGACGGGTGAGGTGACCAACGATCGGCTGTCGCTGATCGTCTTCTCGCCGGCGCTGGCCTCGAGCCGGGCCGCCGAGACCGAGCTCGCAGGGATCCACAGGGCGGGCCGCTCGCCGAGTTCGGCGGGCCACTTACCGATGAAACCGTTGACCACCTGATCGGAGTCTGCAGGCGTGACGCCGACCTTGACGCAGCGATCGCCTACCGGGTCAGCCTCCTGGTTGTAGCGCTCCGCCAACGGTTTCAGCTGTTCGGCGATGGATGGGTCGGCAACCACGGGAACGGCGAGTTCACCGTTCACGCACCGGGCGGCGGCGGCATCGCTGCGCGTGGACAACGCATCACCGAAGAAGCGCCACACAATCACCGCACCGACCACGATGATGACCGTCACCAGGGCGGCGATCACGCCGATGCTGACGCCGCGCCTCCCAGGCGTCACGGCGCGGTGGCTACCCGTCCATTCGCCGCCGTCCCAGTCACCGCCGTGTTGCGGACCCGAACGCGGACGGCTGGGCGGTGGGGGCGTCGACGACGACCCCACCCGTTGGAGGTCGAACCCCGCGAAATCGCGGCTCTCGTGGTCCGAGGTGCGATAGCCGGGCTCGTCGAACTCCTCGGTGCCGTAGTCGGATTCGGGTTCGTCGGCTTGGCCGAATCGCGTGGTCTCCGGATCCTCGTGCTGCTCGTCGCCGGCCGATTCGTCCGGATCGGGGATGCTATGCCTGCCCACGGAAGCCCTTGTGCTCGCTACGTCGACGGGTCATCGGATCAACCACCGTTGTTTGCGGCCTTGAACTCGCGACGCTTGCGATGCAGGATCGGCTCGGTGTAGCCGCTCGGTTGCGCGGCGCCGGCCAGGATCAGTTCCTGCGCGGCGGTGAACGCCACGCTGGCGTCCGGATCCGGCGCCATGGGCCGGAACTCGGGATCCTTTTCGTTCTGCTGGTCGACCACCGCGGCCATGCGACGCAGGCTGGCTTTGACGTCGTCCTCGGTGATCACACCGTGGCGCAGCCAGTTCGCCAGCAGCTGGCTCGAGATACGCAGGGTGGCACGGTCTTCCATCAGCGCGACGTTGTGGATGTCGGGCACCTTAGAGCAGCCGACGCCTGCGTCGATCCAACGCACCACGTAGCCGAGGATCGACTGGCAATTGTTGTCGACCTCTTCACGGATCTCTTCCGGCGCCCACGCGAGTTCCTTGGCCAACGGGATGGTGAGCAACTCCTCGACCGTGGTCCGGGTCTTGCCCTCCAGCTCCTTCTGAACCGCGTACACGTCGACCTCGTGATAGTGCATGGCGTGCAGCGTCGCCGCCGTCGGTGATGGCACCCATGCCGTCGTGGCGCCGGCCTTGGGCTGACCGATCTTCTGCTCGACCATGTCGGCCATCAGATCGGTCATAGCCCACATGCCTTTGCCGATCTGCGCGCGCCCGGAGAACCCGGTCGCCAAACCGACGTCGACGTTCTGATCCTCGTAGGCCAGGATCCACGGCTGCTTCTTCATGGCGCCCTTGCGGATCATCGGACCCGCCTCCATCGACGTGTGGATCTCGTCGCCGGTGCGGTCCAGGAAGCCGGTGTTGATGAACACCACCCGGTCAGCTGCCGCCTTGATGCAGGCCTTGAGGTTCAGGGTGGTCCGTCGCTCCTCGTCCATGATGCCGACCTTGATGGTGTTCGGCGGCAGGCCGAGCACGTCCTCGACGCGGCTGAACAGCTCGACGGTGAACGCGACCTCTTCGGGTCCATGCATCTTGGGCTTCACGATGTAGATCGACCCGGTGCGGCTGTTGACCTTCGGGCCGTTGTCGTCGTCGGCCTTCAAGCCGTGGATCGCGATCAAGCTGGTGAACAGCGCGTCCTGGATGCCCTCGGGAATCTCGTTGCCTTCGCTGTCGACGATCGCGTCGTTGGTCATCAGGTGACCGACGTTGCGCACGAACAGCAGGCTGCGTCCGGGAAGAGTCAGCTCGCCCTCACCGTCAGGGGTGGTGTAGGCACGGTCGTCGTTGAGCACACGGGTGAAGGACTTGCCGCCCTTGGCCACCTCTTCGGAGAGGTCGCCGCGGTTCAGGCCCAACCAGTTGCGGTAGCCGAGCACCTTGTCGTCGGCGTCGACGGCGGCCACCGAGTCCTCGAAGTCCATGATCGTGGTGATCGCGGACTCCAGGACGACGTCCTTGATTCCTGCTGGATCGGTGGCGCCGACGGGGGAGTCGGGGTCGATCAGGATCTCGATGTGCAGACCGTGGTTCCGCAGCAGCACCGACCAGGACGGCGAGCCGAGTTCGCCGGTATAGCCGACGAACTGCTCCGGTGTCTTCAGCCCGGTGGACTGCCCGTCGCCCAGCGTGACGACCAGTTGTCCATCGTCGATCTTGATGCCGGTCGCGTCGTTCCACGCGCCGGTGGCGAGCGGAGCGGCGCCGTCGAGGAAGCGACGCGCGTACGCGATGACCTTGTCGCCGCGGACCCGGTTGTAGCTGGTGCCCTTTTCGGCGCCATCGTCCTCGGAGATGACGTCGGTGCCGTAGAGCGCGTCATACAGGGAGCCCCAGCGTGCGTTCGCGGCGTTGAGCGCGAAGCGCGCGTTGAGGATGGGGACGACGAGCTGCGGACCCGCGGTCGTGGTGATCTCGTCGTCGACGCCAGCCGTGGTGATGGTGAAGTCGTCGGGTTCGGGCAGCAGGTACCCGATCTCGGTCAGAAACTGCCGGTAAGCCTCGGCGTCGATCGGCTCGATGACCCGTTGACGGTGCCACCTGTCGATGCGGGCCTGCAGATCGTCGCGCTTGGCGAGCAGTTCCTGGTTCTTCGGAGTCAGATCTGCGACGACCTTGTCCACACCCGACCAGAAGGTGTCGGGATCGAGGCCGGTGCCGGGAAGTGCCTCATTGTTGACGAAGTCGTACAGCACCTGGGCAACACGCAGGTTGCCCGCCTCCACGCGTTCGGTCATGCGCGATTCGCCTCCGCTGCTCGCTCGTCGATCATATTTCCTCCCTCGCCTGAAAGGCGCATTCGAACGCAGTGCCGTCGAGCCAGCTTACCCGCGGGTAATGGCAGCTATTCCGCGTGCACCGCTTCAGCCGATGCGCGGTCCACCGCGTCAGCCGATGCGCGGTCCACCGCGTCAGCCGATGCGCGGTCCAGCGTGGCGAGCAGCCGCTCACAGTGATCGGCCAAGCGTTCCCGCAGCGGCGCGGCCAGCTCGGCAATGTGCTGCTGGACCCGGACGTACTCGGCACGTCCCGCCGGCGTCTCGATGGCTATCGGATCGAAGCCGTATCCACGCAGGTCGTACGGGCTGGCGCGCATGTCGAGTTCACGCGCCCGTGCGGCGAGCTCGAGGCTGTCCATCACCAGCGCCGAACCGACCAGGGGACCCAGCTTGTAGGCGAATTTGTAGCAATCCATGGCCGCGTGGACGCAACCGGGTTGTTCCGCACCGACCTGACCGTCCCGGGTCAGCTGCTCGCTGTTGAGTTCGGTCGCCGGCTCCGTGAAAAACCGAAATGCATCGAAATGGCTACACCGCAACGGCATCGACTCGACAACCGCATCGGTGCCCGCGGTGCCCAGGCGCAGCGGGACCTGGTCGTGGCGCACGGTCGGCGACCGGTAGACCATCGCCCACTCGTGCAGTCCGAAGCAGTTGAGTCGCGCCGGCCGCGACGCGGTCGCACGCATCAGCCCAGCGATGAACCGCACGGTGTCGGCGCGGCCGCTCAGGAAATCACGGGTGACGCCCACCCCGGCCGGCGCAGGTCCGTAGCCGCTACGACCCAGATAAGCCGCCCCCGCATCCCCGGCCAGCGCCACGCCGAATCCCGGGTGCCATGTCCGCAGCTGGCGGGGACGGAGGCTGTAGTACGTGAAGAGGAAATCCCACACGGGATGGGACTGCCCGGCCGGTGCCCGGAAGGACCGCAGGAAGTTGTCGACCCGGTCGCGGTGGCACTGCTCCCGAAGGGTCCATTCACGCTCGTCGAGTACGACCTCGGTGACGCCGCTGTGCTCAGCCTCACACACGGTGAGTCCCGTCACGCACGGTGCCGACGAGGTCCTCGACCAGGTCCTCCAGCGCCACCATCGCCGACACGCTCCCGTCGGTCGCCGTGATGACTGCCAGGTGAGCGTTTTCCCGGCGCAGCCTGGACAGCGCGTCGGGCAGCGACATCGAGGCCGGCACCCGAGGCAGCGGACGCACCATGGACGCGTCCAGCACGGCCTGGTCGTTGGACGGATCGTGGACCAGCGGCAACACGTCTTTGATGTGCAGGTATCCGACGAAATCGCCGGAGGGGCCGCTGACAGGGAACCGTGAGTACCCCGTCTCGGCGAGCGCCTCTTCGATCGCACGCAGCGTGGGGCCGGATCCCTCGCGTGCCACCGGCACGGCGCGGATCTCACTGAGCGGCACCGCGACGTCCTTGGCGACGCGATCGCGGATCTGCAGCGCGCGCGTCAGCCTCGTGTGTTCCTCCTGGTCGAGCAGGCCCTCAGACCGTGATTCAGCGATCATTTCGGACAGCTCGACCGTGGAGACCGCGACGTCGAGCTCGTCCTTCGGTTCGACCCTGAACGACCGCAGTGTGATGTTGGCGCACCAGTTGTAGAAGGCGATGAACGGCCGGGCGATGCGAATCCACACCAGATATGTCGGAATGAGCAGCATCGCCGAGGACTCCGGACCTGCGATCGCGATGTTCTTCGGCACCATCTCGCCGAGCAGCACATGCAACGTCACCACGATGCCGAGCGCCACGAAGAACGACACGGTATGCAGCACGGAGTCGGGGATGCCGAACAACCCGAACGGCATCTCCAGCAGGTGCGCGACCGCCGGTTCGCCGACGCGGCCCAGCAGGATGGAGCAGATCGTGATGCCCAGCTGCGCACCGGCCAGCATCAGCGACAGGTTCTCTCCCGCCCGGATGACGGTGACCGCACTCTTCTTGCCCTGCTCGGCCAGTGCTTCGAGCCGGTCGCGGCGTGCCGAGATCAGTGCGAACTCCGAGGCGACGAAGAACGCGTTCGCGCCGAGTAGCAGAACGGTCAGCAGCACGCCGAAGATGTCGCCGCCCATCAGCTCACATCTCCCTCACCGGCGCGGCCCAGTTCGGTCAGCTCGAGCAGATCGATGCGCCTACCGTCCATGCGAACCACGGTCGCCAGCCAGCGGATCGGATCATCGATCGCGGCGCCGTCGGGATCGAATGCCGTCAGCTCCACCGACTCGGACTCGTCGGGAATGTGTCCCAGCTTTTCCAGCACCAGTCCGCCGATCGTTTCGTAATCCCCTTCGGGCGCACGGAAACCCGTGGCGGCGGCGACCTCGTCGATCCGCAGCAGCCCCGAGACCCGCCAGCCCCGGCCCGCGGGCACCACGTCGGGCGGTTCGACATCGTGTTCGTCGCGCACGTCGCCGACGATCTCCTCGATCAGGTCCTCCATGGTGACCATGCCCGCGGTGCCGCCGTATTCGTCGACGACCAGAGCCGTCTGCAGCCCGTTGGCGCGGATCTGGGTCATCACGGCGTCACCGTTGAGCGTCGACGGCACCGTAGCCACGGGCAACGCCAAGCCGGACAGCGCAGTGGACGCCCGTCGTTCCGGCGGCACCTCGAACACCTGCTTGACGTGCGCGATGCCGATGGTTTCGTCGAGGTCGCCCTCGATGATCGGGAAGCGCGAGTGTCCGGTCTTGATGGCGGCGGCCACCAGGTCGGCGGCGGTGTCGTCGGAGTCCAG